>CALSBN010000285.1:0-5791 GCA_943373185.1 Opitutus sp. GAS368 | reverse complement strand
CGGCGTGAGATGGGGCAGAGATTCGCGAATGAGCTCGCGCAAGTGGAGGTCGAGGGCGCAGTCGAGTTGCTGGCTGTGGCGGAAGACCCGGATCAGGCGGACAGGGTCGGCGCTAAAGACCTCGGGTGATTCGGCGGCGAGTTCGCGTCCCCGCACGATGAAGCCGTCGAGGCGCTTGGCCCGGGAGAAACGGGAAATGCGGAGGGACTCGCGGATGGAACCGGGGGTGTGGTCCGGTCCGCGTCCGATGCTGAGGGCGAGGCGGCTCTCGACGAGTTTGGAGACGCGGAAAATAGTCTGCGCCGCCCGGTAATAGTCCTGCATGAAACGCTCGAGTCGGAGGAGCATGTCCGGCTCGGTGTAGCCGAGGTTTTCGGCGATCCGCGGTTGGGTATCGAGCGAAAGGGTATCGGTCGGGCGCGGGCTCAGGAAGTGAAGCTCGTTCCGCACGCGCAAGAGGAACTCGTGGGCTCTTTGGGCGGCCTCAACATCGGCGGGCTTGAGGTAACTCTGCGCCGAGAGATCGGAGAAGGTCGCGATGCCCAATTTCACCCGGGCCATCCAGACCGTGTTTTGAAAGTCGCGCAGCCCGCCGACTCCGTTCTTCACATCGGGCTCCTGGTTGAAGACGGTGTCGGCGAACTTCGCGCGCCGGTTGGCCTGGTCGTCGAGGCGCGAGAGGATGTAAGCCTTGGGATCCTCGCTGGTGTAGAAATTCCGATAGGTCTGGGTAAACGTATCCGCCAACGCGGTGGAGCCGGCGATGCCGCGGGCCTCGAGCAGGGCGGTCTTGGTCTGGATGTCTTTGCGCGCTTCGACGAACACCTCGTCAAGCGTGCGGGTGGAATGGCCGACTTTGAGCCCGCAATCCCAGAGGAGGTAGAGAATTTCCTGGGTGAGGTGTTCCTGCAGGGGTTTGGCGGCGGCGGGCTTGGTCTTGGCCGGGAAAAGAAACATCACGTCGATGTCGCTCCACGGGGCGAGTTCGCCGCGGCCATAACCGCCCAGCGCAAGCAAGGCCACGGGCATGGGCAACGGACCGTGGGTGCGGGTGAAGGACGCGACGGCGTAGTCGAAGAGGGCGCGCAACAACTCGTCGAGCGAAGCCGAACGGGCGCGGACGACGGTAAGGCCGGTGGCGCCGGCGTTGTGGAGGATTCGCAGGGCCGTCAGTTCGGTCTTTAAGTAGGCTTTGGCGGCCGCGAGTCGCTCCGCCGCCGGCACATCGCCGGTGAAAGCGAATATCTCACGGTCGGTTTCAGGAGTGTGATGCGGCATGTAACCGCGGACATTGGGACGGAAACGAGGATGTCGCAAAGCGCGAAAATCGGAGCTGCAAAAAACGGCATTGCCCGCCTCTGAGGCGACCGACCTTGTAGGGAGTTTAAAAACCGCACCGCACCATGGCCGAAATCACCAAGAGCTACGAATCC
The DNA here is from genome assembly GCA_943373185.1 of Opitutus sp. GAS368. Taxonomy (GTDB): domain Bacteria; phylum Verrucomicrobiota; class Verrucomicrobiia; order Opitutales; family Opitutaceae; genus Tous-C4FEB. The sequence continues at coordinate 4,358 of CALSBN010000285.1, read as the reverse complement.
CGGGACGTTGAGCAAAAGTGGTATGCCGCCTGGCAGCAGGCCGGCTGCTTCGCGGGCAAAGTGACGCCGGATGCCTCGGCTTACAGCATCGCGATTCCCCCGCCAAATGTCACCGGCGTGCTCACGATGGGGCACGTGCTCAACAACACGATTCAGGACATACTTATCCGCCGGGCGCGGCTTGAGGGTCGCTCCGCGATGTGGCTTCCGGGCACCGATCACGCCGGTATCGCCACGCAGACCGTGGTCGAGCGCCAGCTGCGGAAGGAAAAGAAGACACGGCATGATTTTGGCCGAGAAAAGTTCGTCGAGAAAGTCTGGGAGTGGCGCGAGGAGAAGGGCGGCATTATCCTCGAGCAACTTCGCCGGCTCGGGGCCTCGTGTGATTGGGATCGCACGCAGTTCACGATGGATCCGCATTACTCGCAGGCGGTGCTTGGTGTCTTCGTGAAGCTCTTTGAGCGGGGAAACATTTACCGCGGCAAACGCATGGTGAACTGGTGTCCCGCGTCGCAGACGGCGCTCTCCGACGAAGAAGTCATCATGAAGCCGGTAAACGGCCTTATCTACCGCGTGCGCTACGAGCTGACCGAGTCTCCCGGCACGTTTATCGAAGTGAAAACGACCCGGCCCGAAACCATCCCGGGCGACGTCGCGATCGCGGTGCATCCGGACGATCCGCGTTACACGGCTTTGATCGGAAAATCGGTTTGGCGACCGCTCAATCGGGCCGCGATCCCGATCATCGCGGATGCGGCGGTGGACAAGGAATTTGGTTCGGGCGCGCTCAAGATCACGCCGGCCCACGACAAGGTCGATTTCGAGGTCGGCTCCCGGCACAAGCTTCCGGTGATCGACGTGCTGAACGCCGACGGATCGCTCAACGCGCTCGCCGGTCCCGAACTCGCCGGACTCGACCGTTTTGCCGGACGCAAGAAAGCCGCGGAAATCCTGAAGGAGTCCGGCGCGCTGCTCGCCGAGGAAGCCTACGCCAACAACGTCGGATACTCGGAACGCGCCGATGTGCCGATCGAGCCACGCCTGACTTGGCAATGGTGGCTGCGCTACCCGCGGGTCGAAGAGGCGAGGGCGGCGGTGCGTGACGGCCACATCAAGTTTCACCCCGAGCGGTGGAGCAAAGTCTACCTGCACTGGCTGGAGAACATCCAAGACTGGTGTATCAGCCGCCAGCTTTGGTGGGGTCATCGCATTCCGGTGTGGTATCGGAAAGGCGTCGACAAAGAGTCGCTCACCGAGGCCGATCTGCGCGACACCGCCAAAGTCCACATCTCGCTGGCAGGTCCGGCGGACCCGGAGAATTGGGAGCAAGAAGACGACGTGCTGGATACATGGGCGTCGTCTTGGCTCTGGCCGTTTGCCACGCTCGGCTGGCCCGACAAAGACAAGATGCGTGCCGCGGGCTACGATTATTTCTATCCCACCAGCACGCTGGTGACCGGACCGGACATCATTTTCTTCTGGGTCGCACGCATGATCATGGCCGGGCTGGAATTCACGCATGAAGGCGAGCCGCTGGAGAACCGGATTCCTTTCAGAGACGTCTATTTCACCGGGATCATCCGCGATCAGCAGGGCCGGAAGATGTCGAAGTCGCTCGGCAATTCGCCCGACCCGCTCGATCTGATCAACACCTACGGCGCGGACGGCCTGCGCTTCGGCATTATCTCAATCGCGCCGGCGGGGCAGGATATCCGCTTCCAGGAAGACCGCATCGAAGGTGGAAAAAATTTCTGCAACAAGCTGTGGAACGCCTGCCGATTCCGGCAGATGAGCGGGGAGATGGGCGACAACTCTTCAACGCTGGCGATTTCGTCGCGCCTTGACGGGACAAAATTTGACGCTGACGACCACGCGATCTTGGAACGACTGTTGGTGATCACGCGCGATGTGGACCGCTGCTTCAGCCAGTTTGAGTTCAGCGCGGCGGTGCAGGCGTTATATGGTTTTTTCTGGAATGATTTTTGCGACTGGTATGTGGAAGTCTCGAAATCGAAACTCCTTTCGCCGGATACAAAGCCGAACTGCCTCGCCATCCAGGACCTTGTGCTGCGGCAGACCCTGTTGCTTTTGCATCCGGTGATTCCGTTTATCACCGAAGAATTGTGGGCGCTTCTGGGCTACGGTGCACCCGGGACTTTCTTGATGCGTGATGCCAGAATCGAAGACGCATCACACTGCATGTTGAGCATCGGCTCGATGGGCGTGCGCCTCGACCAACGTCAGGCTTCGACGGTGGCGAGTGTGAAGATGTTTGTCTCCCAAGCCCGGGCACTAAAGGCCGAGCACAACCTCGCCAGCCGTCGCGACGTGCGTTTCCTCGTCAAGACGGGTGACGCCGCGTGGGCGATTCTAGAGGGAAATCTCGCCAAGCTTATGCGGATGGCCGGGGCGGCCGAGTTTGTCCGGCAAGAGGTGGTGGAGGGCGCGCCCGCGGTGGTGACGACGCTTGGCACGCTCTACCTAGATCTTGCGAGCACCGTGGATGCCGCCGCCGAGAAGGTGCGCCTCACGAAGGAACTCGAGGCCATCGCCAAACATATTGCCGGCACGGAGGCGCGACTGGGCAACGAAGCGTTTGTCAGCAAGGCGCCTCCGGCGGTTTTGGAGGGTGCGCGCAAGCAACTCGCCGACCAGAAAGCCAAGCAAGCCGAGCTGATGCGCCTGCGCGCGGCGCTCGGTTGAGAGGCAACCTGCGCCAAAATCGTTTCCGCCCTTGACCGAGCGGGAGTGAGTAGCAGTGTTTTCCTTCCACTGTTTTGATGCCTGATGGTGTAATGGCAGCACAGGTGACTTTGACTCACCTAGTCATGGTTCGAATCCATGTCGGGCAGCCAGTGTGAATCTGACGCGAACCGTCTCACGGTCCGGTCAAAGGTTTAGCTAACTCGCTGCAAAATAGGCACAAATGATTCTCAGCGATTTGAACGATCTCGGCGATGGTTCGCGTCAGCCGTTTTTTCTCGCCCTGAAATTCGCGAAATTCGCGGTCGATTTCAATCACCGTTCAAATCTTCCAGCTCTTCGGAGGAAGCGGAACTACCCATTTCTCGTCCTTCAATCGGCACTCCTTCCCACAATTTTGTGAGGCTTTGGAACGGCGTCCGGCACAGTTCTTCGGCGCGAGCGACTAGGGCGAAAGGCGCCTGGGTCCGGATTCTACAAATATCATACCATGGCGCCGTGGTCCGTGTCGGGCCAAGGGGCAGTATGCGGAAAGCCCCTGATTCGATACTCGCTCGGTGCAGTAGCGCGCGCCAAGATCACCTTGCAAACCCCATGAGTGCATTTCCGGATTGGCAGAAATTTGCAGTCACACAGCGGCATCTCTCGACCGGCTGTATCCCGACCGGTTATGAGATGATTTTGCGCGCGGCAGGTAGAACGGAGGTGGACTTCACCCGATTTCAGGAGGAATTCGACCTAGATCTGAACACCAGCACCGCACCGCGCAATCACTTCGTTTCAGTGGCGAACGCCGTCAAGGTCCGATACTCGGCACTCAATTTCACCTGCGAATTTTTCAAAAAGGGAGAAGGTGCGGCCAAAGTCCGTCGCATGGAGGAACGGGTGGCCGCACAACAACCGCTGCTTGTATCAATCGCCAATGAACCGTTCGGCGGTCCTGGGTGGCATATCATGCTCCTCGTCGATTCCACGGTGGACGATTTCACGTTCCTCGAATACCTTGACGGCTTAGGTCAGGCGCATACTCGGACACTGCCGAAGTCGCAGATTGCAGTGATTCACGACCGATTCCTTGGCGGCGATGAGATCGCGTATTTGAACCCCGGTCCATGAGTGCCACCGCGAGCAACCTTGAGAGAATACCACACTTCGTTCGTCGCGCGTTCGATGAAGGGGCCAAGGTTAGGGATGTGAGAAAACCGACCGCCGCCTCCAGCAAGAAGTCTGGTCGCGGGTTTATCGTATCCACCGACCCAGAGTCACGGGATAATGCACTGCCGTGCTGTGATGCGGCGGTGCTTCACCTCATCCCGTTCGAACTGGAGCCGCCGACGCACGCGACAACGGAATTCGCTCAGATTACGGCCGTATCCGATTCAGACGCTCGTGCGACCACCGCGCTTTTCCGCCATATCTTGGCCGGGACCGCGATGTTCGATCATCGCTACAAGAATACATCGTTGCTCTATCGAAAGGAATCATGAGCGGCGACGACGTTCCTAAGGGCTTTGTTCGTCTGCCGCTCACCGGCGCGATTGTGCCGCTCAAGCATTCACCAGGCACTACGCTCACCGGAGCCGTTGCGCCGAGTTGGCGCCGCAAGACGTCAGCCTTCATGGGCCACGTCGAAAAGAAGGTGTCCAATCATCCCG
>CALSBN010000284.1:0-5797 GCA_943373185.1 Opitutus sp. GAS368 | reverse complement strand
GGGGATGGTCGCGTTGACGTAGGTGCGCAGGGCGTTGGGGACGCTGATGGCGAAGTTGTCGTCGGTGATTTCGAACTCGGGAGCGACAAGGCCGGCGGTGGCGAGGGGGCCGGGCAGGACGTAGTCGGGACGGTAGAAATTGAAGACGGTGGGCGAGCGCATCGCGGCTTGGGCGAGGCTGGTTTGGACGCCGTCAAAGCGGGTCGCCGAGAACGCATTGGGCGCCTGGTTGATCTGCGTGGCGGTGGCGGGGCGTGGAGTCGCGCTGGTGATCGGCACGCCGTCGACCGTGTGTCGATAACCGAGGAAGCGGCCGCTGGTGGAGGAGGCGTTGAAGGAGCGTAGGAGGCCGGTGAGGCGGAGGAGCGGCTCCTTGAGTTTGCCGAAGGACGGATTGGCGGCGACGACGGGGGAGCGGGCCTCGTGGTCGGTGAGGATGGCGCGGACGACGGCGCCGAGATCGCCGCGGGTGCCGGAGCCGTTGTTAACGAACTTTTGGGCCACGCGGTAAACGTAGGCGGGACTTGGGTTGCTCGTCACGAGGCGCTGGATGAGTTGCTTCGAGATGAACGGGGCGGTGTTGGGGTGGGTGAACAGGGCGTCGAGGGTGAGCTGAAGATCGCGCACGCCGCCCTGTGCGGCCGGGATCGGCGTGGCGAGGACGGGGGCGAGATTTTTGATGCCGTCGTCGTGGAACGCGGGGAAGAGCGCCATCGGGGTCATGAGCGAAGCTGTGCCGCCGCCGCCGGTGCGGAAATTGGTGGTGCCGGAGTAGGCCCAGCCGGTGAAGACCTTGGCCATTTCGGTGATTGTGGTCTGATTGTAGGTGGCGACGGGGAGTCCGTCGGCGCCAAGGGCCAGAGTGCCGTCGGGCTGGAGTTGCGACAGGCCGATGGTGAAGAGCTGCATGATCTCGCGGGCGTAGTTTTCATCGGGCGTGGTGCCGGCGACGGGATCGGCTTTGCTGTTGCGGAGTGAGCTGAGGTAATTGCCCATCATCGGGTGCAGCGTGACGGTTTCGAGCAAGGTGCGGAAGTTGCCGAAGGCGCCGTTGCCGAGGACATCGTAGTAGTGTGAGACGGGCTCGGTCTGGTTGTCGCCGCCGAGGCTCACATCGGAGATGACGAGAATCTGGCTGAGGGCGAACGCGACGCGTTGGCGGAGCTGGTCCGGCGCGGTGAGGGCGTTCTTGAACCACGCGGATTGGCGGTTGGGCGGGTGGATCGCGTTCCAATTGGTGAAGCTGCCGCTGCCGCCGAAGGTGGTGCGGTCGGCGATCACGGCGGCTTGGTGAGAAGTGTAAGGAAGGGCGATTTGGGCGGTGATCCACGTGTCGAGGTTGCCGCCGGTGAGGGCGTCGATCTCGGATTTCTTCGGGCCGAAAGTGGCTTGGGTGAGGAAGCGGGCGGCGTCGGTGGCGGTGACGCCGGTCAGGGCGACAGCCGGCGGGGCGGCGGGGGCGACGAAGGCTTGGGAGCCCGAGCCGATGATGAAGGCGCCTTTGACCTCACCGGTGGGGAAGCGGGCGGTGTCGAGGCGGACCGCGATGTTGCCGGATTGCAGCGCGGCGAGCATGGCGGCGGTGGTGTGCTGGCCGGTGGGGGCGAAGGTCCATTGGGCGCCGTTGACCTGGCTGGCGGTGCCGAGGTTGAAGACGAAATCTTCGTTGGGCCCGAGGACGAGATACGCGTTGGTGACGGCGGAGCTGAGGTTGGACGAGGAGACATTCACGGCGGCGAGCGTGCCGCTGGAGCTGAGCAAAATCGTGGCGGTGCCGGAAGCGGTGGAGCCGCCGGTGGCCGTCGTGGTGGGGCGGATCGAAGCGAGATAGAGCGTGGACGGGCTGTCGGCGATCGTGATGGTGGCGGACGTGGAGGACGCGGTGTAGGAGAGACCGGCTGCGACGGTGACGACCACGGTATCGTTACCCTCGTTCTGCACGTCGGGATTGGGCGAGAGCGGGATGCGCACGGTGTTCGTGCCGGCGGGGAACGTCACCGACCCGGAGAGAAACGGATAGTCGAAGCCGTTGATGGCGGAGCCGCCGACGGTGTAGGCGACGGTGAGAGCCGTGAGGGCATCACCGGTGCGGGAAAACGTGAATTCACCGGGGTTGGAGCCGGATTCGTCGGAGGTGGCTTTGGAGGCGGTGACGCTGACGACCGAAGCGGTGGCGGGCGTGATGTCGTAAATCTCGACGAGGGCGACGCCGGTGGTGTTGCCGACGCCGCTCACCTGCACGGTGTAGGCGCCGGGGGCGAGTTCGACGAGGACGGCGGAGTCGCGGCTGTTGGCGGCAAACGGGTAGCCGGTGAAGTTGGCGATGGCAGTGGCGACGGTGGTAGCGGCGGCGGGATTGGGGCCGGTGGGGACCATCCAGTCGTTGTTGGAAGCGTAGGTGATCGTATTGCCGGGATTGGTGACGGAGAGCGTGGGATCGGCGAGGGCGCCGGCGATGTTGAAGGGCGGTGGGGCGAGCGCAGGACCGGCGGCGCGGATCAGCAAGCGGCGCGTGCCGGCGCCGGCGGAGATGTTGATGCCGGGGATCGTGACGGCGGCGCCGGTGCCGACGAAGGCGCGCGAGGAAAGGCTGGTGAGACGGGTGGAGCCGGGAGCGGTGCCGATTTCGTAAACCTCGATGATGGCGATGCCGGAGGTGTTGCCGACTCCGCTGACGCTGGCCGAATAGGCGCCGGACGGCAGGGTGACGACCAGGGCGGCGTCGCGGGAAGTGGCGGAGGAAAATTGAAACGCGCCGAGCGAACTGAACGTGGCGGTGGTGGCGGGGGTCGTGGTGCCGATGGCGGTGCCCCAGTTGTCGTTGCGCGCGACCTCGACGTTGGCGCCGTTATACAAAACGAGCAACGGATCGGCGAGGACGGCGCTACCGAGATTGTAGGGCGCCCCGGAGAGGGTGGGCCCGGCGGCGCGGATCAACACGGTGCGGGCGGCACCGGGGCCGACGACAAAGCCCGTGAAAAGCTGGTTGGCGTCGGTGCCGACCTGGGCGCGCGTGGCGAGACTGGAGAGGCGCGTCTCTTGGGCGTGGAGGGACGAGGCGAGGACGGCGAGGACGAAGCCGGCGAGAACGAGGCGGATCGGATTGAAGGGGGAGCGGAGCATGGGCGATGGGGCTGAATCGGCACTTAACCAAGTGAAGTGAGGGAAAATCAAAGACCGGACGCGAAAACCCGGGTCACGGCGAATCGAGACGCGAACGGAACAAAGAAGTAACCCGGCGGCGACAATTTTTTGCAACGAACGGGGAGCCCGGCGGCACTTTAGGAATTTTTTTCCGAACCCGGCTCATTGCGGTTCGGATCCGTCAGCGGATTACCGGATCGTGCGGAGCTGGATGGCATCGACGAGGCGGTCTTGGGAAACGATGTCGGTGACGACGATGATTTTGTCGCCAGTGACAACGTGGCCGAGGCGGCGCAGGGTGATGATCGCGTTCTCGATGGTGACGTCGGGCTCCGAAGACAGCGGCAGGAGGTAGGGCTCGACGGCGCGGAGGAGGCGGAGCTGGCGCAGGAGCGGCAGATGCGGGGTGAACGCCAGAATCGGCGAATGCACGGGGCGCAGCGCGGCGAGACCGTGGGCCATGAAGCCGTGGCGGGTAAAGGTGAGCAGCTTTGAACGCGGGAGCTCGTTGGCGAGGACGACGGCGGAGTGCAGCATCTTCATGCGCTCCGAGGTGAACACGGCGGTCTCGCGGAGGGCAGGGCCTTCCTCGCGTTCGATGCGGCGGGAAATTTTGTCGAGCATCTGCACGCAATCGAGGGGGTATTTGCCGATCGTGGTCTCGCCGGAGAGCATGACGCAGTCGGCCTGTTCGTAGACGGCGTTGGCGACATCGGTGATCTCGGCGCGCGTGGGCACGGGCTGGGTGATCATCGATTCCAGCATGTGGGTGGCGATGATGACGGGCTTGCCCTGCGCGATGCAGGACTGCACGGCGCGCCGCTGGATGACGGGCAATTCCTCAAACGGGCACTCGATGCCGAGGTCGCCGCGGGCCACCATAATGGAATCGGTGGCGGTCACGATCTCGTTGAGGTTGGTGATGGCGGACTGGTCCTCGATCTTGGCGATGATGCGGACGAGGGATTTTTTCCCGGCAAGGTAGGCGCGGAGCAGGGCGATGTCGGCGGCGGAGCGCACGAAGGAGAGCGCGAGAAAGTCGATGCCTTCCTCGAGGCCGACGTCGGAGTCGGCGCGGTCCTTTTCGGTGAACGACGGCAAATTGACGGTGACGCCGGGGAGGTTGATGTGGCGCTTGGATTTGAGCTCGCCGGGGATGAGAACGCGGCAGCGGATGCGGGCATGGTCTTTGGTCAGGACCTCAAGGCGGATGAGACCGTTGTCCACGAGGACGGTGTCGCCGACGGCGATATCGTTGACGAGGTCCTGGTAGTTGACGTCGACGGAGCGGATTTCCTCAGAACGGTTGCCATCGGCGCCGGGTTTGACGGTGAAGTCGAAGATTTCGCCGGCCTTGAGTTCGATGGGCACCTCGAGGTCGCCGGTGCGGATTTCGGGGCCCTTGATGTCCATCATGATGGCGACCTCGCGACCGATCCGGGCGCTCACCGCGCGGATGCGGCGGATGACGGTGCGCGTCCAGTCGTGTTTGGCGTGGGCCATATTCAGCCGGATGATGTCGGCGCCGCCCATAATGATTTTTGTCAGCATCTCCTCGCTCTCGGTCGCGGGCCCGAGGGTGATGATGATCTTGGTGCGACGGAGAGGGGCGGACGGAACGGCGGTCGACGGCGATGTGGTCATTCGACGGCTATCCAAGCAATTGCCGGGCCGCTGGCCAGCCTGAGAAGTGTCGCCTGTTAAACAATCCGGTGACGCTCGGCGGCGTCGCGAACCAAGTCGAAGGAAGCGTTTTAGAGCTCGTAGAACGGCGTGCTTTCGTCGGCGCCGACGATGGCGAATTCGCACGTCGTGAGCGTGGCGCGGACGTGGGCGAGGGCGGTCTCGATGGCGGCGCGGGAATTGCAGTCACGGGAGAGGTGCGTGAGGTAAATCCGGCGCCACGACGGGCTCGCAACGGAAGCGAGGAGCTCGCGCACGGCCTCGTTGGAGAGATGGCCGTGGCGGCCGGCGATGCGCTGCTTGGTGGACCACGGGCGCTTGTGGTCGGCCTTGAGCAATTCGGAGCAGTGGTTGGCTTCGACGACGACGACGTCGCAGGCGCGCAGGTGTTCGCGGATGTGCTGCGGGGCGTGGCCGAGGTCGGTGAGAAAGACGAGGGAGCGGCGCGGGGAAAATAAGTCGTCGTCCCGGCCGGCGGTGAAGCGGAAGCCGACGGGATCGTGGGCGTCGTGGGGGACGGAGAAGCTGTCGATCTCGAGGTCGCGGAAGCGGAAGCGGGCGCCGGTTTCGAAGAGTTGCCAGTCGGGTTTGTGGGTCGCGTCGAGTTTGGCCTGCACGGCGCGGGCGGTGGCGGGGTTCGCGAAGATGCGGAGGTGCGGGAATCTCTTGAGGCCCTCGATGCCGGCAGCGTGGTCGCCGTGTTCGTGCGTGAGAAAAATCGCGTCGATGCGCGCGAGCGATTCGCCCGCGGCGGCGAGCAGTTGTTCGAGCTTTCGGGCGGAGAAACCGGCGTCGATGAGGATGCGCGCGCCCTCGGTGACGAGCAGGGCAGCATTGCCCGAGCTGCCGGAACCGAGGATGGAGAAGCGCATGGGCATATCGAGGGTCGTGATGAAGCGCGGCGCGGCGGACGCGCCAAACTAAAACGTGGGGGGCGCCAAACGATGGTAGGGACGCCTCTCCGCGGCGT
>CALSBN010000283.1:0-5809 GCA_943373185.1 Opitutus sp. GAS368 | reverse complement strand
GTCACCCGGCGATGATCGTGCTCTCGAGCAGCGTGCATTCGGACCTGATCGAGAGCATCGCTGCCGGGATCGGGCCCGGCACCGTGATCCTCAGTTCGGTTTCGGAAGAGCGCTATCGGCGATGGTCGGCCGGCGGTGTTATCGAGCGGCTTCGGTTGCGGTTCGTCGGCTGGGTCGGGCACCCGTCCCGCTTGCTGCTGCGGCTGCTCTGCTCCCCTCGGGGAACTATATTTGTGGTCACCACCAATCCTTTTTTCGCTCCGGCGCTGGCGGTGCGGTTCGGTCGTTGGCGGGGGCGTGCGGTGGTTCACCATGTCTTCGATTTGTATCCGGACGCGCTTGAGGCGGCGGGGGTCATCCAGCGCAACGGGTGGCGGTCGCGGCTGATTGCCGGTTTGATCCGCACGGCGCAACGCGATTGCTCCGGCGCCGTTTATCTGGGCACGGCTTTGCAACGGCACGCAGAAGAAAGGCATGGTCGGACCGCGGTTTCCGCCGTGATCGACGTGGCCGCCGATGAGTCGCTCTTCGCCCCGACCGTCGATTTAAAGACGGAGACGCTCACGTTGCATTACGGCGGCCAACTTGGCCGGATGCACGACGCGGCACCCTTGGTCGAGGCGGTGCGGTTGCTGCGGCCCGAGCGGGAGGCGGGCCGGGTGCGTTTTGATTTTCGCGTCGGCGGAGCCCGGGCCGGACAGTTGATTGCGCTGGCGGGAGTAACGGGAGTGGTGGTCGGTCCGGTCCTACCGGCGCCGGAGTGGCGGCAAGCGGTCCGAGGGATGCAGATCGGATTGGTCAGCCTCTCGCCCGCAGGCGCCCAAGTGTGTCTGCCCAGCAAAACCTACGCGCTGCTGGCGGCGGGGCTCGCGGTGATCGCGGTGGCCCCGGCGGGAAGCGACTTGGCCGGAGTGGTCAATGAGAGTGGAGCCGGTTGGGTGGTCGAAAATTCTAACAAGTCGGATGACCGCAGTGAAGCGAGCCGGGCCGAACGGCTCGGCCAAGAGATCGCGGACGTCGTGCGGCGGCTCTTGGGCAATCCGGAGGAAACGTTGTCCCGGCAACGGGCGGCCCGGGCGGCGGCTTGTGGGCACTATGGCCGCGCGGCGATTGCAGAAAAGTGGAGGACCTTTCTGGGGAAACTATCATGAAGCGACCGTTGCTCATTTGCCCGGGTTTCTATGACCAGCGTTTGGATGGAATCGGTCGGGTCTCCGGAGCTTTGGCGACGGCGATGGAGCGGATCGCCGGAGTCGCGCCGTTCGTGCTTTCCTCCAACGATCCCGAAGGGTCATGTCCGCCGGCCGAAGGACTCTGTTTCGGACGTCGTTATTCGCGGATGCTTTGGTCGGCGGCCGTGCGGCCGCGACGTTTGTTGGGTCCGCAAGCTGCGGGTGGGTCGGGGCAAGCGATGCCCGAAATGCCGATCGTCTGCTCGCATTTGGGGTTGTCGCCGGTAGCCCGGATTTTGGCCGCCCGCTCGGGCCGGCCTTATGTCGTCTTCCTCCACGGGGTCGAGGCGTGGAAGCCGCTGCGGTCACGACAGCGCTGGGGTCTTCAGGGTGCGGCGCGCCTGTTGGTGAATTCGCACCATACGTTGCAGCGGTTTCTCGACCACAACCCATGGGCACGCCGGCTTGCTTCGATTGTGACGCCTCTGGGTGTGCCCCTGGAATCCTTGGACACGCATCCGAAGAAACCCGCTAGTCCCGGAGACGTGTTCACGCTGCTCACCGTGGGCCGCATGGCGAAGGCGGAGTATTACGAGGCGTATCGGGATCCGTCCGATCTCTACAAAGGCTACAAAACGGTGGTCGAGGCCGTCGCGTTGCTCAGGGCGGCGGGAGTGCCGGCGATCTTGGAACTGGTGGGCGATGGCAACGCGCGGTCTGACCTGGAGAATTGGGTTTCGGGCCAGGCGGTTTCGCCGTTCATCAATTTTCGGGGCCGGGTTTCCGATTCGGAACTCGCGGCCCAGTATGCCGGAGCCCGGGTGTTTGTGCTGGCCTCCGAGGGCGAAGGTTTCGGGTTGGTTTATGCCGAGGCGATGGCTTACGGGCTGCCGTGTGTGGGGGTGGCGGCGGGAGCCACGCCCGAGGTGATCACCGACGATGAATCCGGCTACGTGGTGCGGCCGCGGGACAGTCGCGAACTCGCCGACCGGCTTTTCGTGTTGCTGCAAAATCCCAAGACTTACGCGCGGCTGAGCGCCGGTGCGGCGGCGCGACACCGGACTCATTTCACGCAGAACGCATTTATCGGCCGACTGGTGGCCGCCCTTTCAGCGCCGGTTTCAATGCGGGGCTGATTTTCAATTTGGATTTTTCCGTTCACATTCCCCCGCTGGTGCCGCCGCTCCGGATTTTGCACTGCACCGCAGGCTACGCTCCGGCGTGGCAACTGGGCGGGCCGCCGCGCAGCACGGCGAATCTTTGCGAGGGCCTGGTTGCCCGCGGTCATCAGGTCGTGGTGTTTACGACCAAACTCGGACTTGAACAACGGCACGATCTGCCGGACGGCGAGGCGGTGATGCGAAACGGTGTGACGGTGCATTATTTCCCGTTGAACGGTCCGCCGGGCATCCGGTCGGCGGCGTTGGCGGCGGCCGTGCGGGCGCGGGCAAAGGATTTTGATCTCATGCACGTCACGGGAGTTTGGCAGCCGACGAGTGTTCCCGCGTGCCGGGAAGCCCAGCGGCGGGGCATCCCCTACGTCGTTTCGCCGCGCGGGGCGTTGAGCGGCTATTCGTTTGCCCAAAAATGGCTGAAGAAGGCGGTGTATTGGTGGGGTTGGGAGCGCCGCAATATAAACGACGCGTCGGCCGTCCACTACACGGCCTTGGCGGAGCAAGACGAATGCATCCGGCTGGGGCTGCGCCCGCCGGGATTTGTGGTGCCCAACAGCATCGATTTGCAGGCCTGGCGGCCGGACATCGCCGGGGCACGGGCGTGGCGGATGCGTCATGGGATTTCGCCGGACGAATTGATTTTTCTCAACTCCGGTCGCCTGCATCACAAAAAGGGGCTCGATTTGCTGCTCGAAGCGGCGAAAGGGCTGCCGGCAAACCGGCCATGGCGGATGGTGTTCGCGGGGCCGGATGAAGATGGCACCGGCGTGCTGTTGCGTGAGGCGGCGGTGGCGGCGGGACTCGGCCAGCGGATGATTTTTACCGGGCCGTTGGACACGCCGGAACTCGCGGCGGTCTACTCCGCGGCCGGACTTTTTTTGTTTCCGAGCCTCAACGAAAATTTCGGGAACGTCGCGATCGAGGCGTTGGCCTGCGGCACCCGGCTGGTGCTGTCGCCGGAAGTCGGCTGCCACCGCGAGTTGGCCGGTGTCGCCGGGGTGAAGGTTGTGCCGCGGATTGTTGCCGATTGGCAGGCGGAAATGACGGCGGCGCTCGATCAGGCGCCCTTGGCGGGCGATGTGCGGATCGACCGGCGCCGGGCACTCGAGGCGCGCTACAGCGCATCTGCGGTGGCGGGTGCGATGGAGGCGGCGTATGGTGCTGTGCTCGCGAGAAAAGGCTCCGGACGAATCGCCCGACCATGAAAACGCGCGGCACGATTTTGTTGATCTCGCAAGTCTTCCCGCCCGATCCGGCGGCGGTGGGGCAATACCTCGCCGATGCGGCTGGCGCGCTGGTCGCCCGGGGCTGGAACCTAACGGTCCTGACGGCGGATCGCGGCTACGACGATCCAAAGCAGCGTTTCGAGCGGCGCGAAGAGCAGCCCGGGCTCGCGATTCGGCGGCTGCGGTGGTCGTCGTTCGGCAAACGCTCGATTTTGGTGCGGCTCTGCGGGATGACGAGTTTCCTCGGGCAGGCGTTGGGACGCGGATTGGTCGCGGGAGATTTGCGGGCCGTTTTGGTGAGCACCTCGCCGCCGATGGCCGGGGCGGTCGCCTGGATCGTGGCCACCGTGCGGCGGGTGCCGCTCGTCTATTGGGTGATGGATATAAATCCCGACCAGGCGGTGGCCAGCGGGCGGGCCCGTCCCGGCTCGTTGGCCGTGCGGATCTTCGATTGGGCGAACGCCCGGGTGCTCCGGCGGGCCGCGACGAGCATCGTGCTCGATCGATTTATGGCCGGGCGGCTCGAGGGCAAGGGCGTGACCCTGCGCCGGCTCGCCGTGATCCCGCCATGGCCGCTCGAGGGGTTGGCTTTGGCCCGGAATGCGACCGGAGAAAATTCCTTCCGCCGACAGCACGGGCTCGGCGGAAAATTTGTGGTGATGTATAGCGGCAATCACAGTCTCGTGCACCCGCTCGATACGTTGCTGGCGGCGGCGCGCAGGCTGAAAGACGATCCGCGTTTTGTTTTTGCCCTGGTCGGAGGCGGCGTCGCGAAGGCTCCGTTCGAAGCCGCGCTGCGCAGCGGAGAACTGGGCAATCTGCGGTTGTTGCCTTACCAGCCGATCGCGGACCTTCCCGATTCGCTTTCCGCCGCCGATGTCCACGTCGTCTCAATGGGTGATGCGATGGTCGGCTGTGTGCATCCGTGCAAATTCTACGGGGCGCTCGCCGTCAGCCGGCCGGTGCTGCTCATCGGTCCGGCGCAGTGCCATGTGACGGATGTTTTCGCCCGGGCCGATTGTGGCTGGCGGATCGCGCACGGCGACGTTGACGGGTTGGTAGGCCTGTTGCTTCGGCTCGCGTTGCCGGAGGCGGCGGCCGAGTTGCGCCGCAAAGCGGCGGCGGGCCGGTCTGCGCTCGAAGCGGGGTTGGGCCGCGATGTTCTGCGGGGGCAGTGGGCCGACGAGGTCGAGACGGCCATCGGAGGGACCGCATGAAAACGGCGTTGGTCACCGGGGCCACGGGTTTTGTGGGGCGGACATTTTGCCGGCGGCTACGGGCGCATGGTTGGCGGGTCCTGGCGCTCGCGCGGCAACGGGCGGGCGACGACTACGACCGGTTCATCTCGTGTGATCTGGCCTCCGGCGCGCCGGTCCCGGAGTGGGGCGAGGCGGTGGACACGGTGTTTCATCTGGCGGCAAAAGCCCACGCGTTGGCGGAGACGGCGGCGGATGAGGCGGACTACGAGCGCATCAACGTCGAAGGCACGCGCCGGCTCGTCGCGGCGGCAGGACAGCGCGGCGTGCGAGCCTTCGTGTTTGTGAGTTCGATCAAGGTGTTCAGCGAGCGGCAGCAGCGGCGGGACCGCGGTTTAAACGAGTCCGATGTGCCGTTGCCGGACACGCCCTACGGTCGGTCGAAACTGGCGGCCGAGGGCGTGGTGCTTTACGCCGACGCGGTGCCGCACCGCACCGTGGTGCGGCCGGCGTTGATGTATGGCTCGGGGGTGAAGGGAAATCTCGCGCGGATGTGGGAGGCCGTGGCGGAATCGCGGTTCCCCCCGTTGCCAGAAACCGGGATGCGACGGTCGCTCGTGCATCGTGACGATTTCTGCGCGGCGATGGAGTTGGCGGCGACAGCTGCGGCGGCTCGCAATCGGGTTTTTCACGTGACCGACGGCGCGCCGTTATCCGCCCGGGGCGTGTTGGAGGCGATTCGGGCGGCGATGGGGCTGCGCCCGGTGCGTTTCAGCGTGCCGGTGGCGGTGCTGCGGGGTGCGGCGTGGGTGGGGGACGGGGTCGGCCGGGTGCGGCGGCGCCGGAGTCCGCTCGACTCGGACTCCCTCGGGAAGCTCATCGGTCCGGCTTGGTTCGACAGCGGGTTGATCGAACGGGAATTGGGTTGGCGGGCCGAGCGCACCTTTGCGGGTGCGGCGGGCGATTTGGATCCGTTGCGGGGCGCGGAGGTTGAAACCTAAAGTTTATGTGCGGCATCGCGGGATATTTTGGACCGGGGA
>CALSBN010000282.1:0-5836 GCA_943373185.1 Opitutus sp. GAS368 | reverse complement strand
GTAAGGTCCTTCTGACGATGAACTCAAGCGGGAGAATTTCGACCGATGGTGGGCAAGGTCTGGGGCAGAACCCGTTTGGGTCCTTGAGCGGGGCGGGATTGCCGAGCGCGCCAGCCCGACCGGCGGGCGGGCTGGCAGCGAACGCGGGGAGCGGCGCGAAGGCTGCGGCGCCCGAGAAAAATCGCGGCCGACTTGAGGTGCGGCGCGAGACGGGCGGACGCGGCGGAAAGACTGTGACGACCGTGAGCGGATTTACCGGGATCGGGCTGCCGGAAAAGGAACAGCTCTGCAAAAAAATGCGCGGCGCCTGTGGCTGCGGCGGGACCGTGAAAGACGGTGCGATTGAGATTCAGGGCGACCAGCGCGAGACGGTAGTGCGAATTTTGACGGAGGCGGGCTTTCGGGCGGTGATGGCGGGCGGGTGACTAGGATCCGCCCTTTCTCCGTCGATCATCCGATTGTAGGGTAACCCGAATCAATGCGGACACTCCATTGGCTAGGTTCGGCGCCCTCGGCGAATTGGGGGACGGACAGGATTATCGGTATTTCTCGGCTGCCCTAGACTGCCGCCCCCCAGGATTTCCGTATTCGACAAGGGGCTGCAGCGGCGAAGGCGCCCGAAAGGCGGAGCCGCGGATCGCGCCGGTTCAACGTTTTTCAAGGCCGTTCAAAGTGGTTCGAATTCCCTTGAAACTGGCGACGCGAAGGCACGCCCAGCGTGATCCGCTCCCCAGATGATTTGCGTCGGTTACCCTCCCGGCCGTCCCGCACCTCCCCGGTCCGGCAAAATCTCCACAATCACGCGACGAAGGTTCCGGGTCTCTCCCCCGAGGCCGCCAAGGTCATCGCCGTCCTCGACTGCGCGATCTCCACGCCAGCTTCACCCACCTCCTCTCCCCGATTGCGTCCATGAATTTCTCTGCCCGTTCTCCTGCAAGCAGCGCGGGCTCTGCACCTCATGCCACCAGCGCCGCCCCGAATTGAAGGAGCCCTCATCGCCAACGAGATTTGCGCCCCGGCGTCCCATCGGCACGTCGTGTTCCCCATCCCGAGGCTGCCCCGTAACACCTTCAAGCTCGACGGCCCCTCCGGTCGGCGAGCTCCACTACGCTGCCCACGCGGCGATAGCCGCCTGGCTCCGCCAAAGCACCATCGAACCGGATGGCGAGCCGGGCCTCGTCGTCACCGTCCAGATTTTTGGCGGCTTTCTGTTCTGGCGCCCCCACGCGCGCGTCTTGGCGGCCACCGGCGTGTTTTCCCCCAACGGCAAGTTCCACCTCGCCCCGCCCGGCGGCTGGCCGGATCTCGCGGAACTCAGGCGCCACACCGTCCTGCGCCGCCTGCGCGACGCCAGCGGCCTCGTCGACCGGCAAAACGCAAAATTGAAAAACTGGCGCTTCAGTGGCTTCTCCGTCGACGCCGGCGAAGGCCCTCTTGCCGCCGACGATGCCGCCGGCCGCCGCCGCGTCGCTTGGCGATGGCCGATCTGGCAAGTCTGGGGTGCCGACCCCTTACGCTGCCCGCTCTGCGCCAGCTTGCTGCGGCCCATCGCTATCGTCTAGGTGAAAGCCGAGATTGTTGCCATCCTCGCGTCCATGTGTCTCTTCCGCCTGCACGATCAGCGCATCGCCGTGGGTCCGCCCAAGCCTGAGGTCGCCGTCCCGATCGACGCCGCGACGGGCGATTGTCGTGCCCTCGAACTGCCGGACCTCCCGTCCGTTCTGCCATAGCCACAGCCGCGCGACGAGCTGATCCGGTTCCGCGCCGAAGTCATGGAGCCGGGCGGATCGTTCGACCAAACGGGCATTGAGTTGCCCCTTTAACCCCAAGTAGCGCCGGCGGACGACGGGCAGGGCGACCTGGTCGACGATGAGTTCTGCCAGCCCGATGCCAACGATGGCGAGCCGGCGTTCAGGAGAGCGGGGAGCGCGCAGGCCTCGCCAGGCGCCGACTTCGTTCAAGCCGACGCAGCGGAATCAGTTTGAAGCCTCGCTGCTTGACAGCGAGCGACCGGAGAGGTGTCTCTTCGCATTGTGCTTGCCACGACTGACCTCCGAACCTTCGCCGGCGCGGCGCCGGAATCGGACGGCTTGTTGGGTTCCCGTCGGGATATCTTCGTTATCCCGCTCTTCACGCCGTCGGGGGTCAGGCGGACTTGAGGGTTGGCTGACGAAAGGCGGGCCGACTCCTTCTCTACCCGGAACCCTCCCCTCGAACCCGTCCCGGATCAGTTCCCCTTGAAAATCTGGTTTCTTTCCAGTCTTTTCGGCAGCCAAAAGCAAGCGTGGCGTTGGAGTATTTCGTTCACTGCCCTGACCATTGCGGTTTCCTGCACCAAGGCACCGGATCGCGAACTCCGGGTTGGGATCAGTGATTTCCCACCTTACAAGTTGGCCTTGCTGGCCGAAGAGTTGGGCTACTACCAGGCGGCCGGCGTGAAGGTGCGACTGGTCGAATTCACCCAACTGTCCGATTCGCGCCACGCCTACGAACTCGGCTCCATCGACGGCATGGCCACAACTTTGACCGAAGTCCTGATCGCGCAAGAAAGCGCCGCAAGCAGGAAACCGCAGGTCGTGCGGGTTATCGACTACTCGGAAGGCGCCGATGCGATCGTCGCGGCGGCCACGATCCGGAGCGTCGATCAACTCGCCCGGCGTCGGGTGGCGGTCGAGCCCGGGTCCGTCGGACTTTTCCTGCTGGGTCGCGCGTTGGCGCGGTCCCAACTCGCGCTTGGCGACTGCCAGATTGTGTTGCTGTCGCAACCGGCCATGATGACGGAGCTAAAACGTGGGAACATCGACGCAGCCGTAACCTACGTCCCGTTTCTCGATCAGGCCCGGTCCATGCCCGGTGTCCACGTGCTCTTCTCTTCCAAGGAACTGCCCGGCGAGGTCGTCGATGTGTTTGCCTTTTCGTCGGACTCGCTGCGGCCGAGCCGCGATGATGTCCGCCTGTTTCTGGGCGCCTTCAACCGGGCCCTGGAATTTTACCGGGCAGATCCCGTTGCCGCTTGCGCCGTAATCGCGCGCCGGGCCGGAGGTGATCCGATCGAGATCCGTCGCCAGATGGAGGACGGTGTTCGCCTGGTCGACGCGGCGTGGCAGCCCGCCTTCTTCGGTCCGTCCGGCAACGGACGAACGGTGTTGGCGGCGACCGCCGAAGTGCTCAGAAAGGGCGACCTTATCGGCACGCAACCGACCGGCGACGAAATCCTGAATCCGCGATGAAGATTTTCCCCGGCACCCTGCGGTCGCGCATGCTTTGGGCGGGGTTAGTCCCGCTGGGCTTGGCTGCGTTTGTCCTGACGCTCGTGGAGCCGCGGCTTGTGCGGAAAGCGGCAGCCTACGAACTGCGGGACGTCGCCACGCGGATCGTGAGCGGGTGGGAAGCCTTCGACGTCTTGGCGAGATCCCCCGAGGAATTTCAGCGAGCGATCCTGCTCTCGGCGTCTGCGCCGGCAATCCGTTCGGCGGCGTTGCTGAGAAAATCCGACGGGCTGGTGTTGGCGGCGAGCCAGAACCGATTGATCGGCCGGCCCTTCGAGGACCTGAGCCGCATCGAAGGCAACCCTGCGGCGGCCGCGATGCTGGCCGATCCTGTGGGAATTACAGGGCTGGTCTCCAAGTATGAGGGCCGCGTATTCCGGATCGCGCTGCCGCTGCGAGTCCTTGACCGGCAGGTCCAGGTGGGCACCGAGCTCGCGGCGGTTGCGCTTATTGAATTCGATCCGGCGAAGTCGGAGGCTGAGAACCGCGCCTTGCTGCGTCCCATTATCTGGGGTGGCTTCGCGACGGCGATTCTCTTGATCGCCATCTCCCAAGCATCCTTGATCGCCGGCGTCGTCAGGCCGTTGGAGAAAATCGCCCGGCTCGCGCGCCGTGGCGAAAAATTGGAGCTATCGGGTTTGCACAATCGGAGCGACGAGGTCGGTTCCCTTGTCCGCTCGCTTTATGCCGCGCAGGCGGAGGCGTCGGAGGAGAGGGACCGTCTTGAGCAAAACCGCCGCCGGCTGCAGGATATCCTCGAGGGTTTTGGCGATCCGGTGGCGATGGTAGATGGCGATCGCAACTTTACCTACCTAAACCGCGCGGCGCGGACGCGGTTGGGCTGGGAAGAGAACGACATCTCCACCTCGATGGAAACGCGCGTCGTCGATTCCGCCTTGGGTGATTTTCGTGCAATGGTAGAGCGAGCGGTCGCGACCCCCGCCGAGGTGATTTCCGGCGAAGTCGAGGTATGGGGCGTGCGCATGGTCAGGGAAAGCGCCACTCTCAGCGTCCGGGTCCTCCCTGAACCAGATGGGCGACTGCAGGCCCTGCTTCATCTGCATCTCACCACAGAGCGAAGACTCGCAGAAGCCGCCCTTCGCGAGCGCGAGGAGATCTTTTCGGCGATCGTGGAACAGGCGCCCGATGCGATCGCCCTTGCCGAGATCCACACCGGAAGATTCGCCGAATTCAACCGGCAGGCTCACGAGATGCTCGGCTATACCCGCGAGGAGTATGCGGAACTCGGCATCGGCGACATCGAGGCGAATTTCCCGCCTGAGCAAGTCCAGCGCATACTCGGGGAGTTTCTCAAGATCGGACACGGCACGGTCGAGACCCGGCATCGCCATCGCGACGGGCGGCTGCTGGATGTGGTCGTCACGATGCGCTGCCTGAAAATCCGCGGCACGGGCTACGTGGCGGCAATCTGGCGCGATGTTACCGAAGCGAAGAAGCATGAAGCCCAGCGGCGCGAACTCTCCCTCGTGGTGGAGCAAAGTCCGATCTCGATCGTGATCACCGACCTCGCAGGTCGGATCGAATATACCAACCCCTATTTCACCACGATCACCGGCTACGACGCGCAGCATGTGCTGGGCCGCAATCCAAGTTTTCTCAAATCGGGGCTCACCGCCCCCGCCGTCTTCACGGAACTCTGGTCGACCCTCACGCAAGGTAAAGTCTGGCACGGGGAGATGATCAACCGCTCGAAAAGCGGAAAACTCCTGGTCGAACTCGTTACCATCACCCCGCTCGCCGACGAGCGGGGGCGGATCACGCGCTACGCGGCTCTGCAACAGGATATCACCGAACGCCGCCGCGTGGAGAATTCGCTCGCAGAGAGCGAGGCTCGCTTCCGCGAACTGTTTGAGTTGGCCCCGCTCCCGCTCGCCTTCTCCTCCGGCAGCGGCGATATCATCGGTGTCAACCGGCAGTTCACGCAGGTGCTCGGTTATACTCAGGCGGATATTCCGACCGTGGCGCACTGGTTCGAGCGGGCCTACCCCGATCCGGCTTATCGGAAAAATAGGCTCGAAGAGTGGGACCGCGTGGTCCGGGAGCGGGAGGCCGACCACTGTGCGACCACCCCGCTGACGAACGAGATTACTTGTCGGGACGGTTCGATCCGAATCGCGGAGATATCCGGCGTATCTGACCGGGGAGGCTTAATCGTGGCCATTGTCGACCTCACGGAGCGGCTGAACGCCGCGGCGGAACTGCGGGCCAGCCGCGACCGGCTGCTTGTGGCGGAGTCGATCGCTAAACTGGGTCATTGGGACGTTGAACTGGAGACCGGCTTGGTCCGGATGTCCAACGAAGCCCGGTCCATCTACGAGATCGGACCGGACGAGGCCCCGGTGACGCTCGAACGGATGATGCAGCAGGTGCACCCCGGCGATGCTCCCACGGTGCTGCCCGCCTGCCGGCAGGCGCTGCAGGCGCGAACGGATCACGTGAGCAATCACCGGCTGAAGGCGAAGTCCACGGGGCGCAGGTATGTGGAAGTAAAATTTGTCTTCCAGAACGGGACCGATGGGCAGCCGTGGCGGTTGTTCGGCACCACT
>CALSBN010000281.1:0-5864 GCA_943373185.1 Opitutus sp. GAS368 | reverse complement strand
CGGCAGCAAACTCGCCGGCGCCCTCGCCGGAGAATTCAAGAGCGACAACCCCGAACAACTCGCCGACTTCTTCCTCCATCAAGCGCTGATCGTCGGCGCCTGCACCCTCGCCCTCCTCGCCCTCGTCCCATGGATGAAGAAACTCATGGGCGGGGTGCGGTAGATTCAAAAACCGTCCGCTCTCCTTTGATCAAAGCCTGAGAATACGAATGTTCTACCGAGCGCCAAATTCGGACCGGACGATGCCGCTGTGGGCCCGCCTTTTCGCCGCGACAATTGGAGCGGCGCTTTTGTGTGTAGGAACTCTTGCTCTAGTGTTTCTTCGCCCGATGGAGTCGAACTACATAATCGCCGGACTTTCATCGATGCTCGCTGGAGCGGTCCTAATTGAGATGGCTATAACCGGAAAGTGGCCATCCCTCCCGCTTCTTTTTTAGACGGAAAAAATTCAAGGAATCCGAAAGCCGTCGAACCGGCCCGCCGGACAATAAAACTAAAGAGTCATACCCAAACTTGGATCAGACTTCTCCCCCATGCCCTGGCTCTACCTCCTCCTCGCCGCCGCCCTCGAAATCGTCTGGGCCACGGGCCTGAAATCCACCGCAGGCTTCACCAAGCTTTGGCCATCGGTCGGCGTGATCTCCACGATGGCCGTAAGCATGTTTCTCCTCGCGTTGGCCGCCCGCACACTCCCGATCGGCACCGCTTATGCCGTCTGGACCGGGATCGGCGCGGTCGGCACCGCTCTCGCCGGCATCGCCTTTTTTGGCGAAAGCGCATCCACCCCACGCCTGATCTGCATCGGTCTCATCGTCGCCGGGATCGCCGGCCTGAAGTTCCTCGGTAAGTAACCCTGCGCCTCTGTTCTTCCACCTACCCGCTACCCACTCCTCTCTACTCACTACTTCCCTGATTCCCATGCCCACCAGCGTTCATTTTCCCACCCACATTTACTGCGAGCCTCTCCAGCCTTCCGGCCTCGCCAAATTCAACGCCGACCTCGCCGACGAGTGCCGCCAACTCCGCGACTTCGACGCCGCCGGCCGCAAGTGGTCCGCCAAAAATTACCCCGGCGGCTACACCAGCTACGCCTCGATGAACGAGCTGCACCGCTTCTCCAGCACCTTCGCCGCGCTCGAGAAAAAATTCCTCCGCCACGCCCGCGCCTTCGCCAAGACGCTCGATTTCGATCTTCGCGGCCGGTCGGTCCATCTCACCGATTGCTGGGTCAACATCATGCCCCCCACGACGGCGCATTCGATGCACCTGCACCCGCTTTCGTTTATCAGCGGCACCTACTACGTCGCCACTCCCGCCGGTTGCCCGGGCCTGAAGTTCGAAGATCCGCGCCTCGACCGCTTCATGGCGGCTCCGCCCCGGCTGCCCGACCATCGGCCCGCCAACCGCATCCATCTCACCTATCCCGCCGTCGCCGGAAACATTATCCTCTTCGAAAGCTGGCTCCGCCACGAGGTCACCAGCAACCGCGTGGACGCCGAGCGCATCAGCATCAGCTTCAATTTCAACTGGAGCTGACCACACGGAAGCGCGGCCGTCCCTGTCCGCCGACGCCGCGCGCGATTTTCGTCTCGGCCCGCTCGCCAAAACGCCGAACTCCGTTTGTTTCCCCTATGATCGTGATCCGCCGCCTAACTGACCGCCAGCGCGCCTACACCGGCATCTTTCTGCCCGGGGAGCCCGCCCGAATCTTCCCGACCACCGATTACGAGCACGGCCGGATCCTGCAGATCTACAAACAAGACCGCCCCCACGAGGGTATCATCAACGATTTCACCGATCTCGACGCCTACGTTCCCAGCCCGACACCCGCCGCTTCGCCCGATCCGGTTCCGAAAACCGCGACTGCTCCGCGCCCGCAAAAAAAGAGGAAACCCGCCCCGGCCAAGCCGAAGCGGGTTTGAATCCGAAGGTCAGAACCGTCCCTCACCAGCGCCGGTGGCTCGGCTCAACGTAAACCACCTGCCGCCCGGAGTGACGCCGCGAAGGAGGCGCGACCACGACGACAGTGTCCTCACAGCGCCGCGGTTGGGCCGCGACGTAAACCACGCGAGGTGCCGGTTGCACATAAACGACCCGTGGGGGCGGCGCTCCCACATAGACCACTCGTTGGGCGGGAGGCGGGCAATGCGGCGCCTCAACGTAAACAATCGGTGCCGGCGCCACATACGCCACCGGCGCTGAGCGCACCACCGTTCGGCGAGGCGGCTCCACCGCCGCACCGATAAGCGCGCCGGCCGCCGCGCCGATCACGGCGCCCTGAGCCCAGCGGTCATTGTTATGGCCGCCGATAAACGCACCGGCGATCCCACCGAGGATCGCCCCGCCGGCGACCGCATTCGGCCGCGAATCTTGAGCGTGTGCCGCACCGGTGCCGGCAACCGCGACTGCGAGGGAGAGGAGTAAGGCTTGGGTTTTCATGTCATCACCTCAGACGCCACGCCGCGACGAATGTTTAACGGTTACGCACGTTCGCGCCAAATATTTCGCGGAACATTTGTTTTTCCCAACCTGGCAAACCTCGCCCCACCGACACCAAGTTATCCCCATTCAAGCTTCAGTATGGCACTTTTGCAGAGGCGAACCTCGTGTCCGCCCGCACAGGCGACCACGCGGTCCGCCCGCGCGAGGCCAATTTGCAACCCAACTGGTATTCCGCCTTCTCAGACCCCAAACTCTCCGTCAACTTCCCCCTGTGCCCACGCCGCCCGCACCCGAAGAACCGCCCCTGAAGCGCCGCAGCTTCATGAATTTCTTCTCGTCGGTGCGCTACTCGATCGACGGCTTCTTCGCCGCGTTGAAGCACGAGCCATCGTTCCGCGAAGATCTCATCTTCGCCCTGTTGCTCGTCCCCCTCGCGATCATCTTGCCGCTCAACGCCGTCTCGACCGCGCTGATGATCTCGTCGCTCATTTTGATCCTCATCGTCGAGCTCCTCAATTCCGCCATCGAGTGGGTCATCGACTACGTCCGCCCCGAGATTCACCCACTCGCCAAGCGCATCAAAGACATGGCGAGCGCTGCCGTTTTTCTGAGCTACATCAACTGCGTCGTCGTCTGGGTCGTGATGCTTTGGCCGGAGAACGCCGTTTGGCAACGCCTCGGCAGAATGCTCTCGGGTGAGTGATCTGAAGCGACCGGCGGTTTTCCCACCGCCGTCACCCGGCTCACCGCAGCCGCGCAAACAGCCACGCCGCCAACAGCGTCATTCCGATGTTGGGCAACCACGCCGCCACATCGGGTTCGACGATCTCCTTCGTCGCCAACGACGACGCCAAGTTCGCCATCACGTAGTATAGCAGAAACAATCCGATCGATTTCGACACGCCGACGGCCGGATTCACCCGCACACCGGTGACCGAAAACGGAATCGCGATCGCGATCACGATCAACGGTCCGAGCGTCGTGGCGATCAGTTGAAAATAGCGCACCGCATACGGCACGCCCTTCGGATTCCCGGTGGGCTCAAAATAGTCCCTCAACCGCCCCAACTCGTGAAACGACAGATCGGTCGCCCGGCGGTCGATCAACAGCATCAACTGCGGATCTTCGCGGTAACCGGCCTTGAATTTTTCCTCAAACGGCACCGATGCCGTCAGTTCGCCGGTCTCGACCGAAAAAGTCAGTTCGCGGCCGTCCTTAAACATCCAGCCGGCTTTGGTTTCGTCATACCACGCCTGCCCGGCCACCAGCCGAGTCGTTTCGCGGCGCCTGGCGTCCAACTCCGACACGGAAACGCCATACCCGCGCTGAGTGCCCTTTGAGTAGCGGTTGAAAAACCACATCCGCCGCGCGCTCGGATTGTCGAAGCCCACGCTGTTCACCGCCCCGATCCGGTCCGGCGGCATCGTCTTCGCCTGCCGCCTAAACTCCAGCGACTCCTTGAGCGCCCGCGACTCTTCGACCGACCACGGCACCACCGTCGCGTTCAGCCACCAGGAAAGCGCACACGCAAAAATCCCGACCACCCACACCGGCGCCATCATCCGCGCAAAGCCCACCCCCGCCACGCGCATCGCCGTCAACTCGTTGGCCCGGTGCAATTTTCCAAGGGTAAAGATCAACGAGACCAACAACGCCAGGGGCAACACCACGGTCAAAAAGCTCGGCATCGTCACAAAGAAATAGCTCCACAACTCCAGTCCCCGCGCGCCTCCCTCCCGCAACGACCGGAAATCCTCATACATCACCTGCACCAAGAGCAGTCCGCACGTGGCCAAAAGCACCAGCCCGAGAATTTGCAGCCACTCGCGCAAGAGATGCCGGTCAAACGTGTTCACGCCCGCGAGCAAGTCCGCCCCCGCTCGCAGCGCAAATTTATTTCCTATCCGCCCCGACCCAATTCGCCCTCACTCTCCATAATTCCACTCGACCGGCACAGTTTGGTTGAAAACCTGCTTTCCGTCACCTTGCCTCGACGATCCGACCGCTCCCTCTCCGACCCTCCGCCCGCCTTCCATCAATGTCCTCCCCGTCGCGCTTCACCGTTGCTCTCGCCGCCGCCTTTGCGGTCCTGAACTCCGCTCCGAGTCTTTTCGCCCAGGAGCCCATCAAGATCGGCCAATTCGCCTCTCTCACCGGCAAGGAAGCCAGCCTCGGCCAGTCCTCCAACAACGGCACCGTGATGGCGATCGACGATCTCAACGCCGCCGGCGGCGTGCTCGGCCGTCCCCTGCTCCTCGTCACCGAGGACACCCAGTCAAAGCCCGGAGAAACCGCCACCGTCGTCAAAAAACTCATCTCCCGGGACAAGGTCGTTGCCCTCCTCGGCGAGGTCGCATCCAGCCGTTCCCTTGAAGCCGCCCCCATCGCGCAGGCCGCCAAGGTCCCCATGATTTCGCCCGCCTCGACCAATCCCAAGGTGACCGAAACCGGCGCTTACATTTTCCGCACCTGCTTCATCGATCCGTTTCAAGGCCCGGTCATGGCGCGCTTCGCCCGCGAGCGCCTCAAGGCCAAACGCGTCGCCCTCGTCGTCAGCAACAGTTCCGCCTACTCCATCGGCCTCGCCAAATTCTTCCGCGAATCTTTCGTCGCCAACGGCGGCACCATCGTCCTCGAGCAGAAATACGGCGAGGGCGACAAGGACTTCAAAGCCCAGCTCACCGCCATCAAAGCCGCCGGCGTCGATGCCGTCTTCAATCCCGGTTACTACAACGAGGGCGCCCTCATTGTCCGCCAAGCCCGCGACCTCGGGCTCACGCTCCCCATCTTCGGCGCCGACAGTTGGGAGGCCCAGGCCCTCATCGACCTTGGCGGCAAAGCGATCGAGGGCGCCTACCTCTGCTCGCACTATTCTCCCGACGACCCTTCACCCCGCGTGCAAAACTTCGTCGCCGCCTACAAGAAGCGCTTCGGCTCCACCCCCGACTCCAACGCCTCCCTCGGCTACGACTCCGTCTTGGTGCTCGTCGATGCCATCCGCCGCGCCGGCACCACCGAGCGCGGCGCCCTGCGCGAGGCCATCGCCACCACCCGCGACTTCATGGCGGTCACCGGAAAAATCACCATCGACTCCGAGCGCAACGCCTCGAAAAACGCCGTCATCATTCAGGTGAAGAACGGCAAGTTTGAGTTCGTCCAAAGCATGGCGCCCTAAACCGCCGCCCCTCTCCCCGTCTCTCCATCTCCCTGTCTCTCTGCATCTCATCCTCCACGTCACCTTCTCCTCACACTTCCATGAAATTCCTCCCCTCGCTCCGCCTCCTCCTCGCCGTCGCCGCCGCGAGCGCCGCCCTCACCGCCCAGGAAACCATCAAGGTCGGCGAGTTCGCCTGCCTCACGGGCAAGGACGCCACTTTTGGCCAGTCCCAGCACAAGGGCATTTTGCTCGCCCTCGAAGAGCT
>CALSBN010000280.1:0-5866 GCA_943373185.1 Opitutus sp. GAS368 | reverse complement strand
CGCTGGGCATGGTCAAGAAACTGATCCAGCAGCGCCGGCGACTGGGTGAGATCGGGCCGCAGCACCATCGGGCGGGCCGCAAGCCGCCCATCTTGCCCGCCCACCGCGAGCAGTTGCGCCGTCACCTTGAGGCGAAGCCGGACCTGACCCTGGCCGAACTGCGGGAGCTCGCGGGACTGGCCTGCACGCTGCCGACGATCCACTACGTTTTGGCCGACATGGGTCTGACTTTAAAAAAAGACGCTTCGGGCGGCCGAGCAGGACCGGCCGGACATTGTCCGGGCGCGCCGGCGTTGGCGGCGCGGCCAAGGCGGGCTCGATCCGGCCCGCCTGGTCTTTCTCGACGAGTCGGCGGCAAAAACGAACATGATCCGCCTGCGGGGCCGCAGGCTGCTGGCCAAGGCCCCGCACGGCCACTGGCGCACCACGACCATGATCAGCTCCGTCCGGCTCGACGGCAGCACCGCCTGCATGACCCTCGAGGGCGCCACCGATACGGCCGTCTTCCAGGCCAATGTGCGCGAGATCCTCGGCCCGAGCCTGCAGCCGGGCGACATCGTGATCATGAACAACCTCGGCCCGCACAAAAACGAACAGACCCTCGCGCTGATCGCCGCGGCCGGCGCCAGCGCGCGCTTCCTGCCCGCCTACTCCCCGGACCTCAATCCCATGGAAATGATGTGGAGCAAGGTCAAAGGCCTGCTCCGTTCCGCCGAGGCCCGATCCGCTGATGACCACCAGTCCACCATCGCCCGCGCCCTGCGCGCCGTTTCTGCCGAAGACGCCCGCGATTGGTTTGCCGCGTGCGGCTATCGTATTATTTAATATGCTGTAGAGACAAACTCTCCCGCCTAAAATAGCCAGCCCCCCGAACGCTGAATCAACAATTTACCGCAGGTTTGGGGACAAACTTAAATAGCCGCTACCAGCCGCCGGGGAGGACGGCGCAGGAGCGCCCACGCGTCACGCGCCTTTCCGCGGGTAGGCGCTGCTCATAAAGAGCAATCGCCGACCGGATTCGATCCTCAGCTCGGCCCCGTTTGACGCCAATAGGACCACCGAATTGTCGCGTCGTGCATATCGATAACCAAGGGCAAAAATTTTTCGGGATTCGGAAGTATTGGTCCTTTCCGACCAGCCCGCCAATTCGCCGTTGGCCAAGACCAACTCGGTCGCCCCCGGTGTGCCGTAACGACCGTTGATTTCGGCGTGCAGGCGGGCGATTTCTTTCGCATCGGTGATCACGACAAGCCCGGCCGGGGTTGTCGGAGCAAAGAGAACGTAGGCGACCGCGGCCGCGATCAGCACCAGCGCCCCAAGCAGTCCGTTGGAGTTTAACGCCCGTGACCAAAAGCTTTTGGGCATCACCAAATCGGCCAGTTCCACGCGATCGCGCTCCGCCCGGGTGTTCACCGGAGCGGCGACGGCCTCAATCATCACCAGTTCGAGCACCTGCTCGGGCGAGCAACGTGTGGCGACGTGGGAAGCCTCCGGGACCAACCCCGCCACGAGCTGGCCGCCCACACACTGCACCGAGGCCTTGCCCACTTTGCCTTTCAGGTAAATCCGGACTTCCGCCTCGAGCAGGTCCAGCGGCGGGATTTGCGCATAAGCCCGCAAGATCGCCAAGATTTCGGACTCCGTCGCTTCGAACGGACCCGTATTCTCGCCCACCTGCACCCGCGCTCCGTCGGCCGTGAGATTCTGAGTGGAAAGCATCAATCCGGTTGCGACGGAATCGCTCATGACGCCGTCCTTTCAATTACATAGACCACGGTGGTTCCCGCGTCGGTCACTAAAAGGTTGCCGGTGGTGAGATCGCCGTCATCGAACCGTCGATCCAGTTCCTGCAATTGCGCCAACGTCCAGGTGCAGCCCTGAACCTTGATGGCCGCATTCAACGTTACCCCGAGATTGTTGACGGCATCTTTGTTGTCCCACTCGTAAGTCCCGCCGAGCGGCGATGTTCTCAGCCATGCATCTTGACGAAAATAGGCGGCCATCCCCGCGGGCACTTGGCGCGGATTTGTCTGGTCGGCGGGAAAGGACCCGCGCTCCTGCGCATGACGGCTAAAGGCCTCCCCAAAGACCCGCATATCGTTCATAAACATCGAACCCTGTGAGCGCGCGTTAATCCGCTGAAAAGCCGGCGGAGTGATCATCGCGAGCAAGCCGATGAGTGTGGTCACGATCATCAATTCCGTCAGAGAATATCCACGAAGGCTCGACTTGAGTTTCATCCCACCCACCCATCGGCGAGAATCATCGGAGATTGAGCAGAATTTTAACTCCCGGCCAAAACTGTCGCCCAAAGGTCGACGGAAAAGTGGAATTCAGCGCTTGAGGCCTGAAAAGGGGGGGCAAACTTGCACTTTGAAATCGAGGGCGACAATCGCGGCGGCACGAGGCTCGGACGACGTAACGAGTCCGTGACCACCCAACTGCTCGTTGCGCCCGCCGACTGCCGATCTGGAGGGGCCGCCGGTTTTGTTTACTTCCGCACAATCGCGGACCACGTCCTCTACAGCCGGGCAAAAGGGGCCTTGGGCTCAACGGAGCGATCGAGGCCAGGCCCGAACACCTTCGACCTGGAGAAAGTGCGTGAAAGAGTCCGCTCACACATCCAGCGCCCTTCGAAATGCCGGTTTTCAGTTTGGCGGGATCCGCGTTCGTGATCTGGCCCGAGGCTGCGCTCACCCGGCAGCCAAACGTCGCCCAGGGCAGGCCGTATACACTGGCAAAATCAAACACCCTGGGAAGAGCTCAACCGGTTCGTAGTCCTCGCGCAGAGCGGACGCTTCAACATCACCGATCTGTGCGAGCAGTTCGGGATCAGCCGCAGAAACGGGCACATGTATTTTCGCGAGGCGCCAAACTCGGCTTGGGAACCTGCCCCCGCACGGACAATTCGGCCAGCGTTCCCCACGTTCCGCTCATTTACTCCACCGCCGGTCCGGTCGCCGGCTTCACCGCCCGCGCCAGTGCGGCCGCAAACGCCTTTAACTTCTCGGGGTCTTTGCGCCCGGGCGCCGCCTCGACTCCGCTATTCACATCGACAAATTGCGTGCCCGTCGCCGCGACCGCGTCGCCGATGTTTTCGGCGTTGAGCCCGCCGGCGAGCACCCAGTTCACCTTGATGAACTTCGTGCGGTGCCAGGCGAACGTCTTCCAGTCGCCCGTGTGGCCGGAGCCGCCGAAGACGTCGGGATGATAGGTATCTAGCAGGATCGTGTCGGCGAGCGGCACGAACGCCAAATCAAAGTCCTTGCCCGGGGGCACGCGCGGTGCGAGCCAGAGCATTTCCGGCGTAATCACATCGAGCCAAAGCGCCGCCATGAAAAATGGCGTTTCGTTGGCGAAGTGCAGCTGCACGTGGTCGAAGCCCGCCGCCTTGATCGCCGTGAGTTCCTCGGTGGAAGGCTCCACGACCACGGCCACTTTTTTTCGCGGAGGCAGTCGGGGGGCCATCGCCTCAAACTGGGCGAGGCTCACGTAGCGCGGCGATTTGGGGTGGAGAATGAAGCCGAGATAATCCGCGCCCACCGCATCGGCCGCCTCCGCATCCACGAGCGAGGTGAGCCCACACACTTTGAGGCGGATTCCATTGATCATGGGGCGTGACGAGAGACCAAAGTCGTTTCCTAGGCCAGCATCGTTTCGCCAAAAATGCGCCGCACGCCGGCCGTCAAAACCGGGGCACGCCCTTCCGACCTTGAAATCTCTTCATAGCCGAAGGGTTGGCAGCGCGGGTGCTGGAGCGTCGCGATGCTTATCCGCCGGCCGCCGTGTTTACCTTGGATTCTGTTCGGCTTTGGGGCGTCGGCTGCGCTCTCGTTCGCTGCCGAAGCACCAAGAATCTCGATCACGCCGGCCAAACTCGTCACCCCGCCCCGAATCGACGGAGAAATCAAAGAACCCGCCTGGGAGCAGGTGCAGCCACTCTCCACCTTCACCCAAGTGGAGCCCACCAGCGGCGCCAGTCCGGGCGAGCTCACCGAGTTTCGGCTCGGCTGGGATGAGAAGCACCTCTACTTCGCGGTTTTTGTGCAGTGCAACGACCCACGGCGGATCGTCGCAACCCAACGTCGGCGCGACGCCGTCCTCGACGATGACGATCACTTCACGCTCGTGATCGATCCGTTCCTGGATCAGCGCAACGGCTACTATTTTGCCTTCAATCCCCTCGGGGCCAAGCGGGACGCGCTCATCCGCGGCGGGGTCACGCTCAACCCCGATTGGGATACCATTTGGGACGTCGTGACCCGTCGCAACGACGCCGGGTGGGTGGCCGAGGGCTCGATCCCGTTGTCATCGATTTCCTTCAATCCCCGTGCGCCCGCCTGGGGTCTGAATCTCGAACGTTACAGCGCCCGCACGGGTGAACGGGTCCGCTGGCAAGGTCCGCAGCGCCAATACGAGGTCAACAACCTCGCCAACACCGGCCGACTGCTGGGCCTGACCGACCTCCGTCGCGCGGCGGGCGTCGAGGTGAGGCCGTTCACCACAATTTCCTACGTGCACGATCGGTCGAGAAATCTCGAGACCACGCGCCTCAAGCCGGGCTTCGACGTCTTCTACAAGCTGACCGAATCCACGACCGCCGTTTTGACCATCAACACCGATTTCGCCGACGCCGAGGTCGATGACCGGCAGGTCAATCTCACCCGTTTCCCCGTCACCTTTCCGGAGAAGCGGGCTTTCTTCCTGCAGGACGCCGGCGTGTTTTCCTACAGTCTCATCAACAACAATCCCCTGCCCTACTACTCGCGCCGCATCGGCTTGGGTCCGCGGGGTGAAATCGTTGACCTCGTCGGCGGCGCGCGGCTTTCCGGCCGCGAGGGCCCGGTAAACTTCGGCGTCCTCGGGGTGCGCACCGAGCGTTCGGGTGCCATCGAAGGCAAAGACCTCGGCGTCGCGCGCGTCCTCCTGAATCTCTCCGACCATGCGAGCTTCGGATTCATCTCGACCTCAGGCGATCCCCGCAGCAACGGCAACGCCTGGTTGGTCGGCTCCGATCTCAACTACACCACCGGCCGGCTCTTCGGCCGGAGTGCCACGCCGTTCGACGGTTCCCTCTACTATCAACGCACCGGCTCCACCGGCCGATTTGGGAACAGCAACGCCTACGGCTGGGGCTTGAAATACGACAGCCCCACGTGGGGCGCCGTCAGCTATCTCGACTGGGTGGGAGCCGACTACAATCCCACCCTCGGCCAGGTGCGGCAAACCGGCGTCTGGACCGGCAACCTCAAGCTCGACCACGAGTTCAATCCGCCCCCGTTGAAGCGATTGGTCCCCGCCTTCAATATCACCACCCGCCACAGTCTGATTTACCACGCCCGGGAGCAGATCTCGGCCGGACCGGAACTCTCGGCCGAAACGAAGCGCGGCGACCTTCTGCTGGTTAAACTGAAACACGAGAACGAGCGGCTGCCCGAGCCGTTCCTCGTGGGCAACGGGGTTAGCGTGCGGCCCGGCAGGTTCGCCGGCGAACGCTACGAGGCGACGCTGACCCTCTCCAAATCGCGCCCGCTTTCCGCGTCGCTCGGCCTCGCCAAAATCCCCTACTACGGCGGCGACCAGCTCGCCGGCACGAGCACCGTTACCTGGCGTCCGTCGCCGCTCTTCAATCTCGACGGTGCGTTCAACTACACGGCGGTCCGGCTGCCCTACGCGCGCTTTCCGGTGCGGCTGATCAAGCTCGGCGGCGCCATCCAGTTTTCCCGCACCCTCGTGTGGTCGGCTCTCGGCCAATACGACAACCTCAGTCGCGCCGTCGGGTTCAACACCCGGCTTCGTTGGACCTACGCGAAAGGCGGCGATGTCTTCCTCGTGGCCAACCAAGGGGCCAACGTCATCGCGGGCC
>CALSBN010000279.1:0-5959 GCA_943373185.1 Opitutus sp. GAS368 | reverse complement strand
CCGCGCATGCCGTCGTCCATGAACTGCAAGGCCGACTTGATCGCTTCCGTTGACGCCGCGGGATCGCGCAGGGCGAATTTGGCGAAGGGCATGCACGGTGGGGCCGCGATCACGTTGGCCAGCGGCGCTGGACCGTCGGACGTCTCGATCACGAGGCCGGCGGCGACGTCGGCGGGGGTGATGCGCGGCGTGGGGCCTTCGATGATGATGTTTTCTGCGGCGCAGCCAAAAGTGAAGGATTCGCCGAAGCGGGCGCGCAGGGCGTCGTAGTGGCGGGAGAAACCGAAGCAGAGCGTGTTTTCGCCGCGGCTGCGCGTGAAGGGGTGCGCGGCGTGATGCACGTCCACGAGGCAACTGCCGTCGGGCGCCGGAGCGCAGGCGCCTCCGGGAGTCAGAAACATTTCCTCTACGGCAAGCAGGGCCGCGGGATCGAAGTAGCGCGTGGGGCCGGAGCCGATGGTCAGGCTGCTGCGCTGGATCTGCAGGCGGGTTATCTCGCCGAGGAATCTCATAACGAAGCGGGAGGGCTGCGCTTCACGCCCACGAGACGGACGGCTCCTTGTTCGGCGCTGGCGTGTTCGAGCGTAAGGCCGGCGTCCGTGATGAGCGCTCCGACTTGGGCGGCCGTGAGCCGGAGCTTGCGGTAGGCACTCGTCGCGAGCCGCCATTGTGCGCCGTCGCGCGTGTGGACGAGGTCGTTGACCTCGACGTGATCCGATCGGTAGTCGAGGAAACAGGTGAAGATGCGGTCGGGCTCGCTGCGCACGGGAATGAAACGTTGCGGGCCTTTCAGTTCGTGCGTGGCGAGGTCACGGAAGCCGAGCACGAGACGCCCGTTGTCTGCGAGGCGGGCGGCCGCGTCACGAATCAGCGCAGCGAGGGTCTCGACCGATTCGAGGTGGGTGAGCGTGTCTCCCATGCAGACGATCAGCGCGGCCTCGCCGTCGAGATACGCGTCGAAGTTTAAAAGGTCGTCGTGCACCGCGCGAATCGAGCGCGTGCCGGTGCGCTCGCGGAGTTCGTCGAGCAGGGGAGCACAGAGATCGAGAGCGACGACCTCGAAGCCGGCGTCGGCGAGCGGGATCGCTTGAAAACCAGAGCCGCAGCCGAGGTCCACGGCGACGCCGCGCGGCCAGTGGGCGAGCCCGAGGGTGTCGAGCATCGCGCGGTTGCGAGTGACAGCGGCGTCCCACCCGCCGGCCATCCAAGTATAGACCGGGCCAAGCAGCTGTTCGTAGTGCGCTTGGATGGAGGACATGACGGAAAACCGCGGCGTCAGTCCGTGTCGTAGTCGAGATACGGCCCGAGCCACTTTTCGCAGGTGGGCACGGGGAGATTTTTGCGGACGGCGTAGTCCTCGACTTGGTCCTTCGAGAGTTTGCCGACGGCGAAATATTTCGACTCCGGGTGGTTCAAGTAATGGCCGGAGACAGAACTCGGCGGGTGCATAGCGTTGCTCTCGGTAAGCGTGATGCCGGTGAGCTCCGTCGCCTTGAGCAGATCGAAGAGCGGCGGTTTCTCGGTGTGATCGGGACACGCGGGGTAGCCGGGCGCAGGGCGGATTCCGAGATATTTTTCCCGGATGATGTCCTTCATCTCGAGG
Organism: Opitutus sp. GAS368; assembly: GCA_943373185.1. Taxonomy (GTDB): domain Bacteria; phylum Verrucomicrobiota; class Verrucomicrobiia; order Opitutales; family Opitutaceae; genus Tous-C4FEB. The sequence continues at coordinate 4,356 of CALSBN010000279.1, read as the reverse complement.
TTCTCGGTTTTGCCGAAGCCGCAGAAGTCGCGCTCCTTTTTGTGCATCAGTTCGGCGAGGGCCTCGGCGAGGCGGTCGCCCAGCGCCTTGGCCATGATCGCGCCGTAGTCGTCCTGCTTGGCCTCGAACGTCTTGGCGAATTCCTCGACGCCGTGACCGGTGGTGACGGCGAAACCGCCGAGGTAATCGGCGCGGCCGGAGGACTTCGGGGCGATGAAGTCGGCAAGGCAGTGGTTGAACTGGCCGGCGGCTTTCTCGTTTTGCTGGCGCAGGAAGTGGAAGGTCTTGAGGACAGTCGTGCGCGATTCGTCGGTGTAGAGTTCGACGCTGTCGCCGACGGAGTTGGCCGGCCAGAAGCCGATGACGGCGCGGGCGGTGTAGCGTTTTTCCGCGATGATCTTTTTGAGCATCGCCTGCGCGTCGGCGTAGAGCTTGGTGGCTTCGGCGCCGACGACCTCATCCTTGAGGATATCGGGGAAGCGGCCGTGGAGTTCCCATGAGGAGAAGAATGGGCCCCAGTCGATGTAGGCGGCGATTTCCTCGAGCGTGAGGTGCTGGGTGACGACGGAGTTGGCGGCGGAGCGGCCGGTGAGCGTGGCGGCGCGGTCGGTCGTGAAGACGCGGAGGCCGAGGAACTCGGGCTTGGGAATGTCGACCGTGGCCCAATCGGTGGGCTGGTGGCGGTTGCGCGCCTCGGCGAGCGAGAGCATTTTGCGCGCGCCTTTGCGGTCAGCAAATTCGACGCGCTGCTTTTCCTGCTTGGCGCGCGTTTCCGCGACGAAGGCGGGCTTGCTTTCGGGGTTGAGCAGTTGCGAGACCACGCCGATCACGCGGGAGGCGTCGAGCACGTGGATGACGGGCTCGGAGTAATGCGGCGCGATCTTGACCGCGTTGTGGGCGGCGGAGGTGGTGGCGCCGCCGATGAGCAGCGGTATCTTGAAGCCCTGACGCTCCATTTCCTTGGCGTTGTGCACCATCTCGTCGAGGGAGGGTGTGATGAGGCCGGAAAGGCCGATGACGTCGGCGCCGCGCTCTTTGGCGGCGGCGAGGATTTTCTCGCACGACACCATGACGCCGAGATCGATGACCTCGTAATTGTTACACGCGAGGACGACGCCGACGATGTTCTTGCCGATGTCGTGCACGTCGCCCTTGACCGTCGCCATGATGATCTTGCCCTGAGCCTTGGCGGTGCCGCCGGACGCCACGAGCGCAGCTTTTTCTGCCTCCATGAACGGTTGCAGGTAGGCGACGGCTTTCTTCATCACGCGGGCGGACTTCACGACCTGCGGGAGAAACATTTTGCCGGCGCCGAAAAGGTCGCCGACGACACGCATGCCGTCCATGAGCGGGCCTTCGATAATGAGGAGCGGCTTACCGTATTTTTGCCGCGCTTCCTCGGTGTCGACGTCGATGAACTGGTCGATGCCTTTGACGAGCGCGTGCGAGAGACGCTCCTCGATCGTGCCCTTGCGCCAGGTTTCCTCGACCTTGATGTCGGCGGCCTTGGTGCCGGATTGGGCGGCTTTGAGTTTCTCGCCGAAATCGACCAGGCGCTCGGTCGCATCGGCGCGGCGGTTGAGGATGACGTCCTCGACGAGTTCGAGGAGTTCTTTGTCCACCTCTTCGTAGACCTCGAGCATCGACGGGTTGACGATGCCCATGTCCATGCCGGCCTTGATGGCGTGGTAGAGGAACGCCGCGTGCATGGCCTCGCGAACGGGATTGTTGCCGCGGAAACTGAAGGAGACGTTGGAGACGCCGCCGCTGACCTTGGCGTGGGGGAGGTTGGCTTTGATCCAGCGCGTGGCCTCGATGAAATCGACGGCGTAGTTGTTGTGCTCCTCGATGCCGGTGCCGACGGTGAGGATGTTGGGATCGAAAATGATGTCCTCGGGCGGGAAGCCGACCTGGTCGACGAGGAGGCGGTAAGCGCGTTCGCAGATGCGGATCTTTTCGGCGTAGGAAGCGGCCTGGCCGTTTTCGTCGAAGGCCATCACGACGACGGCGGCACCGTAGCGGAGAATGGTGTGCGCCTGCTCGATGAACTTCGCTTCGCCCTCTTTGAGCGAGATGGAGTTCACGATGCCCTTGCCCTGAAGACATTTCAGACCGGCCTCGATCACCTCCCATTTGGAGGAGTCGACCATGACCGGGACTTTGGCGATCTCGGGCTCGGAGCCGATGAGCTGGAGGAAACGCGTCATGGCGGCGACGCCGTCGATCAGGCCGTCGTCCATGCACACATCGATGACGTTGGCACCGTTGTCGACCTGCTGGCGGGCGACGGAGACGGCTTCCTCGTAGTTGCCGGCTTTGACGAGCTTGGCGAATTTCGGGGAGCCGGCGACGTTGGTGCGTTCGCCGACCATGAGGTAGGTGCCGGCGACGGGCGTGAAGGGCAGGGAGCCGGAGAGGGCCATCTCGGGCTTCACCACCGTGCATTTGCGCGCGGGCTTTTTCTCGAGGGCCTGCGCGATCGCTGCGATGTGCTCGGGGGTGTTGCCGCAGCAACCGCCGGCGATGTTGCACAGGTGGCTGTCGGCAAACTCGCCCATGAAGCGGGCCATGTCCTTCGGCTCGAGATCGAAGCCGGTGGGCGTGAGGGGATTCGGCAGTCCGGCGTTCGGGTAGCAGGAGACAAAGGTATCGGCCTTGCCGGCGAGCTCGGCGAGAAACGGCCGCATCAGATCGGGTCCGATGGAGCAGTTGAGGCCGACGGAGAGCGGATTGTGGTTCCGCACGGCGTTCCAATAGGCGCCGATCGTCTGCGCGGAGATCATGGTCTCGCCGCCACGCCCGACCGCGGCGGAGATCATGAGCGGGAGTTTGATTTTATCCTCGGCGAACACCTCCTCGACGGCGACGAGCGCGGCCTTGGCGTTGAGGGAGTCGAAGATCGTTTCAACGAGCAGGAGGTCCACGCCGCCGGCGATGAGCGAGCGCACTTGGCGACGGTAGTCGGCTTTGCACTGGTCAAAGGTGACGACGCGGAGGCCGGCATCATCGGCGTCCGGGGAATTGGAGAGCGAGACCGTCAACGGCCCGATCGCGCCGGCGACGTAGCGGCGGCGACCGGTGGCGGCGTGCGCGCGGTCGGCGCAGATGCGGCATTGGCGGGCGGAGTGGAAATTGATGTCGTGCGCGAGCTCTTGGAGGAACTTGTTCTCGATGACCTCTTGGTAGAACGCGGGCGTTTTCTTGCCGCCTTTTTCGCGCGGGTCCTCGATGAAGAATTCGCTCTGACCGATCGCGGTGGCGGAGAAGGTGTTGGTCTCGATGATGTCGGAGCCAGCGTCGAGGAAGCGGCGGTGGATGTCGCTGATCTGGTCCGGGCAGGTGAGGGAGTAGATGTCGCCGTTGTTTTTGAGGTCTTTGGGGGCGTCTTTGAAGCGCGCGCCGCGGGCCTGCTCCTCGGTGATGTTATAGCTGCGGATGGTCGTGCCCATGGCGCCATCGATGATGACCATGCGCTCCGCCAGCGTTCGGCGTAGGGCGATCTCGGCTTCGGTCATGAGAGGAGCGGACTTCGACATGGGGGGGGAAACTAGGAGGCGAAGCGACGTTGGCAAGTTTTCATATCTACACATCTTTATGCGTTGATATGTTTGAGCTTGATTATACGGCGGGGCCAAGAATTCTGGCGCTGCCTGACGTTCTTTTGAAATTTCTTAGAAACAGGGAAGGCCGTGAAAACCGGCCACAGTTACGCTGCGGTATCGCATCACAAACCCCCACCGGGCCGTCCGTCAGGCGGCTTCGGGTAAAGTCAATCGGGACACTCATTCCGGTGAAGGCGAGGGGCGAGGCACTGTCCCGTCGTGCGGGCCGAAAGGCTCGGGCGGCGACGCGACGACATATGCGGAGTCCGAACATCTGATCTACGAAAGCTCACGCGTCCGCCGCGATTACGCGTGGCGGCTGCGAAATCTTCATCGTAAAATGAAGCGTGAGGGTAGCCCGAGCCGCGCCGGTTTCTTTGCCCACAAAGAGATGCGGCGGGGTGCGCCTGCTCTTGCCTGACCAGGAAGACAGACACCTATGAAAAGAGATAAACTAAACTCGCGCGGGCTGCTCGCAGCCGCGTTGCTTCTAACTGCCAGCGGCCTACGGGCCCAGGTCACGCCGGCCCAACTTGCGCCCTACGTCACGACGGGCACGCGCACACCGGCGGCGCCGAGCACGCTCGGCACGGTTGTAAACCAAATCACCGCCGCCGACTTGGCGCGGCGCCAACAGACCTCGCTCAAGGACGCGCTCGGCGGCAACAGCGGCACGCCGCTCTTTGCCACCGGTGCGACCGGCGCGCTCGGCTCGCTCTTCATGCGCGGCGCCAATTCCAACCAAACGCTGTTT
>CALSBN010000278.1:0-5962 GCA_943373185.1 Opitutus sp. GAS368 | reverse complement strand
TGAGCTTCGGCAACGGCGCGCTGCGGGTGCTGCGCGTGATGGAGGGCTTGGCTGAGGATCGCTAGGTCGACGGAGGCTTCGGCGAGCGGGACTTGTTCGATGTCGCCGAGTTTGTAGGCGAGGTTGGCGAGACCGTTCTTGGCGGCGAGCTCGGTGCCCACTTCGACCATGCGGGGGGAGTTGTCGATGCACCAGACCTGCGAAGCGCGTTGGGCGAGGAGTTGGGAGACGAGACCTTCGCCGGCGCCGAGATCGGCGATCGTGATCGCGGGCGTGAGGCGCAGGGCGAGGTGGCCGATCGCTTCCCAAGAGCGGCCGGGGCAGTAGGCTTTGCCGAGGCGGCCGGCGATCAGGTTGAAATATTGTTCTTGGGTGCGCCGGCGCTTTTGGAGGATGCGGTCGAGGTTGGCCCGGTCGTCGGTGAGTTCGGGCAAGGATGCGACGGAAGCAACGGCGGCGCGGAGCAGGGCGAGTGAGGCGGGAGCGACTGAGGAACGGAGGGAATAGAACGCTTTTTTCCCTTCGCGACGGTCGGTGACGAGGCCGGCTTGGCGGAGAAGGGCGAGTTGGGATGAGATGCGCGACTGGCCCATGCCGAGGATCTCCTGCAACTCGGCGACCGAGAGTTCCTCATTGAGCACCAGCGCAAGCAGGCGGAGTCGGGTGGGGTCGGAGAGAGTTTTAAGAATGTCCCACGAGGCGTTCACGAAAGTGGAACGTGAGGGCTCGGCGCGGGGAGGCAAGTTTCCGGATGGCGTGGGCCACGTGTTTGCAATCGCGCGGTCGGAGTCAGCCTTCGCTGCCGGCCGTCTACCCGCGACGGAGTGCAAGCTGGGCGAGTTGCCAGAACGCGATCAAGACGATGCCGGTGCCGGCGATTAAGTTCAGGGCGCGGAATCCGCCAGATTGGAGCTTGCGTGAGAAGTGGGCGGCGCCGGTGCTAAGAATCAACCACCACGCGGCGCTACCGAGGAAAACACCCAAGACGAGGCGCAGGGAGGAAAGCGTATCGGAGGCCGTGTGGCTCAATCCGGCGAAGATCCCGATAAAGGCGAGCACGGTCATCGGGTTGGTGGCCGTGATGGCAAAGGCCGAGACGAAAGCGATCCCGGGGTGGGGCGGCTGGTAATCGGCGGTTGAGGCGGGCGGACGGGAGCGCAAGGTTGCAATGCCGAGGCCCAGCAGGAACAAGCCGCCAAAGAGCTGAAACGAGGTGCGGTGATCGACGAGGAAGTTGGTCAGCGCGGTAAGGCTGAACGCCGCGGCAAGGCCATAGAGCGTGTCGGCGGCGGCCGCACCCATTCCGGTGACGAAGCCGGCGAGCCGACCATCGCTGAGCGAGCGACGGATGCAGAGGAGGCCGACGGGGCCCACCGGAACGGCGATGGAGAAACCAACCAAAGCGCCTGTGACGAGTGCGTCCAACTTAAGGGGATAATGCGTTAATCGGGTGCGGACGGAAAAAAGCCCGACGGCGCGTGACGCGGTCGGGCTCGGGGCGGCCGGAGGAGACCGCGCTTCCCTCGTCTAGAGGGTATCGACGTAGCGGGAGATGGTCAGAACCTCGTAGGACTCTTCGGAGTTACCGGTCTTCACCTTAACGGTTTCGCCGACCTTTTTGCCGAGGAGAGCGGCCCCCATCGGGGTCTTGTAGGAGAGGATGTTCTTATCGGGATCACCGTCCCAAACACCGAGCAGGGTGTAGGTGGCCGTGTCACCGCCGGTCTTAACACTGACGATGCTGCCCACGCTGACTTGCTCAATGGAGGCTTCCTTGAAGTCGGTGATCCGGGCGCGGCCTAGGTCTTTTTCGAGAAGGGTCTTCTGGGCCATGAGCACCTGTTGGTCCTGCTTGGCCATCTTGTATTCGGAGTTCTCCTTGAGGTCGCCGTGCTCGCGGGCGGTGGCGATGGCCTTGGAGTTTTCAGGAATCTTCTTCGAGACGATGCTCTCGTATTCCTCGCGCTTGCGCTCGTAGCTCCCGCGGGAAACGAGAAGCTGCTCTTCCTTGCTCTCGGCATCGGCAGCGACGAGGGACTGGATCTTGGGGAAAATCTTGATGAAGCGGGCGAGGAGCGACTTCTTGGTCAGTTCCTCGAAGCCTTGGTTCAACATCAGGGTGTTCGCGAGATCGCGGGCGGTCTCGGGATCGGCGGTGGACAACAGATCGGCGATCAGATCGGTGTCTTCGGAAAGGATGTCAGCCAAGGGAATACGGCGTGCGCTCGCGGCTTGGAGCGCTTCGTAGTCGATCGCGAAGAAAACGGAGCTGAGCAGGCGGGGTGTGATCAGGTCGTTGAGCAGCTTGGCAAATTTCTTCGAGTGGCGGTTCTTAACGATCCAGAGCAAAACCGGTGCGCGGAGGTTTTGCTCGGTTTGCCAACGGGAAAGGGTGGCCGCGAGATCGTCCGAGTAGCCCTGTTCGATGAGAAAGTTGATGCACTCCGTGGTGAACTTTCCTTGGGAAACCTTGAGGAGGCCGAAGACGATGTCGCGGGTCTCGATCGGGTGGGTGGCCAAAATGAGTTCGAGGAACCGGCTTTGGAAGTGGACCGGGATCTTTTCGGCGATTTCGGGCAGGTCGCGTTGGTTGGCGATGAGGCTGGCTTGAGTGGGTTCGTAGGCCGTCTCGGATGCGACAAGCTTCGCGAGATCATCACGGATTGCCGCACCGTAGAGACGTTCGGCGGCGTCGAGTTGGTTGCTGTCCTTCACGGACTCGGCGAGGCCGGCCAGAACGGAGACTAAATCCTTTTGAGAGGTGGCTTTGTCGGAGCCGTCGACCAGCTCTTCGGCGAGAAGGATGCGGCGACGGGCCGACCGGGTGCCGGTAAATTGCTCCACCAGTTCATCTTCAGCCGAAACCGGGGTCTCTCGGATCACGTAGCAATCGGTCTTCTTGGCCGGAACCGAGATGCGTGCGTCCTTGGAAATGAGTTTTTTGGCGGCGGACCACCATTTCTTGAATTTTTCCTCACCGAGCACTTGGGAGAGAACGATTTCAACCTCGATGGCTGTGGCAGCGTTATTGGGGTAGCCTTGGAGGGTCTCAACGAGAAGCTGGGCGGGATTCTCAGCTATCAACTCGTTGATGGTCTTGGTATCGGTCTCTTTTCGGACGAGCAAATGTTTGGGCGGCAGCACATCCATGGTCGTGATACAGAACGACGGATCCATCGGATGACCCTTCTTATCCTTGAAATCGATGATGAGCTTCTGGGTAGCATCGTCGTAGCGCTTGATCTGGCCGAATCCCCAGCTCCGGTGCACCACGTAGGCGTTAGCCTCCATGGACTCCAACTTGGCTTTGGACGCCTTTAGCGTAGGGTTCTTGGCGATGAGCGCGGATACTTCAGCGGAATTCATGGTTGCGTGAGTGATGGCCTGAACGGGAGAGTTGAGCGGACAATGACTAACGCTGTCAACCCGAGTCTCGAATCCACGCGCCCATGAGCCCCAAAAACGAACCATCACGGCCAACGGCTTGGCCGGCAGCGGCGCAATTAGTAGCCCGTTGGCTTGAGCGCCGCGAGCGAATCGACGCTCTTTTTGAGACGTTGCCCGGGAAGTTGGGCGGGCCGGAGCGCGCGCGGTGTCAGCACCTCGTTTTCGGGGTGGTGCGACATGCCAGCCGACTCGAAGGAGAATTAGCCAAGTTGATCGCCCATCCGCCGCGCTACTCGACCCGATCGGTGCTGTATCTCGCGGGCTTCGAGCTCATCGAGGCCGAAGGTGAGCATGCGGACAAGGGATTGGTCGCGAAGATCGTTCATCATGCAGTAGATCAGGCAAAAGAGTTGGCGAGCGCGGCTGAAGCGAGGCTGGTGAACGCGGTCGTTCGTAAGCTTGCGATCGCGTTGCACGCCCAACTCGCCCCCAACCGGCTCGCGGCGTCGGATGTGCTCGCGAGCTACTATTCGCATCCCGAGTGGATCGTGAAGCGCTGGCTCACCAATTACGGGGCCGAGCACACCCGGGCCTTGCTGAAGTGGAATCAATCGCCGGCACCGGTCTATGCGCGTTGGCGCGACTGGGCGGCGCCGCCGCCGGATTGGCTGAAGCCCACGCCATGGAACGGGTTTTGCGAAGTTCCGTCCGGACGTTGGAGCGAGGTCGAGCCGTTGCTGAAAAAGGGAAAACTTTACCTCCAAGATCCCGGGACGCGGTTGGCGGTGGATTTGCTCGCGCCTCGGGAGGGCGAAACCGTGCTTGATGTATGCGCAGCGCCGGGGGGAAAGAGTCTGCAAATCGCCGACGCCATGGTCGTCTCGGGTGCCGGCGCCCCGTCGGCCAAAGGCCCGGGCCGCGTCGTCGCCATGGACCTGCCCGGGGAGCGGATTGCTCGTCTCAAGGAAAATCTCGCGCGGGCCGAGGTGGTGGAGGTGGCCTTGGTGCAGGCGGATGTCGCGAAGGATGGATTTGCGGCGCTCGACGCCTCGCGGCTGCCGACGAGCTACGACGCGGTGTTGCTGGATGTGCCATGCACGAATTCCGGCGTCATGCGGCACCGGGTAGATGTGAAATGGCGTCTGCAAGAGGGTGATTTTCACAAACACGGTCGGCAGCAACTCGAGTTGCTGCACGCGGCGGCGCGACTCGTGGCCCCGGGCGGGCGGCTCGTGTATTCGACGTGCTCGATCGATCCCGAGGAAAATGAAAGCGTGATCAAAGCCTTCTTCGACAGCCGGGCGGGCGGGCCGTTTAAGCTCGAGGCCAAGAGCATCAGTCACCCTTGGGTCACGGGTCACGACGGAGCGGGCGCGTTCTTGCTGCGCAAGAAGCTCTGACCGGCTCAACCGCGCTACGGCACGAGGTCGAAGACCGGAAGGCGTTTTTCGGTTTCGCTCGTGCCGTTGAGGAACGTAAAGGTGACGGCGTCGGCGGTGTTGATGAGCTGTTCGTAACGGCTGAAATCCCAGCGGGCGACCGGCTCGCCATTGATGCGGGTCACCAAATCGCGGGATTCCACCCGTGCGGTCGTGGCGGGCGAGTCGGGCACCACTCCGGCAACGCGCCAGTAGGCGGGATTCTTGGCGAAGCTGATGCCGGCGCTGCGGCGGGAGGGCGATGGAATCGGGGCGGGCGAGTCGCGGTAGAAGGTCACACGATCGCGGTCTTGGTCGAACGTGACACTAAAATTCTTGAGAATTGAGCCGCCGATCGAGGAGAGTTCGTCGGAGAGTTCGACGATGGGGGTCGGGAAGGCGTAGTCGGCGATGATCAGGGTCTCGGCGAGGCGCCCGATTTGTTGGGGTCGGTCGCCGGCCAACGTGCCAACGGTGCTGCCGACGCGGGGGCCGAAGGTGAAGTTGGGGAGCAGTCCGACGGGATTCAGGCTCAGACCGCCGTCGCTGCCGCTGTCGATGAGGGCGATGAAGGTGCGGTCGGCGAGCCGGATCGAGATCAGCGGGGTTTTGTTGGCGTTGCTGAACGGCACGGAGAGCCCCGGGACCAACGCTTCGCTGCGATTGGGGGTGAGAACGACGCGGTTGCGGGGGTAATCGAGGGTGAGCCGGGTCTCGCGAAACAGCGGGAAGCCGAGGACTCCGTCGATCTTGACGCCCAAGTGGGCGGAAAGCGCGGCGCAGTCGTAGATCCGCGCCGCGATGCTTTCGAATCGGGCGTCGCCGAGCTCCAGCTCGCTAATCGTGACCGGTTGAAGCGAAACCGGAATGCCGTCGGCGCTGAAAACGGTGACGGGAGCCGCCGGGGCCGCGAGGTCGTCCTTGACGCCGTAGCGCTTGGCAAATTCCGGCGTCACCAACGTGGTGTTGGCCCCGGTATCGACGAGGAATCGCCAAGGGCCGCCGCGATCCCATTTGCCCTCGACGACGAGATACGTGCCCAGTCGCTGGGCGGGCAAAATCACCAAGGGTGAATCGAGGGTCGTGCGCCCGGGCCGCGGGGCTTCGCGCCGAAACGTCGAGCAGCCGGCGAGCAGCGCGCTTCCGAGACCGGCGAG
>CALSBN010000277.1:0-5973 GCA_943373185.1 Opitutus sp. GAS368 | reverse complement strand
GATTAGCGCTAACCCCAAAGTGTCAGCGATGTCTTGGCGACGATGTGTCAGCGATGTCTTGGCACTATGCCGGAGACCCTGCCCTACTTGGAAACTGCGGCTTGGGCGGCGGCGATTTGGGCGAGGCCGGCTTGGAGTTCGGATTCGGGGAGCCAGCGGCCGCGGAGCATCACGCCGGAGCGTTTCTCGATGTGGCCGATCTTTTGCAGCGGGTTCGCGTCGAGGAGGAGCAGGTCGGCGCGGTGGCCGGGGGCGACGAGGCCGAAGGTGTCTTTGGCCTTCAGATAATCGCCGACGTTTTTGGTGGCGGACTGCAAGACTTGGTAGGGCGTGAGACCGGCATCGACGTTGGCCTGCATCTCGCGAACGACGGAGAATCCGGGGACGCTGAATTGCTGAGGCGCATCGGTGCCGAAGAGAATGGTCACGCCGCCGTCGGCGAGGGCTTTGAGCACGACCTTGCGGTTGGCGGCGATTTGCCGGGCGCGGGCAGCGGAGAACTTTGGATCCGCGAGGCGGCGCTCGTAGACCGTCTTCCAGCGCTCGACTTCGGCGCGCGGCATGTAGCGGAGTTCTGGGTAGGCGAGCATGGTGGCGAGATCGGCGGAACCGATGATGGTTTCCCAGAGCGGCATCGTGGGCACCATGAGCGTGCCGGAGTCGCGGATGAGCTTCACCATCGCCGCAAGCTTGGCGGTATCAACGGGCGTTTCCTCCGCGCCGAGGTATTCGATGGTGCCGTCGAGGTGGTCGATGGTTTCCTGCCGGCGCTCGATGGCGTGAACGAGGCCGACATCGGCGGGAATGTGTCCGGAAAACCGGATGCCCACTTCGTCGGCGGTTTTTGCCATGGCGTCGTAGACGTCGCGTTTAAGGCCGGGCAACACTTTGAGCAGATCCCAGCCCTCGGCTTTTTGTTCGCGCACGCGGGCTTCGGCGGCGGCGGGCGAGCGGGTCGCAGTGGGGCCGTTGCCGGTGAAGGCAGGTCCGGCCAGATAGAGCGTGGGGCCGGTGATGGCGCCGGATTTCACGAGTTCGCGCAATTCGAGCTGGCCGGGCCAGCCTTGCATGCCGCGAAACGTGGTGACGCCGTTGGCGACGAAGAGGAAAAAGACCTGCCGGATATATTCGGGCGAGGAGCCGAGCGGCGGATTGTGGCCGTGCATCTCGCCGAGGCCGGGCATCAGGAATTTGCCGGTGCCGTCGATCTTACGGGCATCGGCGGGGATCGTCACGGCGGCGGTGTCGCCGATGAGGACGATGCGGTCGCCGGTGACGACGACGGTCTGGTTTTTGAGGACACGCTCGGAGTCCATGGGGAGGACGGAGACGTTGACGAACGCGGTGGTGGCGGGCGCGGCGGCGCGGAGCGGTGCAGCAAGGGCGAGCAGAACGAGGAGAGCGGCGAGCGGAGATTTCATAGATGGGCTGGATTCAGGCGGTGGCACGCACGCGGATGGCGAGGGCGGCGGCGGGGTTGTGGACGGTAAGTTGTTCGATTTCCGAATCAGTGAAATTTTCGCGGCGAAGAAGAGGCAAGAATACAGTGGAGAGGAGGTCGAACGGGCGGAACGTGCCGCCGCCGGGTTTGGCGGGGTCGAACCAGCCGGCGTCGTGTGAGAGCAGGACGCGGCCGAGGTGGCCGCGTTGCTTGAGTTCGCGGCAAAGGTGCAGGTGGCGGGTGACGGTGTTGCGGTTGAGGCCGTCGCAGGAAATCCAGGCGTCACGGTCCGCCGCGGCATAGAGCGCGTCGTCGGCGGCGCCTTGGGCGTGGACCCAAATGTAGGCGGAGGGCGCGACGCCGAGCTCGCGGAGAACGTCGAGTTGTTCGAGACCGGGTCCGCGACCGGTGTGGATGGCGACGGTGAGGCCGGTGGCGAGGTGGGTGAGCGCGCCGGCGGCGACGAGGTTGCGCTGCACGGGGGAGAGCACGGGATCGGGGTCGACACCGATTTTGATGAAGCCCGGGCGAATGCCGGTGTCCTCGATGCCGTCACGGGCCTCGGTGGTCCAGCGGGCGGCGAGTTGCGCGGCGGACTCGGTGTGCGCGTAGGGCGGAAGAAAAACGTTCTTCCGCGCGCCGTAGAGGCCGGTGTTGGTGACGAGGTGCAGGCCGGAGGCTTCGCTCAAGCGCGCCAGCAAACGCGGATCGCGGGCGAGGTAGGCGGGCGTGCATTCGACGAGGGCGCGGAGGCCGAGGTCATGGATCTGTTTGAGGTGCGGGAGGGTGACGCGGAAAACCTCGTCGGCATCGTAGCGCGAGGGTGAGACCTGATCGGCGCCGATGAAATCGACGAGGACGTGCTCGTGCGGCAGCGTGGGACCGAGCGCGGCGGCGGGGATGGGACCGCGGACGGTTTGGATGATCGGGGCGGGCGCGACGGTGGCAGCCGAGGCGCCGAACAGACGGTGAGACAACAAGGTGGCCGCGCCGGCGGCCGCAGCGCCGAGGTTTTGGAGGAACGTGCGGCGTTGCATGACGGGAAGAGGCGCGAGCGGCGGGCTACTTTAGCGAGGTGCGGGCTTCGGAGAGAATTTTCTCCCACTGCGTGGCGGGGCCGGGGTCGGTCTTGTTGGTCTGGATGTGATAGTGACCGAGGACGCCTTTGAAGGCGGCGAGTTCGGCATCGGGGAGTTTATGCGGGAGGACTTGGCCGTCGGGACCGCGGGGGTAGTCAGGCTTGATTTGGGGAAAGATCCGGCAAAGAGCGGCGGTGAGCTTGATGAGGGCGGCGTATTGCTCGGGGGTGAAATCGTATTGGACGAGTTCCTGGCCTTGCACGACGCCGCGCACGAGATCGGGCCGGGCCGGGCGGCCGGTGAAGTTTTTCACGCGGAGCATCGGATCGCCGACGCGGGCGGGAATCTTGATCGCGAGGCGGCCCTGCGCGTCGCGTTGATACCACTCGTCGAGGACTTTGGTGTCGGAGGGCGGGTAAGCGCCCATGTTGGCGATCTCGATGCCGATGGAGCGGTTGTTGGAGGTGGTGGCGTGGCGGGCGCGTTCCTTGAGATCGAGCGTCTGGTAAATCGTGCCGTCGATATCCACCATGAAATGGATGCTGAGACCGCGGTGATCGTGGAGGACGTTAAAACAAATTTTGCTAAGGCCGCAGACATCGTAGTGGAGCACGAATTGGTCGACGACTTGCTGGAGTTGGGGCAGGGTCCAGCCGCCGCCGCGGATTTTTTCGATCTCGTCGGGCGAGAGCGTGTTGATGCGGGCGCTGTAACGGTTGGGCGTGGTGATGTCTTTGCTGGCGGCGACGGTTTTCTCGTAGCTGCTCTCGGCGAACGGGCCGAAGCGGCGCTCGACGCGGTAGGCGTCGTAGCCGCCCGGGTCCATCCAGGTGACAACGGGCGTGCCGGTGTGGAAGAGCTGGCCGGCGACGATGATCTCGTCGCCTTTGCGGGCGGAGAGTTTTCCGGGAGCCGTGGCACAGCCGGAGAACACGAGGGCGGCGGACGCGAGGACGACGGAGAGGATGGAGAGCGGGCGGCGGTTTTTCATGGGAAGCAGCGGGAAGAACAAGGTGGGTGGGGTCACCCCGCCCTCAGGTTGGTTTGAGCGCAGGGCGCGCGGCTTCATTGGAAAGTGCCGGGCGAGCCGAGCAGGCCGGCTTTGCGTTTGAGGGCGAGCACGCGGCGGTAGGAAAGGTCGATGCGGCTCTCGGGAATGCGGCCGGACTCGACGGCGCGCACGAGGATCGCGACGGCCTTTCCGGCGATGTCGGGATCGTAGGTGAGGTTGTTGCCGAAGCAGAGCACGTCGAGGCCGGCCTCGATGGCGAGCGGGACGGACTCGGCGAGGCCGTAGCGCGTGGAGATGGCTTTCATTTCCATGTCGTCGCTGGTGATGACGCCGTCGAAGCCGAGTTTCTCGCGGAGCAGGCCGGTCATCACGGCGCGGGAAAGCGTGGCGGGATGGTCGGGGTCGAGGCGCGCGTTGAAGACGTGGGCGGTCATGATGACGTCGCAGAGACCTTGGGCGATGAGGTCGCGAAACGGGATGAGTTCGCGCTCGTGCCAGGTGGCGGTGACATCGACGAGGCCGAGGTGGGTGTCGCCGGTGGCGCTGCCGTGACCGGGGAAATGTTTCGCGCAGGTGAGCACGCCGTGGGCGCGGTGGGCGCGGATGAACTCGGCGGCGTGGCGCACGATGGCGGCGGGATCGGAGGAGAAGGCGCGGCCCTTGCCCTTGATGATCGGATTGTCGGGGTGGGCGTCGAGATCGACGACGGGCGCGAGATTCAGGTTGAAACCGAGGCCGGCGAGCGTCTGCGCGGTCGCGGCGGCGTGGCGGTAGGTCTCGGCGGGTTGATCGAGCGCGCCGAGTTCCTGGTGGGAAACACTCGGGGGAAAACCGTAGGCGGGCTTGAGGCGGTTGACGCGTCCGCCCTCTTGGTCGATCGAGGTGAGGAGCGGAATCTTCGCGTGCGATTGCAGGTGGCGGAGCAAGGTGCGGACCTGTTCGGGCGACTCGATGTTGCGACGACGCGGGCCGGAATCGATCGTGCCGCCGGCCATCTCTTGGTCGAAGAGAATGACACCGCCGAGGTGATGTTCGCGGATGTCGCGGGCGATGAGTTCGCACTCGGCCGGCGCGGTGCCGCGGAAGCCGACGATGAGGAGCTGGCCGATTTTTTCGCGGAGCGTGGGAGCGGCGGGCATGGCGGGAGTTTTGACGTCAGAGTTTTACGACGCCGATGCCGGGCAGATCGGTGAGCGTGATCTTGCCGTCGACGATGGTGGTGCCGGCGAAGACGTCGTTCTTGATGAGGAGAGCGCCGTCGAGATCGGCCCAGTCGACGAGGGGCGAAAGTTGGGCGGCGGCGGAGATGGCGCAGGACGTCTCGGTCATGCAGCCGAGCATCACTTTGAGGCCGAGGGCTCGGGCAACCGTGATCATTTGGTGCGCCTCGCGGAGGCCGGTGCACTTCATGAGTTTGATATTGATGCCGTCGAAGACCCCGAGGGCGCGGCGCACATCGGGGAGACGTTGCACGCTCTCGTCGGCGATGAGCGGGAGCGGACTGCGCTCGCGGAGCCAGGCGGTGTCGTCGGGATTTTCTTTCGGCATCGGTTGCTCGATGAAGAGGACGCCGCGGGTAGCGAGCCACTCGATCATGCGGAGCGCGTCGGCGCGGTCGGGCCAGCCCTGGTTGGCATCGACGGTGATGGGGCGATCAGTGACGTCGCGAATGGCGTCGATGAGCGCGCGGTCGGTGGCGGGGTCGCGGCCGAGTTTGACCTTGATGATTTTGTAAGGGGCGGCCTCGCGGGTTTTTTGGCGGACGACTTCCGGCGTATCGATCCCGATGGTGAAGGACGTGACGGGGGCCTTGGTGGGATCGAGGCCCCAGATCCGGTGCCACGGTGCGCCGAATTTTTTGCCGATCCAATCATGCAGGGCGATGTCGACGGCGGCCTTGGCGGCGGTGTTGCCGGGGGAGAGAGCGTCGATGTCCGGCAGAATTTCTTCCAAACGGAAGGGATCGGCGACGCGGGTGAGATCGACGCGCGAAAGAAACGTCGCGGCGGTAGCCTGACTCTCCCCGAGGTAGGGCGGCATGGCGGCCTCGCCGTAGCCGATGATGCC
Organism: Opitutus sp. GAS368; assembly: GCA_943373185.1. Taxonomy (GTDB): domain Bacteria; phylum Verrucomicrobiota; class Verrucomicrobiia; order Opitutales; family Opitutaceae; genus Tous-C4FEB. The sequence continues at coordinate 374 of CALSBN010000277.1, read as the reverse complement.
CTCGTGTTCGACCTCGACGAGCATCGCGGGGGTGGACGTGCGCGTGGCGGTCGCGATGGTGAAGGCGTGACGCAGTTCGAGCGTGTGGGGAGTGAAGCGGAGAATCATCCTGGGCGCGGGGCGCCGGCAGAGAAAGACAGGGGTGGGCGGAGAAAACTCAAGCGCAGGCGAGGCAGACAGCGGAACGCGGGGTTTCCGGGGAGGGGAAAATACGCTTGCAGGAATGGGGTCGGAACCTAAGGTCCGCCGTTCCGTGTTAGTCCCCATCGTCTAGCCCGGTTAGGACGTCTCCCTTTCACGGAGATAACCGGGGTTCGAATCCCCGTGGGGACACCAATTTTCAAGCCCTCGGTTCTTGCGAGCCGAGGGTTTTT
>CALSBN010000276.1:0-5983 GCA_943373185.1 Opitutus sp. GAS368 | reverse complement strand
ACTGCTGGTCGCCTGCCGGGAGGTCGAGGACGCGTTGGTGGAAGCGCGCGCGCTCGATGAGCGCGAGGACGCACAGGAGCGCTCCCGCGATGCCTCGGCGGAGGTGCTGCGCCTGACCCAACTGCGCTACGAACGCGGTCTCGTTTCCTATTTCGAAGTGCTCGCCGCGCAACGCACCGTGCTCGACCTCGAACGCACGCTCGCCGCAATCGCCGGTCAGCGCAAACTCGCCGCCGTTCGGCTCGTGCGCGCGCTCGGCGGCACTTGGAACACATGAATTCTTTCTATCATGATCACAACCCGTCACCTTTCTGGTCTCAACCTTGCCCTGTTGTTTCGCTCGCTGCGGCTGCTTGCGTTCGGGCTTTTTGCCTTCGCACCCGCCCTCCGGGGGGCGGATACCGCCACGCTTCCGCCGGGACGCTACACGCTCGACCGCGCATCGCTGCGCGCGTTCGAGGATGCGCTGACCTTGGCCGCCAACCAGATCCCCGCGATGCAACGGCAAATGGCGCTCCGCCGGCTCCGCGAACGCCTGACGCCGCCCTCGGAGATCGAGCTCGCCCTGTCCGGGGCCGGCTGGGCGCTGCGGCTCGGTGAGAACCGTTTTCCGCCCCTGCAACCCGGCACCCAACCTGTCCCATGGACCAGCAGCGACGGTCAGGAGGCGCAAGTCTCAGTGCGCTGGCGCGACCGCACGCTTGAGCAATCCATCGCCTCGGGCGACCGTGCCCGCCGCAATTCGTTTTATTACGACGTTTCGGAAAAATTACTCCGTTTCGAAGTCGAGTTCCACGGTTCCCAACTGCGCCGGCCTGTCACATTTACCCTGCGTTATCTGCCCGCTACATAATCGCCGCGTAGTCTCCGCGATTGAATCCGTGCCGGCAGGTCCTTACTTTCCGCCTATGCAGGAACTCCCCCCGGGCGACACGCGGGCGCTCGTCGCATCGGCACGCCAAGGGGACGAGGCCGCACAACGCCGCCTGATCCTAGCCTATCAGGAGCGCTTGGGCGGCTTCGTCTATTCCGTCATCGGATCGACTGCGGACATCGACGATGTCACGCAGCAAATCCTCCTTCGCATGCTCGCCGGTCTGCCGAAACTGCGAGAAGACGCGCGCTTCGAAGCCTGGCTGTTTCGCCTCGCGCGCAACGTCTGCTTCAGCCATCTGCGCAGCTCACGCTGGCGCCGATTCTTTTCCCCGCTCGAAGAAATCCATCACGAAACTCTTGCGACTCCGGAGGGCTGCGACCCCGCGCTCGCCGACGCCCTCCAACATGCGTTGCAGCAGGTAAGCCCCTCGGATCGTGCCATTCTCGCGCTGGCCGCAGACGGGCGCAGTCACGAAGAAATGAAGCAAGCGCTCGGCAAGTCCCTCGCTGCCGTCAAGGTTATGCTGCATCGCGCGCGGGAACGACTTAAGCGTCACTACCACACCCCCGACCATGAATGAACCAGATCCTTGGCCCCACCTGAAACGCCGCGCCGCCGCGCATTTGAGCGGCGATCTCGCCGATCGCGTCCTGCGCCAGCACCGCCTGACCCGGATCGCGCCGCGCGAAGCTTGGCAAAGCCTCGGCTTGGCCGCGCTCACCGCCGCCACGTGCGCAGCTCTCGTGGTTACGCTCGGCACCCGCTTCGCCTTGACGGAAAACGCCCGCAACTACGCTGCGTGGAGCGAAGTCGCTTCACAAACCAACCTCGCCGCTCGCCTGCCATGAAAATACGACTGCTTGCCGTTGTCTGCTCGCTTCTTGGTTTTGTTGCCGGCGCGGCGGCCTGCTTCCTGGCCTTCCGGGCCGGGCGGCTGCCACCGCCACCCGCGACACTCTTTACTGAATACCACGACATCCTGCGCCTGCATCCACTGCCGGATTCGCCCGCGGATCGCGCCGCGATCTTCTGGCAAGCCATGCAAATCTGGCCCAAGATCGAAAAATATCGCGAGGACATGGGAGTCATTGACGTCCAGTTCCGCGACCGTATCACCGCCGCCCTTGCGCCCGACCAACAGGCCAGCTTCGCTCAATTGGTCGCCGACCGTCGTCGGCAGATGGACGATTTCCGTCAACTCGCCCAATCCCCTACCGCGGTAGCGAGCGGTGCGCCGGCGTTGGGATCAAGCTTGCGCGAAGGCCTACTGCTCGAACCGCTGATCGGTGTGGCCTCAATTGTTCAGGTCGGCACGGTGCTCGAACTGCTGACGGTCCGACTGAAGCTTACGCCCGGGCAGCAAGCACAGGTTCGTGCGCTGCTCATCGAACGCCGGGCTCGCTTCCTTGAGTTCATGGACAAGAATCCTCCCCCGAGCATGGGTGTGAGCTCGATATTCAATCAGCCTGAAAAGGCGCGCGAATAAAAGAGGCGGCGCGGGTCTGTCGCGCGATCAATCCGACCGACACTTGGTTTTGCCCGTTTGGAGATCAGGTTTACGATTCAAGCCGATTGAAGCAGAGACTGCCACAAGTGCCGTTCACGGATGACCGATTCCGGGATAGTGCTCACCCGCTTAAACTGGACCCGGGAGATGAGAACTTTGGCCGGGTCGTGATCATAACCATGAAAGGAAAACTCTACAGTCGGGGGCAAAAGGTGTGTGCCCTGAAGCAGATGGCAGCACTAGGTGCATCTGCTCACCGACGCCTTGGGTTACCCCGTGCGCCTCGTTGTGACAGGCGGCGAGCGCAACGACATCACCCAAGCCCCGGCCCTGATCCCGTCCGGCTCCGCCAAAATCATATGCAACCTCGGTTACGATGCCGACTGGCGGCGGGAAGGTCTGGTTGCCATAGGTCACCGCTCCGTCATCCCGGGCCGGCGCAACCGCCTTGTTCAACCGCTATACGACCAGCACTCCTTCCGCTCCCGGCACTTGATCGAAAATGCCTTCGCCTGTCTCGAATCCTCCCGCCGTATCGCCACACATTATGATCAAACCGTCGCAAGCTTCTCTGCTTTCGCCTCCCCCGCCTGCGTCTTCCTCTGGATCATGTGATTTTGAAGATGCGCCCAAGTAATCTGAGAACGGGCACGCCAAACGTGAAAAACCGGCCCGGCTCAGCACCTTGTTTCTCGCCGGCGACACCGACCCGCCTTTGAATTCAGCCCCCTACCGAAACTCTACCCCTCGCGCCATCCGCCTTCCATCATGCCAAAGAAACCACTCCCCTCCCTCCCTCCCGTTGCTCTCGTCACCGGCGCCGGCAGCGGCGTCGGCCGCGCTGTCGTCCTCAAACTCGCCGCCGAAGGTTGGCGCGTCGCTTTGGTTGGTCGCCGGCCCGATGCCCTCGCCGCCACCATCGCGCTCGCCCCCGCCGCGGCCCGCAAACGTCTCGCCGCCTTCGCCTGCGATATCGGCGATCAACCGGCCGTCACCGCGCTGGCCGCCTCGGTGCTCGCACGTTTCGGCCAGGTCGATGCGTTCATCAATGCCGCCGGCACCAACACCCCGCGCCGGAGCTGGTCCGAACTGCCCGTCGCCGCCTACCACGAGCTCATGGCCGCGAATCTCCACGGCCCGTTTTACTGCGTGCAGGCGCTGCTCCCGACAATGCGCGCGCGCCGCACCGGCTCCTTCGTCTTCATCAACTCCGAGGCCGGCCTCAAGGCCAGCCCCAAGGCCGGGGTCGCCTACGTTGCCTCGAAATTCGGCCTCACCGGCCTCGCCCAATCGCTCAACGCCGAGGAGCGCCCCAACGGTCTGCGCGCGTGCTCGATCTTCCCCGGCGACATCGACACCGACATCCTCAACAAACGCCCCGTCCCACCGCCGCCCGAGGCTCGCGCAAAGATGATGCAGCCCGCCGACATCGCCGCCTGCGTGTGGCTCGCCGTCTCGCTCCCGCCCCGCGCCGTAGTCGAAGAGCTGCTGGTGCGCCCGCTCTGATTTTTTCTCCGGGCGCGCCGCTTTACGGCAACCGCCGCAACACCCGCACGCGCTCCCGGCCGACCCTGGATTCAAACGCCAAGTCCGGCACATAGTCGGCCACCAGCTCGTAACCGTCGGCGAACAGCGCCGTGAGCTCCGCGACCGGAAACGCAAACGGCGGTCCCTCCTCGCCCGGACCGAGCTGCGGGTCGATGAACCACACCCCGACCAAAAGCCCGCCCGGTTTCAACGTCAGATCAATGCCCCGCCGATAGTCGGCGCGCAGCGAGGGACGGAGCGCGCTCATGCACGTGTGTTCGAGCACGACATCGAAGGCGCCGTGCAACTCCGCTGCCGGGTTGAACAAATCTCCGACGACGAACCGTGCCGCCAGTTGCGGATAGAGCGCCCGCGCCTCCGCAATCCCCGTCGGAGCGATATCGAGCCCCACCGCATCGAGCCCGTGCTCGACCGCGAGAGCGACTTCATGCCCGTGACCGCAGCCCGGAACAAACGTGCGCCCGCGAGTCGGGTTCCGCTCCAGATACTGCCGCAGCGGAGGCGAGGGCTTACCCCGATTCCAGAACACTTCCTGCTTCTGATAGGCTTCTTCCCAATTCATCGGCCGCAAAGCTCTGCCGCGATTTTCGAAAAGACGACCACGTTCCCAAATTCCTGCGCCGGCCTTACCCGCTGGCAGCGTGACCCGCGTGCAACCGGATCGCCCCAGCTCGACCGCCAGACTCATCGCCCGCTGCACCTTGCTCGCCGCGTCCGATGCTCGGCTGCGGCCGCTCGTGCCCGCCGGCGCGATCGCTCCGCTCGAAACCTTGCTCGCCGAAATCGGGGGCGGCTTGTGGTTCGAATTTGCCCGAGGCCACCCATGGACCCGGGCGCTTCTCCTCGCGGGCGAACGCCTCGTCCTTCCCGGCATCATCGCCCACTACCTCGCCCGCAAGCGTTGGCTCGAAGCCCGTGCGTCCGCCGCTTTGGCCGCCGGTTTCGAGCAAGTCGTCGTCCTCGGCGCCGGTTTCGATACCCTCGGCTACCGCCTTCACTCCGGCCACCCAACGGTCCGTTTCTTCGAACTCGATCATCCCGCCACGCAGCGACCGAAAGCCGCCGCGCTCACCGTCGCACCAAACCTCGCATTCCTTCCCGCAGATCTCGCCCGCGTCTTGCCGTCTTCCAGTTTGCTCGCCGACGCCCGCTTTGATCCCCGCCGCCGCACCTTCGTTGTGGCCGAGGGTCTCTTGATGTATTTCCCCGAGACCCGCGTGCGGGAAATCCTCGCCGACCTCACCCGGCTGCCCGCCGCTCAAGTCGCCTTTACTTTTATGGCCCCGGGTGCCGATGGCCGCGCCGCATTCCGCGGCGGCAGCCCCGCCATTGGCGCCTGGCTCCGTTTCCGCCGCGAGCCTTTCGCTTGGGCCCTTGAACCCGCGCGTCTCGCCGCGTTCCTTCGCCCGATCGGCTTTGATCTGCTCGCCGTCGCCGGAGCCCCGGAACTTCGCGCCGAGGTGCTCGCACCTGCCGGCCTCCCCATCATTCCTCTCGTGAAGGGCGAACACCTTTGCCTCGCTACCCCCGCGCCGTGAACGACCCGCTCCTCGTCAACGATCTACACTCCGGGCTCAACGCCACCCGCGTCGCCCGTGTGCTCACGCCTTGCGGCGTCGCCGAGATTTCCGCCGCCATCCTCGCGGCCCAAGCATCCGGCGCCCAGCTCTCGGTCAGCGGCAGCCGCCACGCCATGGGAGGCCAGCAATTCGGCGCCAACACTTGGCTGCTCGATCTGCGGCGTCATTCCGCCATCCACGCTTTCGACGCCGCCCACGGCCTGATTACCGCCGATGCCGGCATCGAGTGGCCCGCCCTCATCGCCGGCTGCGCCGCACTCCAATCTCCGTCCGCCACCCCGGCATGGGGCATCCGCCAAAAACAAACGGGAGCCGACCGCCTCACCCTCGGAGGCGCCCTCGCCGCCAATATCCACGGCCGCGGCCTCCGTATTCCACCCATCGTCGGCGACGTCGAAGCGTTCACCCTCATCGGCCCCGATGCCATCCCGCGCCATTGCTCGCGCACCGAAAATCCCGACTTCTTCCGCC
>CALSBN010000275.1:0-6022 GCA_943373185.1 Opitutus sp. GAS368 | reverse complement strand
TTTTAACCCTGATCCGCGACTTGAGATTTTTGACGGCACGCAACGGCCGACGGCGAACAACGACAACTGGGCGGCGACGCTCGGGCCGGTGTTTCAGAGCTATGGCGCTTTCGGGTTTGATGCGAACAGCCGGGATGCGGCGCTGGTGACGCGCTCGGGCGGCGCGGCGACGGCGGAAATCAAGTCGCCGGGCAACGGAATCGTGCTGGTCGAAGTTTACGAGGAAGTGACGGCGACTCCGGCGACGTTGAACGGCGTCTCGACGTTGCACCGCGTGGGGACGGGCGGCGGAATTTTGATCGCGGGCTTTGCCGTGACGGGCGATGTGGCAAAAACGCTGCTGATCCGTGGGGTGGGGCCGAAGCTGGCGACTTTCGGCGTCGGCGATCGGTTGACGGACCCGAAGATCGAAGTGCGGTCTGTCACGGATGTCGTGCTCGCGGCCAACGACGATTGGAGCGCAAGCGTGGCCGCGGCGACGCCGGGGCTGGGGTTTGCCTTTGATCCGGGGAGCAAGGACGCGGCGCTTTTGGTGACGCTGCCGCCGGGCGCCTACACGGCGCAGTTGAGCGGAGCGGACGGCGGAACGGGCAACGGGCTGATCGAGATCTACGAGGTTCCGTAAGAAGAGTTGAGAGCTGAGAGTTGAGAGCTGAGAGTCCGATTTTCTGTGCTGTTTGGGGCACCTTTCGCCGGGCCCGGAGGTCCCGGCGCTACCTTCTCGAATTTGGTAGGCGGTGCTCGGCGACCGTGCCTTGCACTACGGATCAGCCGCCGAGTTTGAAGCTGGCGCTGACTTGGAAGACGGCGCTGACGATCGCGAAGGCGATGAAGCCGACGAACGTGAACACGCTGCCGAGCACCACGCCGGCGATCACTTTGGTGAAAAAGTTGAGCTGGCCGGTGATGATTTTCTGATACGCGGCGGCGATGCTCTTGAGGCTCGGGACGACGTTGCCGGTGTTTTCACCGATCGCCAGGCGGTCGAGCACGAGGTCGGGGAAACAGCCGGTGCGGGTGAGGGCGACGGAGAGCGCTTCGCCCTCGAGCACGCGGGCGGTGGCGGTGTTGAAGGCGGCGCGGTGGACTTGGTTTGAAATTTGTTTCTCGGTCATGCGCAGCGCCTCGGCGGCGGTGATGCCGTTTTCCAAGAGCACGGAAAGCGTCTGGCTGAAGGAGTGGACCGTCTGGGCGACGAGGAACGGGCCGACGAGCGGGAGCTTGAGGAGCCAGGCGTCGGTCTGGGCGCGGCCGGCGGGAGTTTGGCGCCAGCCGATGAAGGAGACGAGGGCCAGCACGACGGCGACGACGGCCATGATGCCCCAGATGCTCAGGGCGAAGTTGGACGCGCCGATGAGGAGCTTGGTGGACGCGGGCATTTTCCCGCCGAGGGAGCTGAGGAGCGTCTGGAGGCGCGGGAGGAGAAACGTGAGGAAAAACAGAATTACGCCGCCGGAGACGAAGACCATGAACACCGGGTAGGCGAGGGCCGACATGAGCTGGCTGCGGAGTTCGCGTTGCTCGACGAGGTGGGCGATGAGGCGGGAGAGCGTGTCGTTGAGGGAACCGGTGGCTTCGCCGGCTTGGATGAGATTGACCGTGCCGGTATCGAAGACCTCGGGATAGGCACCGAGAGCGCGGGAAAGCGGCGCGCCCTCGCTGATGCGTTCCCAGACGCCGGCGCAGAGGGTGCGGAGGCGGGGCTCCTTGATGCGGGTGGAGAGGAGGCGCACGGCCTCGCCGGCAGAGAGGCCGCTGCCGGTGAGATCGTAGAGCGCTTCGAGAAACGGGAGGCGTTCGGCGCGGCGCGGGGCCTGGGCTTGGACGCGGGGCGACGATTTCGGGACGCGGGCGACGGTGGCGACTTGGCCGGGTTTCGCGGATTTGGCGACCGCACCGGCTTGAAGCTCGGTGACGGAAGCGACCTGGAGACCGCGGGCGGAGAGGAGGCGCAGGGCGTCCTTGCGGCTCGGGGCGTCGAGTTCGGCGGAGAGGGATTTGCCGGCGCGGTCGCGGGCGCTGTAGGCGAAACGGGGCATTAGGGCGGAGTTAACGAGTGAAGATTGGTGATTTTTGGTGGCCGGAAAACGAGAACCGAACAGTGGCGGATGGAACGGGAGATTCTAGAATTGCGGTAGTTGACGGGCCGTGTGGCGCACGGAGAGAACTTCGATCGTTTCCGGGATTCGTCCGATCCGGTAGTAGAGGCGATAGGCTCCGTGCGTGAGGCAACGGATTTCGCCGGAGGAGCCCGATGAGTAGAGCGGTCCCATCTGGGGGAAATGAGCGGCGAGTTCCATGTGTTCGACGAGGGAGAATCCCAAGCGGGAGGCTGCGGTGTTGTTGTCGGCGGCGATGTGCTCGACGATCTCGCGCAGAGCATCGATCGCGGGGTCGGCCCAAACTATTTTGAAGTCCATTGGCCCACGAGGCGTTTCACTTCCTCATGAGATTTAACCCGGCCGGAGTCGGCGGCTTCGGCGCCGCGGCGGACGGCTTCGAGCGTGGCGAGTTCGTCACTGATTTCGGAGAGGGTCGCGGTTTCGGGGAGGCGGCCAATCACTTCGAGGACGGTTTGTTTGTCGCTCATGGTAAAACGGTGTGGTTGCGCTACGACCGGGCAATTTATTTTTCCACCACGGTCACGACGCGGAGGACTTCCTCGAGGGTGGTGTGGCCGGCTTTGACTTTTTCCCAGCCGCTTTGGCCGAGGGTTCTCATGCCTTGTTTACGGGCGGCTTGGGTGAGGGTGCGGGTGCTCTCGCGCTTCAGGATGAGCTCGTGGAGCTCGTCGTTGAGGCGGAAAATCTCGAAGAGACCGATGCGGCCGCGGTAGCCGGTGCCGCGGCAACGGTCGCAGCCGACGGGGTGTTTGAGGGCGGTGACCAGTTCGGCCTCGGCGGCGTCGCATTCGAGGATGGCGAGCGTCTCGAGGAGCTTGACCTTGCTGATGGGCTGGAAGGCGCAGCAGTTGGGGCAGAGGCGGCGGACGAGGCGCTGGGCGATGACGAGCTCGATGGCGGAGGCGACGAGGAAAGGCTCGATGCCCATGTCCACGAGGCGCGTGATGGCGCCGGGTGCGTCGTTGGTGTGGAGCGTGGAGAACACCAAGTGACCGGTAAGCGAGGCGCGGATCGCGATCTCGGCGGTGTCCTTGTCGCGGATTTCGCCGACCATGATAACGTCGGGATCTTGGCGGAGGATGGAGCGCAGGGCGCTGGCGAAGGTGAGGCCGATCTCGGAGCGGATCTGCATCTGGTTCACGCCGGGGACTTCGTATTCGATGGGGTCCTCGACGGTGATGATCCGGAGATCGGTGGAGTTGATTTTGCGGAGAAACGCGTTGAGCGAGGTGCTCTTGCCGGAGCCGGTGGGGCCGGTGACGAGGATGATGCCGTGCGGGTAGTCGAGGACGCTGATGATTTGCGCCTGCTCGTCGGGGCTCATCCCGAGGCGGTCCATCGTGTAGGCCTCCTTCTTTTGGTTCAGGAGGCGCAGCGAGACGGACTCGGCGTAGATGGTCGGTGCGGTGGCGACGCGGATATCGAGGACGGTGGCGTTGGACTTGAAGTTGATGCGGCCGTCCTGCGGGAGACGTTTTTCGGAGATGTTGAGGCGCGCCATGATCTTGAGGCGCGAGATGATGGCGTCTTGGAAGCGGAGAAGATTTTCCGGGACGGGCACGGGGACGAGCAGGCCGTCGACGCGGTAGCGGATGCGGAGCTGTTCTTCCTGCGGCTCGAAGTGAATGTCGGTCGCCTGGTCTTCAACGGCCTGTTTGATGACATCGGTGACGAAGCGGACGACGGCGGCTTCCTCGTCGACAACTTCCTCGGCCTGCTGGACGGCCTCGGGGGCCACGTAAGATTCGTCGCCATCGTCGAGGGCGCCGGAGCCGACGCCGAAGTTTTCGATAATGAGTTGGTGAATGCGCTCGGGGACGGCGAGGTGCCAGGCAAGCGGGCGCGGGGTGAACGTGCGCAGCCAGTCGGCCATCACGGCATCGGGCAACCAGGCGGTGGCGAGGTGGAGAGGTTGAGAGTTGAGGGCTGAGAGTTGAGAGTCCGGATTTTCGGCGGCGGGGCCGAATTTGATCGGGATGATCTGGTAGTCGTGGACGAGGCGGGCGGGGAGGAGGCCGCGGGCGTCGGGGTCGGTTTCGAGGTTGCTGGCGATGTCCAGGGCGGAGCCGGCCGCGAGGGCGGTGAGGGTCTCGGGCTCCGGGAGCCCGAGAGCGACGGCGAGGGCGGCGAGGCGTTGGCCGCGCGAGGCTTCGCGGACGGCCTGAAGCTGTTCTTCGGTGAGCCGCGCGACGAGGGACGCGGGCAAGGGATCGGGGGCGAGCGCGGTCATCGGAGGGGAGCAGCGCAGGCTATTTGAGCTTGTTGATCAGCGGTTCCTTGGCGGGCTTGGAGGGATCGACGAGGAATTGGTTGATCTGATCTTTGTTGGAAAGCTGGTTGATGGTTTTGTTGGTCTCGTTGTTGCCTTCGCCGGGTTTGATCACGTGGGGGCGAACGAAGAGCAGCAGCTCGGTGCGCTCTTGACGATTGTCGCGGGCGCCGAACAGATGGCTGAGAACGGGAATTTCAGCGAGGAAACCGATCTTGCCGCGGGAGCGACCGGTGCGGGTGCGCTGGAGTCCGCCGAGGACAATCATCTGGCCATCGATCACGTTGATGAACGAGGTGGCTTGGCGGCGGCCGATGACGGGCTGGGCGTTGCCGTCGATCGTCACGCTGTCGAGAATATCGTCCACCTTCTGGTCAATCTTGAGCTGGATGCTGCCGTCGTCGCCGATAAGCGGGGTGACCTTCAGGTCGATGGCGATGTCTTTATAGGTGACGGTGGAACTGGTGGTGAGGCCCGCCGAACCGGTGTTGGGCACGGAGGTGCTGCCGGTGATGAGGGGTTGGGATTGGCCGACGATGACCTGAGCCTCTTTGTTGTGGGTGGTGACGATGGTGGGCGCGGAGAGGATGTTGACGTTGCTGCGCGACCCGGCGTCGGTGAGGGCGGCTTTGAAGGCGAGGGGATCAACGATGCCATCGCTGACGGTCCAGCCCGCAACGGCGCCGGCGAAATTGGTGACGGAGCGGACACCGGTCGTGGCGTTGGTGCCGACGGTGAGATTGAGGGCCGAGATGCCCGTTTTGTCGGAGTCCGAAAGGGTGACTTCGGCGATGATCACCTCGATGCGAACTTGGGCGAGGACGATGTCGATTTTGTCCACAAGGTCTTTGATGAGGCGGATGTCGTCGCCGGTGCCGGAGACGATGACGGCATTGGAGCGTTCGTCGTAGGTGACGGTGACCAAGGTGCTGAATTCGTTGGAGCCGGCCATGGAGGCGAGATCGGGGCCGGCGCTGGCGGCAACGGCGGGCTGCGGGCCGGCGGGTTGGGGCGCGACGGGCTGGCCGGGGAGGTTGATCTGGCCGGGGCGGACGGATTGGGCGGAGGTTTTCTGGGCGGCGTTGGTCTGGCCGGTCACGAGCTGCGTGAGCAAAGTGGAGACATCTTTGGCGGCGGCGTGTTTGAGGTAGATGACCTCGTTGCGGGTGTTGGGGTCGGCCTTGACGTCGAGTTTGGCGATGAGCTCGTCGAAGAACGGATACTGTCGGGGGTCGGCGATGAGGATGATCTGGTTGGTGCGGTCGTCGGCGTTGTAGGTGGTGCTGGTGCCGAGCTGGTTTTGGAGGGTGCCTTGCAAGATGGTGCGGAGCTTGTTGACCAAGTCGGAGGCCTTGGCGGATTTCAGCGGGTAGAACTTGGGGTTGAGGCCGGTGGTGGCGGGACGGTCGAGGGTCTTGATGAGGTTCTCGATGCGCTGGAGATTGGAGACGGAATCGGTGATGAGCGCGGCATTGGTTTTTTCGAGGATGACGACGCCGCCGCCGACGCCGGGCGTTAGCAAGCCCTGGAGTTGCGGCATGAACTCGTTGACGCGGAGAAAATCGAGTTGGAAGACCTTGGTCGCGATTTTGCCGGAGGCAGGTTGGTCGAAGGATGAGCCTTGGATCAT
>CALSBN010000274.1:0-6056 GCA_943373185.1 Opitutus sp. GAS368 | reverse complement strand
GGAGGGCGACGCGGGACGGGGTGCAGACCGGTGCCGCGTAGTGGGCGGTGAGCTTGCGCCCCTCGGCGGCCATTCGGTCGAGCGCGGGTGTGGGATTGGTCGAGCCGAACGGGCCGATCGCGCGATAGCCGAGATCGTCGATATTGATGATGACAAAATTGGGGCGACCGGAGCCGGGGTTGCCGGCGGGGATGGCTTCCGGCTGCGCGAAGAGCCCGAGAGGGATAAGGGCGAGGGAAAGAAGAATTTTGGGCGTCCAGGGCATACGAAAGGAAGGTCTTTAGGAAGCGGAGTCATGCTCAGCTTGGCATCGGACCGGGCGAGCAAATCGGCCCGTTGAGGCTGCCCCGGAAGCGGTTCTGTCGTGCGAAATCGAAGATTGTTGGCAAGTGCTCATGGCGGCGAGGAAGTGGGCCGGGACTGCACGGCGCTCTGCCAGGCGCGGGCAGTGGGCTCGTCGGGCAACCAGAGTAAAGGGCCGCGACGCAGATCGGGCGAGGTAGAGGAAGCGGCGAAGATTTTCACGACGTGCGCGCGGCGGTCGTTGGGTTGAGGACTGTATTCGGAGTAGTCGGCACGCCAGCCGGTGTCGGGGTCGATGCTTCGGAGCGTGCCGTCGGGCGCGAGGCGTAGGGCGAAGACGGCGGCGAGCCATTGCAGGGGAAACTCCTGCGGGCCGATGCGGTGGTGGGGGACGCCGGGTTGGAGCAGATAGGTCCAGGGGCGCCCGCGCAGCGCGCCGGTGCGAGCAAAGGGAAGGACCTCGATGGGGAAGACCTCGCGGCCGGCCATCGTGAGCAGGGCGGGGACGTCTTGCGTGCCGGCGTGGAGATAATCCTCGGGGCCGTGCGTGCCGGTCGACGGGTGAAAGGGCAAAATCGCAACCGTGCGGGCGGGGCGGAGATTGGCCAGCGCGTGGGCCTGCCAGCCGCTTTGCGAAAGGCCGGTTAGCACCCATGGAACGGTGCAGAGGTCGTCGCGGCCGGAGAGGTTGGCGAGTTGGGCGAGGCCTTGTTCGAAGGCGACGGTGGCGATCTCGCCGCGGGCGAGTTTGAAGCGCGGGTGGTCCCATTGGATGAGATGCAGTAGGACGGCGCAGCGTTCGCGGGCGGCGAATTCGCGCCAAGCCCTATGACGGTAGATTTCTTTGCCCGCCTCGTAGTCGGCGGTGGCAATGATAGCACGGAGCGGTGAGGGCGTCGCGGTTACCGAGTCGGGCAGCCAAAGTGTGAATCGGGCGGTTGTGACGCCGGCGGGGGGCGGCGACAGGGTAGCGGAGAACTCGGCGGAGAAGCCAAGCGCGGGGAGCAGGGCGAACAGGAGGGCGGCGACATGCGCGGAGGCGCGCCGACGCGTGTGGTCAGAATTCAAAACTGTTGGTAAGCACGAATGCACGTGGCGCGAGGAAGCTGACGGTCGGGACGGCGGAGAGGCGGATCTGGCGGTCGAGAAGGTTTTCAACGTTGAGCTGGGCGCTCCAGCGCACCTTGCCGATGCGACGGGTGTAACCGGTAAGGAGGTTCGCCATGATGTAGCTTTCCGAGAGGTTGCCGAGGGGGACTTCGCGCCAGAACCCCGAGCCGCCGACGAAGAAGCCCCGCAACGGACCGGTTCGGAAATTGTAGCGGGTGGCGAGGGTGGGCAGCTTGCGGGTGCGGGGATTTTCGTTGAAGCGCGTCACGAGGAAGGCCTCGGTGAGCGCGGTCTGCGCCGGGCTAGTGGCGCGGGCTTTCATTTCGGCGAGCGTGGCCTGGAGGCGCGGGACAAACGCTTCGTTTTTCCGGTCGTAGAAGGACCAGCCAACCCGGACTGTCCAGTTCGGTGTAGGGTTGGCGACGAGTTCGAGTTCGTAGCCCTGCGAGTTCGTATTGACGGTGTCGTTGCCGGCGACGAAGCGGCGGCCGACCGGGTCGAGCAAGGCGTTGATTTCGTCGGCAACGGCCTGGTTGGTGGCCTGCGTGGTGCCGTTGATGGCGGTGTTGTCGAAGAGTGTGGCGAAGAGGCTGAGGCGGTCGCGGAGCAAACTGAGGCGGACGCCATAGTCGAGACCGTCGCCGGTGCGGGGAAGGACCCGGTCGCCGTTGAAGTAAGTGCCGGAGGAGTTGAATTGGAAAGACTCGGCGTAGTTGGCGAAGAGGGAGGCTTGGGGGAGAACATGCCAGACGGCCCCGTAGTTGAGGGCGGTGTTGGAGATCTTGATGAGCGGCGTGTAGAGGATGCGGCCGCCGGCATCGCGGGTGAGCGTGGTGAGACCGGTGACGGGGTCGGTGAACCGGCCGGCGTTGCCTTGGGCGAAGAAATCCCGGCGGATGCCGGTGCTCGTGCGGACACGGTCGCCGAAAAACGCGCCGAAGATATTGAGCGAATAACTTTCAAGCGTGGGGTTGGTGGCCTGCGTATTGTTGGGGGTCGAGGAGACGAAGGCGGTGTCGGGGCGGCCGGTGAGTTTGAGACTTTCGCCGTTGCCGTCGCGGAGGTAATGGCGGCGGATGACGGCATTGTTGCTGAAAATCGCGGCAACGCCGGTCAAGCCGCTGGCGGCGATGGCGGCGGCGGTGAGGTCTTCCTCGGTGTTGAGCAAGGTGAAGCGGTCGTCGCGATAGGAGGCGGCCCCCACGAAGCGCTGCTGACCGATCCAGCGGGCGAGGGTGCCGGAGGGCTTAAGGTCGTAGACGAAAGCGGCGCGGTAGTTGTCCACCCGATTGGTGATCTGCTGGCGGCGGCGGATGTGCTCCACGTAGAGTTGGTCGTAGTTGGGATTGGCGATCTCGCCGGTGCCGGAGGGCGCGGGATGGAAGGGATTCACATCGCGGCGGAGGTTGCCGAAGTTGGCGGCGTTGGTGTTGGTGCCGACTTGGAATTGGGCATTGTAGGCGAACTCCAGAAAAAGATTTTCGGAGAAGCGGTGGCCGAGCGTGGCGGTGATGGTGTGGTAATCGCGGTCGGCGCGATTGTCGGGGCCGTTCCATTGCTGTGTGCGTGGGATGAGGCGTTCGGGCACGGTCGCCACCGCGCCGGCAGGGGCGATGCTTTGGCGGTAGTAGCGGCCGGTCGCTCCGCCCGTTGCGGGACCGGTGGATTCAAGATTGAAAAGTTGCCCGCCGATCAAAGTCCAGCGTTGGACGTTGCCGGCCGCGGCGATGACCTGGGTGCCGGCGGGGCTTTGGAGGCCGGCTTGGACGGGATCAAGATCGAGGGTCGAGCCCGTGCCCGGAGTGTAGGCGCTATAGAGATCGAGTTGAAGGGGCGTGCGTTGCACGCGGTTGATTTCGCCGCGTTCGCCGTTGAGGCGAAGAGTGGTGCGACCGTCGAAAAACTTGTGCGACGTCGCGGCAGCGTAGCCCCAGCGCCGGTCGAAGGCGGTGTCCTGCCATTCGCGCAGATCGGAGCCGAGCAGATTGACGCGCACGGCGTGATCCGGGGTGAGCTGGCGGTTGACATCGATCGCGAAGCGGCGCGACGACAGATCGTCGAAGCGGAAGTCCACCCGCTCGATGTTCCGGCCAAAGCGGGCTTGTTTGGAGCCGAGGTTGAGAATGCCCGAGGCCGCGGCGTCGCCGTAGAGCTGGCCGGTGGGACCGCGGTTGGATTCGACGCGGTCGATGTTGAAGGTGTCGGAAGGAACATACCACTGGAAGCCGTCGCGCGACTGCCAGTTGTTCTGGATGCCGCGGAAGAGCACGCCATTGCCCGAACTGCTGTCGCCGCTGACGCCCGAGCCGCCTTGGTTGGTGTTCTCGGCGCCGAGGGAAAACTCGACGGCTTTGAACATGTCGGTGGCGGCGATGTCGTCGAGGAACTGGCGGTTGAGGACGGAGATCGACGAAGGCACGTTCTTTAACTCCTCGTTGGTGCGGGTGCCGGAGAGGGTCGAGTGGGTGGCGTAGCCTTGGTCCTTGTCGCCGGAGACCTCGAATGGCGTGAGAGTGATGGCACCGGGGTTATTTTCGCTGTTCGGGCCGGGGCGAACGCCGGTCGTAACCGTCGCCGCCCTTGGGGCGTTTGGGGGCGGAGCCCGGTTGATGAGGAATGCGCCGCTGGCAGAATCTTGGGTGGCGCGAAGGCTGGTGCCGTCGAGCAAAAGGGCGAGGGCTTCGGCCGGAGGAAAATCGCCGCGCACGGCCCGGGTTTGGGTGCCGCCGGTGGCTTCGGCGGCGAAGATCACTTCGCGGCCGGATTGGATGGCGAATTTCCGTAGGGAGACATCGGCGTTATCGGCGGGCAGATCGAAAGATTTTGCGACGGGCGCGTCTTTGGTGGCGGCGGCAGCGGAGCCGGCGGCCAGCACCGAGACGAGCACGAGCAGACGAAACCAATGCAGACGAGGGGCTACGAGTGGGGTCATACCCAGATAGACGTCCGATCGGCGGCGACTACCCAAGGAAATCGCGCGCGCGGGCGCGGCGCTTCACCGCCGCCGGAGAACAATGGTGCCGTCGGCCCGGTGGTCGGCGGTGAGGTCGAAAGACGAATCGAGAATCGCGAGCAGCACGGGCAGGTTGTTCGCGCGGAGATTGCCGGTGAGTTTCAGGGCGCCGAGCTCGGGCGCGCCCAAGACCAGTCTGACACCGGCGTGCAGGTTGACCACCGGCAGCACCTCGGAGAGCGGAGTGAAATTCAGCTCGAGCCGGGGCACCCGCCAGGCGAGACGGTCGTTCAGCTCCCCGGGCTCGATCCGGCGCGCAACGGAACGTGCGCGCGCCTCCGCGGCGGTGCCGAGTTCGAGCCGTTGACCGGCATCGACGAAGACCGGCGGGGTGGGCCCGGTCTCGACCGTCAGGGCCGCGACGGCGACCCGGCCCTCGGTGACGATCACGTCGACGCCGGAGGTGGCGGAGCTGACCGTGAAGGCGGTGCCGACGGCGCGGACTTCGACCCCGTTAGCCTCGACCACGAAGGGTCGGTCGGGATTTTTGGCGACTTGAAAGTGGGCCTCGCCGGCCCGCAGCACGACGCGCCTCAGGTCGGCGGTGAATTCGACCGAGATGGTGGCGCGGCCGTTGAGCTCGACCCTCGATCCGTCGGGCAACACTTGGTGCGAGGGAGCGGTGACGAAGAGAGGGGCGGAGGCCGGCGGGTTCGGCGGCGGTGCGATTCGGGCGAACCAAAAAACGCCCGCGACGACACAGACGACCGCGAGCCCGCCCAGTCCGGCGGCGCGGCGGCGGGCCCGGCGGCGGAGGCTGGCGTGCATTTCCCGTTCGACCAAATCGGCGGTGCCGGCGGCGTGAGCCCAGTCCAGCGGATGGAGCTTCTCACGGCGTGCGTCCATGGAGGGCGGACGGAAGGAACGGGGAGGGATCGGCTCCATGGTTCAGAAAAACTCCACGCCGCGCCGTTGGAAGTAGGCTTCGCAACGTTGCACGCCGAGCGCGATCTGGTTGGCGACGGTCTTCTCGGTGAGACCGAGTTGTTGGGCGACGGCCCGTTGGGAGAATCCTTTGATTTTGTGGAGGAAAACAATTTCGCGGCAGCGGCGAGGCAACGCGGCGAGCGCTTCGCCGAGAAGCCGGCTTTTCTCGGCGGCGGTCAGCAACTCGATGGCATTGGGCCGGTCGTCGGCGACCGGCAATCCGGCGAGCGAGTCAAGGGCGATGATCGGCGAGGCCCGGTCGTGGCGAAGGAAATCGAGGGCGAGGTTGCGGGCGACGCGGAACAGGAAGGCGCGGGCCGACTGGATCGGCCGGACCGTCTGGGCCCGCCAGATGCGAAGATAGGATTCCTGGACGACATCATCGAGGTCGCGCACGGCGGGAAACGAACCGCGCAGGTAGGAGCGGAGCACGGGTTCGTGCGGTTGGACGTTTTCGGCGAACCAGCGGGCTTGGTCGGACGGGGGTGAATCCACGGCGCGGAACGTGGCGCGGGACGGGCGCGGGGCGAGCTATTTTTTCGCGGCGAGAAAGTGGACGAGCGCGGCGAATTCTTCGAGGGAGAGGGCGTTCGCTAGGCCTTCGGGCATCATCGAGGCGGGGAGGTGTTTGTCTTCTTTGATGTCGGCGGTGAGCACGGTGGAGACCGCGCCGGTCATGTCGCGGAGGACGATTTTTTCCGGG
>CALSBN010000273.1:0-6068 GCA_943373185.1 Opitutus sp. GAS368 | reverse complement strand
GTCCCCGGCGGCCGGAATACCTGCCAAAAGGTTCGCACCGTGATTTGCAGGTCCAGCCACACCGACCAGTGCGTGATGTAATGAACGTCCCAGTGGACCCGGCGCAGCAGCATTTCTTCCTCAAGAATTTCGCCCCGGTAACCCAAGCTCTGCGCCAAGCCGGTGATCCCCGGCTTGACCAGTTGCCGGGAGCGATAGCCGCGCGTGCGTCGCCGGAACGCTTCATCCAGTTCGGGCATATACGGTCGCGGCCCCACTATGCTCATGTCGCCGACCAGCACGTTCCAAAACTGCGGAAATTCGTCCAGACTCCTGCGGCGCAAAAATCGGCCGAAAGGGAAAATTCTCTCGTCATCCGCTTTCGCCTGCCGGGCCTCGCCCTCCGCATTTGCCGGCGCCATCCGCATCGAACGAAACTTCAGCATCCGAAACGGCCGACCCTGCAACCCCCGTCTCTCCCGGGCGTGCAGCAACGGCCCCGGCGCCTGCAGCGTTTGCATCACGGCCACCCATAGGGCCAGCGGCGGCAGAACCGCCGCCACGATAGGCAACGCAACCGCCACATCGAAGGTCCGCTTCACCAGTCGGTTCACCGGGTCCTCCAATGGTTCGTCCTGCAGCGTGTAGAAATGCCGGCCTTCCTCGATGATCGGCACCATGGGCTGGGTGTAGCGTTCCTCCAGATTGTTGTGAATCAACAGTCGGCAACCGTGCTCACGACAGATGTCGATCAACCCGCGCGCCGCGAGGTCGCTCTCCGGCAGCTCCAACACGATCACCTGTCCCACCTGCCGCCCCGCCAGCACTTCCGGCAGCTCCGCGACGCGACCCAACCACGGTGCCGGCAACTTTGTTGCCCTCGCGTCCGGCATCTCGTCCGAGAGCAGCCCGACCGGATCGATCCCGAGCGGCTCCCGCTGGGCAATCCATTCGTCGAGGCGGCCAAACGACGCCACCCGACCGATGAAAACCGTCGGCAGGCGGTGACCGCGCTGAAACACCAACTTGGCCAACATGCGGGGACCCCGCACGTTCAGCCACGACAGCCCGATCCAGCACCACGCCAAAAAACTGCCGAGAAACAATCGACTGATGCTTCGGTCCAGCGTCGCAAACATCATCGTGAAAATCAGCAGGGCCATCAGCCCGACTTGAAGCGCCGCCAACCGTGCCGCGCCGCCGAGATCCAGCAGATGAAACCGCGCCGCCTGCCGGGAGAGTTCCCGCCGCGAGAGCGCCATGCCTCCCACCACGCAGAGAAAATAGGGCAACAAATTCACCTCACGGCTCAGCCGGACCACCGGCACGTAGCGCATGATCAACTCGGCATACACCCAGAAAAAAACGCTGATCGCCAACGTCGTCAGTCCCGCATGGAGGTTAACAAGTCCGCGTGCTCTGTTGGTGATCATGCAAACGGCCAAAGCCTCCCCGAGGGTTGATGCGTCACCGGACCGAGGGCAACCGCAGATCCGCTGGCGCTCCCTAGTGCCGGTCCCCGGCCTATTTTTTCTCCGCCACGACGAACGCCATGATCGCCGCCAACTGCTCGTCGGTGTAATCCGGGTGCGCCTGCATCGTCGCGACCGGCATCACGCTCTTGGGTGCCCGCACATACTTTTTGAAATACTCCGGGTTGTGCGTGGCGTGGGCCACCAATACTTCAAACACCCGTCCCGATTTGGTCCCGCCGAACATCTTGTCCGGCCCGCCATGGCAACTCGTGCAGGAGTGGATGTAGATTTCCCGCCCCGCCTCGGCCCGCGCCGAGAGCCCCGCCCAGTTCCCGGTGTAGGCGCCCTTGAAGCGGTCCGCATAGTTCGCGACCTCGATCACGTTTGTGCCCCACGGCTTCTTGTGCCCCACATCCAGGTAAGTCTCGACCGCCGGCACGATCTCTTTGCTGACCGTGATCACGTAGGGACCGGGATTGAATTTCAGCCCCGGCGGCGGCCATTTGTCGGGGCCCTGGCCGTTGATTTCGAGAATTAGAATCGGACGGTAGGTCTTGATGAAGTCCGGTCGGTAAACCGCCGCATAGCCGTCGGTGCAGGTCGCCAACAACGTATCGGCATCGGCTGCTTTCGGCAGCGCCGCCCAGACATCCGCGAGCCAAAGCGCCGTCACTTCCTGCACCCCCTGCACAAACTCGCCGTCGAGTTTGAGTTTGGTAATCGACGGCATCGCGCGCAGATCGGCCCAGCGCACAAAACGCGTCTCTCCCGCCGGCACGCCGGTGAGGCGGCCGGTCACCGCGAGATCGGTGGGCAGCGCGCGCTCTCGGTGCAGTTGCAGACCGAACAAAGGCAGGCCGCCGAGTCCAACAAGGACAACGGCGGCACCGAGAATCTGACGGAACAGGGAGCGAGTTAGCATGGGAAAAACATCAGCGCATCGCCGTGACTTCGACTTCGACGCAGCAGCCGACATGCGCGAGGCCCTTCACTTCAAGGAGCGTGCTCGCCGGCTTGGCGGATCCGAAATAACGGTCGCGCACGGCGGAAAATTTCGGGAAATCTGCCATGTCGGTCAGATAAGTCTGCGCCCGGACGACATCGCCGTAGTCCATCCCGGCAGCCTTGAGAATCTCTCCGATCAGTCCGAAAATATATTCGGTCTGCGCCGTCGCATCAAACGGCGCAACGACCGAGCCGTCCGGAGCGCGCGCGAGTTGGCCGGTGACGTAGAGCATCACGCCGCCGCCCGGCAGCTCAACTTTCAGACCCGGACTGTAAGCACCGCGCGACGGCGCATGACCGTCGGGATAAACGAGAGTTTTTTGCAGACTCATAGGGAAACACCCGCCAGCGCGCGACCCTCGGCGCACAAATTCGCGACCGACTGCGCGAGCCCCTCGGCGACGTGGGCGATCCAGCGCTCGCCTTTCTCCGCCGTGCCGAGCGAAGCATCACCCATAATGCCGGTCTGCGAGAGATCTTGCGAGACCCACGCAAAACTTACCGGGGCGCGCTCGGGACGGACTTGGCGGTTCTCCTCGATCCGGCCGTAGTAGTCGCACACGCCGCCCGTCTTCACGAGCGATCCGGCCGCAGCCAGCAGCAGCGCGGTTTCGGCCTCGTTGGCGTGGAAGCCATAGGTCGATTCCTGCGGCGAGACCTCGATCGTATTTTTATTGGGCAAAGTGCCCGCGCGGAGGCCGAGCGTCGCGTTGATCTCGCGCAAGGTATAGGTGTTCACGGCCATGTTGCCGCCGTGCGTATTGAGAATCGCCATCTGCGCAAAACCCCACGCCTTGAGCTGGCGCGCGATCGCGAGGAGCTGCGAACGCAACGTATCCTTCGAGATCGCGAGCGTTCCCGGAAACCCGGTGTGCTCGTTGCTCTTTCCGATGGTGATCGGTGGCGTGATGTAGCACGACGCGCCCGCCGGCAGGCGGGCGATCAACTGCTCCACCCACACTTGGGCGAGGAACGAATCCACCGCGACCGGCAGATGCGGTCCGTGTTGTTCGATCGCGCCGACCGGCACAATCACGACGGCCCAAGCCCGGTCGGGCAGCGCGGCGATCTGGCCGGGAGTCATCGCTGCCAGGTAACGGTCGCGGTAGCGGGGGAATATCGTCGTGCTCATGGTGTGATCATGGAAACCAATACTCCATCGCGGGCCAGCGGCGGGTGGGCGGCGATGTCACCGAAAAGTCCCGCCAACCGCGCGGCCGTCTCGGCGAGAATCGCGGCACCTTCGACTTGCGCGGCCGCCAACGGGACCGCGGCGCCGGCCAAGGGCCGAATCTTTTCATCGGCCCAAAATTCCGGGCCCGGCACACTCGCCGGCTGCGGGTCCGGCTCCCGCCCCGAAAGCGCAGTGACCAACGTCTGCACGCGGCGACGCGTTTTGCTCCGGGTCGGGTGCAGATCGAGGTCGATCATGCTAAGGTTCACCCGGAAAATTTGCAGACCGAGCTCGATGCGCAGGTCGCGGCTCGCGGCGGCGCAGAGTTCTTCATTCCACGGGCTGGCGTTGATCAGCAGAATCCGGCGAAACCCGGCCGCATGGATCGAGAGGGCTACTTCCCTGAAAAACGCGTGGGCCGTCGGCGGCTCAACCGCGAACGCGCAGGCCGGATCGGAACCGAGCACAAAACGGAGCGGGGGAAGCACGATCGGATGAAACGTCGCCGGGCGTTGCACCACCGCCGCCTTGATCAGGTGCGTCACCATCAACTCTTCGGCGTCGAGCGCGTGGCCCAGTCCCCAATCGGCCAAGCCCGCGACCGGCACGATCACCGTCGTGCTCGCCTTCTCCGCCGGCGTCAGCCCCACAAAATCGGTCCAGGTGCGCCACGGCCAAAATGTGGCGTCGTCGGCAATCGCAAGCGGAGTGAGCGTCATGGAGAAAAGAAAACGTCGAAGGGATTATTTCGCTGGAGAAAGGTCGTCGTCCTTGGTGTTCACAAAAACGAGCACCAAGCCGACAATGGTGAACATCCGGCCGGCCGCCGTTTGGCCGTTCCAGGTGCTCGATTGCCACATCAAAAACCATTCGCCGCCCACGGTAATGAAGGCGACCAACCATTGCAGCAGGTTCAGCGTTAATCCGCCGATGGCCAAATTCTTGGCGCGATTGAAGGCATCGCCGCCGGCCCCGCGCGCCTGCCAAAGCTTCCATGCGCCCACGAATATCAGCACCGCCGCCGCCGCCTCCCAAAGAATCAGCGACGCATAGAAGGCGTGGTAAATCGGCTCGCTGTGAATCGAGCGCCACATCAACGCGTTGCCCTTAAAGGTCGTGTCCATCGACAACACGTGGAAGACGAAATCGTAGTTGGATTTGTAGTCCGTGAGATTGTTCAGCACCACAATCGCCAGAAAAAGTCCGACCGCCGCGATGAGAGAGATTTTCGATAGACGGATAAGCATAGGGGTAACCGGATAAGCAAATTGGACGCCACCGGCGCCGAATAAATTAATTCAGTTCACGATAATCGGGCCGCACCGGCCGGTGCAGCGTCTCGCCGTCGATCCGTTGCCGCGGCCCCGTGGGCCGGCTGAGCAACTCGTTAAACGTCCGTGCTTCGGTCACCACGAGGCGAGCCGGCGCTCCGGCCACGACGCGGCCGAAAGTCGGCAAGCCCACGATCTCGGCCGCGGTCGACGCCACGACCCGCACGGAATCACCCAGACGTTCATCAAGGTGGGCAAGTCGCACGCTCTGAGCGTAGACCTCCAGCAGGTCGAAGTCACCGAAGGCAAAAAACGCATCCCGCACGTTGTCGCTCGCGCACGCCACCGGCACGCCCGCGTCCCACAGATCTTGGAGCGGCGCGAGCCCACGCCACGAGGGACTGCGGGGAAAGGCTCCGGCCGGCCGGCGGTCTTGCAGGTAGAGATTGCACATGGGCAGCGAGATGACCTTCAGCCCCGCCGCCTTGACCAGATCGATGGTCGCGCGCTGCCGCTCCGGCGATTGCACCGAGAGACTGCAACAATGCCCGCACACCACCGGATGGGGAAATTCGCAACGCAGCACAGCCTCCGCGATAAAGCGCAGAATCTCGGACTGGGGATTTCCCGTCTCATCGACGTGCAAGTCGAGTCCGAGCCCGTGCTCGCGCGCCGTCGCCAGCTCACGGTCGAGATGCCCGGGCAAATCTGCCGACATAAAAGCAAAGCCCCCCAGCGCACTCGCGCCCGTGCGCACCGAGAGCTCCGCGATCTTGGACCCGACCGCCGAAGAGAAATCCGCGATCCCGCACAATGGCACCGTTTGCAACTCGATCCGGCCCGCCCAGCGCTGGCGCAACATCGCCATCACATTATGGCTCGTCTCGGCCTTCACCAAGCTGCCGGTGTCGAGGTGGGTTCGCACCACGCTCGTGCCGTGGGCGTAGGCGCAACGCAGCGAATACTCCGCCCGGCGTTCAAGATCGGCCGCCGTCCAATTGGCCGAATCGGCGCCGAGCGTCGTGAGCGCCCCCATGAAGGTCGCCGTGCGATTCGGCGCGCGGTCCCACGTGTGCGCTTTGTCCAAATGAACATGGGCATCGATCAAGCCCGGGAAAACGATCACCCCGCCCAAGTCGATTTCCGCCGCTCCGGGTTGAGCTC
>CALSBN010000272.1:0-6082 GCA_943373185.1 Opitutus sp. GAS368 | reverse complement strand
TCTCGGTCTTCTTGGAAGAACCGCCCGCCGGAGGCGGCGCATCGGCACCGGGAGCCTCAGTCGCGCCGGCGGCTCCGGCTGCTTGGGCAGCGGCAGCGACGTCGGCGTAGAGCTCGGCTCCCAATTTGGAGAGCTTTTCCATCGCGGCTTTCATCCGGTCGCCATCGTTGCTCTCGAGATCTTTCTTCGCGTCCGCAACGGCTGCTTCGATCGTGGATTTCTTGTCGGCCGGAAGTTTGTCTCCGGAGTCCTTGAGAGTCTTTTCGAGCTGGTAAATCGTGCTGTCGAGCTGGTTCTTCGTTTCGACGGCCTCGCGGCGCTTCTTGTCTTCGGCGGCGTTGAGCTCGGCTTCTTTCGTCATCTTCTCGACCTCGTCCTTGGAAAGGCCGGAGGAACCTTGAATCGTGATTTTCTGCTCTTTGCCGGTGCCGAGGTCTTTGGCGGAAACGTGCAAAATGCCGTTCGCATCGATGTCGAAAGTGACTTCGATCTGTGGCGTGCCGCGCGGCGCGGGAGGGATGCCGTCGAGCTTGAACGTGCCGAGGTTCTTGTTGTCCTTGGCCATCGAACGCTCGCCTTGGAGGACGACGATTTCGACGCCGGGCTGGTTGTCGCTGTAAGTCGAGAAGGTCTGCGTCTTTTTGGACGGGATCGTGGTATTGCGCGAAATCATCGCGGTCGACACATCGCCCGCCGTCATGATTCCGAGGGTCAACGGCGTGACGTCGAGGAGAAGCACATCGCGGACTTCGCCCTTCAGCACGCCACCCTGAATCGCAGCGCCGATTGCGACAACTTCGTCGGGATTCACGCCTTGGTGCGGAGCCTTTCCGCCAAGGGTTTTCGCGATCTCGACGACCTTGGGCATGCGGGTCATCCCGCCGACAAGCACGAGTTCGTCGATCTTGTCGGAGGTGAGTGCGGCGTCTTTGAGGCAGTTCTTAAACGGCTGGATACAACGCTCAAATAGGCTCTCGCAGATTTGCTCCATCTTGGCGCGGCTGAGCTGCACGTTGAGGTGCTTCGGGCCCGAGGCGTCGGCCGTGATGAACGGAAGGTTGATATCCACGGACTGCGTTGAGGAGAGGGCGATCTTGGCCTTCTCCGCCTCTTCCTTGAGGCGTTGGAGGGCCATCGGGTCTTTGCGCAGATCGATCCCGTTCTCTTTTTTGAACGTGTCGACCAGCCATCCGATGAGTGCTTCGTCCCAATTATCTCCACCGAGATGGGTGTCACCGTTGGTGGACTTCACCTCGAACACACCGTCCCCGATCTCGAGCACCGAAACGTCGAACGTGCCGCCACCCAGATCGAACACGGAGATTTTCTCGTCCTTCTTTTTGTCGAGACCGTATGCAAGCGAGGCGGCGGTCGGCTCGTTGATGATCCGAAGCACCTCGAGGCCGGCGATCTTGCCGGCATCTTTGGTCGCTTGGCGTTGGGAGTCGTTAAAATAAGCCGGAACGGTGATCACCGCTTGGGTGATTTTGTCGCCAAGATAAGCCTCCGCATCGGCCTTCAGTTTCCCGAGGACAAAAGCCGCGATTTGCTGCGGCGCGAATTGCTCGGTCTTGTCGCCTGACTGGACCTCAATGTAAGCGTCACCGTTTTTCCCGGCTACGACCTTATACGGCATGTTCTTAGACTCTTCGCTCACCTCGGTGAGCTTCCGACCGATGAATCTTTTGGCCGAGAAAACAGTGTTGCGAGGATTGGTGATGGCCTGCCGCTTGGCGGCTTGGCCGACCAGGCGCTCTCCGGTTTTTGTGAAAGCAACCACCGACGGGGTGGTGCGCGCACCCTCGGCGTTCGGGATCACGACGGGTTCACCGCCCTCCATGACCGCCATACACGAGTTGGTGGTGCCAAGATCAATGCCAAGAATTCTGCTCATGCCCTCTCTCTAGCAACGAACGTGCCCGGATCCGTAATCGCAGTTTAAATTAATACACTGCAACATTTAGCAAATCGACACTCCGGAGAAACCACCGCCAATGCATCGAAATTCAAGCCAGTTTGTCTCACCCGCAGAAATTACTGGCACACCCACGGCACAATCTGCGTCTCAGTTGTATTTAGCCTCACTCGTGCTAGAATTCGCGAATGGAAATGGAAATCACAGTGCCCGACGAAGTGCCGGTTATGACTTTGCCCAACGTCGCGTTTTTTCCCCAAGCCCTGCTTCCGCTCCATATCTTCGAACCGCGCTACCGACGTATGCTTTGCGACGTCTTGGCCAGCAACCGCATCTTCGCCATCGCCGGCCTGGATCAACGTCAGCTAGGCCAACCCGGCAAAATCGAGCCCCAGCATCGCGTGGTGGGTATCGGAATCGTGCGCGCCTGCCAGAAGAACGACAATGGCACGTCCAATCTTCTCCTCCAAGGTCTCTGCCGCGCCGAAATCGACGAGGTGATTACCGAAGACCCTTATCGCCGCATCCGGATTCGCGCCTTGGTCAGCGAATCCGGAGCAACCATCGAAGAAAACGAACGGCTGCGCCGGGAACTTACCCGACTCATCGGTCTCAAACTCAAACTCGCCGAAACCGAAGCGGCCGAACTCACCGCTTTCCTCAAGACCGTCGCGGACCCCGAAACCTTCGTCGACCTTGCGGCGTTTAATCTCTGCGAGAATCCGGCCCTCAAACAGACATTGCTCGAGACACTCAATGTCAGCCGGCGATTCGAGCTCTTTAACCGTTCGCTGCGCCACGACATAGAACAGATAAAGCTGCGCCGAAAACTACAGGGTCGCCTCGCCGACGATCGTATCGCGGACAACTAAACGTCACGTCCGCAGTCTCCGGAGAGCTGGAGCCGACAATCGGACTTGAACCGATGACCTGCTCATTACGAATGAGCTGCTCTACCAACTGAGCTATGTCGGCGGACAGGCTCGCGAAGAGCGGAAGAAACTCGCCACCATTGCAAGGGCAAGCCTCATTTTCCCCTTTGTGCCGCCGCTCTCCGCCGATCTTTTCGACTACCACTTGCCCGCTCATCTGATCGCGCAAACTCCCGCCGCTCGTCGCGACGGATCGCGCCTGATGGTCATCGACCGCGCGACCCGCACGTTTTCACACCATGCATTTGCCGATCTCCACCGGTTCCTGCGCGAGGGCGACACCCTTTTTCGGAACAATGCTTCAGTGCTCCCGGCCCGACTCCACGCACGCCGGCCTACCGGCGGACAGGTCGAGTGTTTCCTGTTGCGCCCCACGGAGGGCCATTCCGCCACTACTTGGCAGTGTCTGATCAAACCCGGTAAAAAATTGGCCGTTGGCGCGACGTTTGCGGACGCAGCCGGAACCTTCCAGGCGGAGATCATCTCGCGCGAGACCGACGGCTCGGCCTTTGTCCAGTTCAAGACCCTCAACGGCGAATCGGTCACGGCTTTGGCCAATCGCGTCGGCGAGGTTCCGCTGCCGCCCTACATCGAGCGGAGCAACGTTCCCTCTTTCGCGCCGACCACCACCTCCCTCGATCGCGACCGCTATCAAACGGTCTACGCCAATCCCGAGCGCCAAGTCGCAGTCGCCGCTCCCACGGCCGGGCTGCACTTTACACCGGAAATTCTTGCCGCACTTCGAGCTCAAGGGGTGTTCACGGCCGACCTTACCCTGCATGTGGGGCTAGGCACTTTCAAACCCATCACGGCCAAAATGGTCGAAGACCACGCCATCCACCGGGAGCTCTACGAAATCCCGGTGACGACCCAGCGGGCGCTATTTCCCCCTCTGCCCGGGCGTCGGATCGCGGTCGGCACTACCTCGGTGAGATCGATCGAGAATTTTCTAGCCCACCACCCGGCTGCACGGGAAACACCGCAGGTCGCCGAAGCCTCCATCTACATCTACCCTCCCCGTGCCTTTCGGGGAATCGATGCGTTGATCACGAACTTTCACCAACCCCGATCCACCCTGCTTTGCCTGGTTTCGGCGTTTCTCACACCCGGTTCGACCGACGGTGTGGGTTGGCTCCATTCGATTTATGCCGAGGCAATTGCCCGTGAATACCGCTTTCTCAGTTATGGCGACGCCATGCTGATTCTTTAGGCCCGCATAATTTCGGAATTTTTCAACGCCCGCTTGCAATTCAACGAATTCCTTTTTGCTTCGTTAAATTCGTTTAATATCGAAGCATCTGCCTCTCCTTGAAAAAAATCCTCCAATTGATCGCCCTCTGTCTATTCGTTGCGACCGTTGGCTTTTGGGCAGCCAAGGGTGCCCACACCGGTTGGAGCCAAAATCGGGTCCCAATGACAAAAACCGATGAGATCACCGATATCGCCTACACGGTCTATGAGGACCGATACGTCCCCGGCATCGACCTGTTGGCTGGCGGGGTCGGACTCTCCGGAGCCCTCTTTGCGATTTCACTTTTCCTCCGTCCTAGAAACAAAAACTGATCAACCTACATGAAAAAACTTGTCATCACATCCGTCATCACCCTCGCCCTCGCCACGTCGCTCAGTGCCGCCCCTGTTTCGTTTGATTTCAAAGATCCCAAAGGCGTCAACGCACTCCAATTCTCGCTCGATTCCGTGCTCGAGCCCATCGCCGGAACTGCCGGTGGCGTCACCGGAACGGTTTCGTTCGATCCCGCCAACCCGGCGGCAACCAGCGGCAAGATCGTCGTTGCCACGAAATCTCTCGTCGTCCCCAATGCCACGATGACCGAGCACATGCTCGGCAACAATTGGCTCGATGCCGCTGCAAATCCGGAGATCACCTTCCAACTTTCGAAGCTCGAAGGCGTCAGCACCGCCGGCAATGTCACTTCGGCGACTGCGTCCGGAAAGTTTACGCTCAAGGGAGTGACCAAAGACATCAAGGTCCCCGTCAAACTGACACATCTCGCGGACGCCTTCGGCAAGCGCATCAACAAACCCGAAGTTAAAGGCGACCTGCTCGTCCTCCGCGGCGAATTCATGATCCAACGCGCCGACTTCGGGATCCAAGCCGGCAAGAACGAAGACAAGGTTAACCCCGAGATCAAGATCTCAATCGCCATCGTTGGCAGCGCACCCAAGGCCTGAGCGAGTCACTATCCTTCAGTTCCCTCTCCATAGGACGGCCGCAAGGCCGTCCTTTCTTTTTTCAGCCATAGCCTCAAGCTAAACGGGAATGACTGAAGACGAACTCCAAAACCTTATCGAAGACGCCACCGCCGATTATGCCCTCGGCGAGACCGACGCGGCCCTTGCAAAACTCACCCGGGCTTCCTCAACTGCTCCCCAGTCCTTCGAAGCGTGGCATGCTCTCGCCGAAGTGAATTTCTCCATTCGCCAACTCGACGCCGCTCTCGCCGCCGGCGACCGCGCCCACGCCCTCCGCCCAACCGACCTGTTCATCAACACCACTCTCTCGCGCATCTGGATGGAACGAGGCGACAAGGCCCGCGCCGAGCACTACGGGGCCCAAGCCAAGATCCAAAGCTGGAGAGAGCAGCTGAAGGATTCGGGGATTCCCAACCACTAACTGATCACTGAGGTGGACCCGAATGGCGCTGAGGTGGACCCCGTTTGTTGGACAGCGGATCGAGGAAAATAAGTTAAGTTAAAGCCTACTGAGCGCACAAAGAAATCTTCAGATCTCGCCGAAACCCGCAACGAATTGGAAATCACACCGGGCTTGCCAAGAAACCTCTGCGAAAGGGAGTATTTCACCTTAGCCAAATGCTAACCGCTCTGCTTCTTCGGCGTCCCCTAACTATACTCAATGCGAGGTAGAATTGTTTTGTTTGTGTTGATCGGCCTGGGCGCAGTCGGGATCGGATTGTTGCTTCACCGCGACGGCTGGGAACCCACTTGGAACCGCTGGGGCATGGTGAGTCGGAGCCCTTTTTTTGCGGACCTGCGGACCGCCACCGGGGCGATGGACTCCATCGATCAGGGCTACGATCCGATGATCTCGAATCCAGGCTCACCGTGGCAACAGCGCTTCAATTATCCCCGGCTTTGGCTAGTGGTTTTCCGGATCTTCGACATCAAAGAATTCAACAGTCCGACCATAGGATACGGGCTTATAATCGCAACTCTGGTTGCACTGTGGTGGATATGCGCCGGTATTTCGGTGCCT
>CALSBN010000271.1:0-6107 GCA_943373185.1 Opitutus sp. GAS368 | reverse complement strand
GGGCGCGGATTGAAACCGTTAAAAGCTGCCCCTTGTCGGCCGCTTGCGCGCCGCCCCGCTCTCACGAGCGGGGCGCGGTTTGAAACACCCTTTGGCTCTGGCTCACCCCCGGCGCCGCCGGCCGCCCCGCTCTCACGAGCGGGGCGCGGATTGAAACCGGCCGCGCTCCGGCCCCCTCGCCCCTCGCCCCTGCCGCCCCGCGCTCACGAGCGGGGCGCGGATTGAAACTGTGCCGTGGACTGGCGTGAGCTTCTTGGTTTTCACGCCGCCCCGCTCTCACGAGCGGGGCGCGGATTGAAACCTGTCCTCCGCGTCTCTGACCGCGACGTTCGCAGGCCGCCCCGCTCTCACGAGCGGGGCGCGGATTGAAACAAAGTGCTCAACCACCTCCACCGCCAAGCCCGCGCGCCGCCCCGCTCTCACGAGCGGGGCGCGGATTGAAACGTCCACGTCTTGCCCACCTTGCTCGGCGCCAGCACGCCGCCCCGCTCTCACAAGCGGGGCGCGGATTGAAACGAATATTGGCAAATCGACGGCGTTCTTTAACGCGTCGTCCCGCTACCGGCAACAGGGCGGAATAAACACTTACAGCCCTATCGACGACTCTGATCGGGACGGCTTCGGGTCGGCGCAAAACAACCGGTCGAGGCCATAGCCAAAGACGTTCAATTGGCCGGGGCTCGGGCTCGGACGCGCTGGAGGCGCTCGCCGGCTGCCACGGTCGGGCGGGACTGTGAAAACTATGTTTCGGGTCGCTTTGAGCGGCACCGAGGGTGTGGGCGATCGTCGGCCGCGCCGCTGCGGCGTTGGCCGAACGCTTGGCCGAGGCGGTTTTTGAACCTGATTTTTTGGTCAGGGTTTTCATAGAGGGGAAGAGAGCGGAATGGAGGACGGGGCGTTCATGACGACGAGGAGCGTGAGCGACGGAGGCACCGGGATTTGAACGCCCGGCGGTAACTTGAACCCTGAACGCGGTGGTGGTTCCCCCGAGCGGTGCCGATTGTGGAGAACTATTTCGCGCCTTGCCGCAGAGTGCGTGGAGTTTGGCGGGCAATCGGGGTCGAGAAGAGCGCTGACCCGGGAGTTTTGTGTTCGGGCGTTTTCAAAATTTTTTCTTTCCCCGCGAGTCGGCGAATACGGAACGCGACGAGGGCGTCGCGTCTCCGGCGCAGCCAAGTCCAACACAAGAGACCCCGGGGTCCAGACACGGGAGTTTTGCTTTTTCCGGCCGGGCCTGAATCAAATGGGGGATGCGTTATCTTTTGATCTGGGCCTTGGTGGGCGGAGTGGCGATGGCGGCGGAGTTGGCGGCGCCGAAGTTCCGGGTCGTGGACATCGATACGAAGATCGAGATCGGCTACGGGCTCGCGATCGCCGATGTCGATGGCGACGGAAAGCCCGACGTGTTGCTCGCCGACAAAAAGCAGGTCGTCTGGTATCGGAATCCCGCATGGGAGAAATTCGTGATCGCGGAGAATCTGACCGAAAAGGACAACGTGTGCATCGCCGCGGCGGACATCGACGGCGACGGGCGTTGCGAAGTCGCGGTGGGCGCGGAGTGGAATCCCGGCGACACCGTGAACAGCGGCGCGGTTTTTTTCCTGATCGCGCCGGCGGACCGCACGCAGCGTTGGGAGCCGGTGCGGCTGCCGCACGAACCCACGGTGCACCGGATGCACTGGGTCAAGAATCAGGCCGGCAAGTATGAACTCGCCGTCCAACCGCTCCACGGCCGGGGTAACAAAAACAACACGGGCGCCGGGGCGAAGCTACTGGCCTACACGGTGCCGAAGGATCCGCGGCAGGAATGGAAGACGGCGGTGATCAGCGATTTCATGCACGCGTCGCATAATTTTCAACGGATCAACTGGGACGCCGATCCGGAGGAAGAGCTGTTGGCGGCGGGCAAGGAAGGGATCTGGTATTTTGGCCGGGCGGCGGGCGGGTGGAAGAACCGGCAGTTGACCGACCAGCCGGCCGGTGAGATCCGCGATGGCAAGCTGGCGGGAGCGCGGCGGTTTTTGGCGACGATCGAGCCGATGCACGGGATCACCGTGGCGCTCTATCTCGAACCCGGATCACCGGGCGGCAAGTGGACGCGGCGGGTGCTCGATGAGACGCTGAAAGACGGCCACGCCTTGGCGGTGGGCGATGTGCTCGGGATCGGCTCGCCGCAGATCGTGGCGGGCTGGCGGGCGATGACTCCGCGCGGGGCGCCGGGCATACGGCTCTATGTGCCGGGCGACGCGGCGGGCGTGGGCGCGCAGACGTTCGAGATCGGCGGGCCGGAAGTCGCGGTGGAGGATTTGAAGTTGGCTGACCTCGATGGCGACGGACGGCTGGATATCATCGCCGCCGGCCGACAGACGAAGAACGTGCGGATTTTCTTTAACCTCGGTGGGAAGTAGCCGCGGGGGACGTAGGCGTAGAGGGCGGGTCGAAGACCCTGCCCTACTTTTTAGGTCGGGAAGGTGTAGCCGGGGCGGTAGTCGCGGCGGAGGAGTTTGTTGGCGGCTTCGTCGTTGAGGACGCGCTCGGTGGCGCCGTCCCAGTCGAGGCTGCGGCCGAGTTTCATCGAGACCATGCCGAGGAGCGCCATGTTGCTCGCCAAGTGGACTTCGCCGATGTCGCACACGGGTTTGATTTTCCCATCGCTGCGGATGGCGGTGAGGAAATCGGCCCAGAGTTCCTTGATGTTTTGCGAGTCCGGCGCGTTGAGCTGGGCAGCTTCGGTGATCGGCGGGGCTTTCGAATCGGTGGGGTAAAACGTCCAGCCTTTCTGCCAGCCCATGTGGAAAATCCCCTTCGTGCCGTAGAAGTAGCAACCGACGCTCTCGCCTTTGTCGGTGTTGTTGGCGCCGAAGCGGCGGTGCTCCCATTGCACGTTGAACTTTTCGAACGCATAGGTGGCGAGTTGGTGGTCGGGGGCGTCCGTGGTCTGCTCTTGGGCCGTGAGGACGGGCGCACCGGCGATGGGCCGGCCGCCGCTGGAGAAAATGCGTTTCGGATACTTTTCCCCGGTGACCCAGAGGACTTGGTCGAGCCAGTGGATGCCCCAATCGCCGAGGGTGCCGTTGGCGTAGTCGAGGTAGTTGCGAAAACCGCGGGGGTGGATGCCACGGTTGCCGGCGCCGACGGTCGGAGTGCGCGGATCGCCGCCGTTGAACGGGCGGAGCGGAGCGGGGCCGCACCACATGTCCCAGTCGAGCTCCTTGGGGACGGCGACGGTGGGAAGCGGTCGGTCGGGGCCGCCGCCGCCGAGCACGAAACAGCGCACCATGCCGATGTCGCCGACTTGGCCGGAGCGGATAAATTCGCGGCCGCTGATGTTGTGCGGGGAAATGCGACGGTGCGTGCCGACCTGGACGACGCGGCCGGCGGCGCGCGCGGCGTTCACCATCGCGCGGCCCTCCATCACGGTGTGCCCGATGGGTTTTTCCACATAGACGTGGGCGCCGGCTTTGACGGCGGCGATCATCGGCAACGCATGCCAGTGGTCGGGCGTGCCGACGATGACGATCTCGGGCTTCGCGGCGGCGAGGAGTTCGCGGTAATCCTTAAAGAGCTTCGGCGTATCGCCGGTGCCAGCGGCGACGTTCTTGAGGGTGGCTTCGTATTGGCGGGAATCGACATCGCAGAGGGCGACAACTTCGCACGAGCCACTGGCCATCGCTTCGCGGAGGATGTTGTTGCCCCACCAACCGCAGCCGATGAGCGCGGTGCGGAAGCGGGGGCCGCCGGATTTGGGCTGGGCGCGAAGGAGGGCGGGGAACGAGGCGAGCGCGGCGGTGGCGGCGGAGGATTGGAGGAAAGTGCGGCGATTCATTTTTGGGGGGAGGGGGCGGCGGAGGGGAAGTTTCGGGTTCTGGGCTTGGGGTTCCGGGTGGGGGACGAGGATAGTTAGGCGCGGAGCCCTAAGCCGATTTCACGGCGGAGGTAGGCGATGGATTTGGCGATTTCGGCTTTTTGGAATTCCTGTGTGACGGCTTTTCCTTCGGGACCGGCGGGGGCCTTGAAGGCGGTGAGCGGGCGCCCGCGGGCGGCGAGGGCTTCGAACTTGGCGAGTTTCTCCGGGCGGCGGTCGTAGTGTTTCCAGAAATCCGGCTGTTTGTAGGGGAAGGCGCGCTGCACGCCGGAGATCGTCTCGATCATGATCGGGACTTGCGGGCAAAGTTGGGCCCAGCGGGCGGCGAACGCCTTCCAATCGATGAGACCGTCGCCGGCGGCGGTCCATTGCACGGCGGCTCCTTCCGGGGTGGACCAGATCTGTTGGTCACGGAGACTGGAGCAGATCGTGACGGGCCCGAGCGTTTCGAAGGCGTCCATCGGATCTTCGAGGGTCCAGGCGGCGTTGCCGGAGTCGAAGTTGCAGCCGACAAAATCGGTGCCGGCGGCCTCGATGAGCTGGCGACACTCCCACGAGTGCAGGTCGCCGCCGTGATTCTCGATGGCGATCTTCAAACCGGCTTTGAGCGCGTCGGCGCGGCAGGCTTTGAGCACGGCGACGGTATCCGCGATGCGGGCTTGGATGCCGCCCTCGGATTTGCGGTCCTCCATGTTGCCGAGCACGGCGCGAAACATCGGAGAGCCGAGAGTTTTGGCGACGCGCAGGCCGAGGCGGAGATGCTCCTCGGCGGTGCCCCAGTTTTTCTTAAATGTTTTTGAAGTGGGGCAGATGCTCCAGCTCCCGACGAAAAGCGTGAGGCCGGCGGCTTCGGCGCGGGCGCGCAAGGGGCGGAGGGCGGCATCGTCGAGGCTCTCGAAAGCGTCGAGGTCGGAGATGAAGAGCGTGTCGCACTTGAGCGACGCGGCGTAGTCGATCAGTTGCGGGGCTTTCCAGCCCATGGCGCGGAGGGCGTAGTTATCGAGGCCGACGGCGAGTTTGGGCGCGGGCTTCGCGCCGGTGGCGGCGAGCAGCGCGGGGCGGGCAAGGGCCGTCGCGGTGGCGGCGACGGCGGTGGTTTTCAGAAACGAGCGACGGAGCATGGGCGTGGGGGGACGGAGAATGGCCGAGATGAAGCGGAGGGAACGAAAGCAGAGCGACGGTGAGAAGGGTCGTGACGGTTGACAAGCCGGAGCCGGGGCGAGGGCTCAGTTGGGGGCGAAATTGTTTTCCAAGAGCTTGATTCCGCCCCGGTGTTTCCCAGCGTTTTGGCATGAAGTCATGGCGCGCATCTCGAGTGGCGGCGATGGTCTGGGTGGCTGCGATGGTCGGAAGCGCGGTGCCGTCGGCCCGGGCGTTGATCGTGTTTGGCAGCCCGGCGGGCAGCACGAGCGATCCCGGCAACGGGCTGGCCTGGAACAATGTCGGCACAGTCGGGGGTGCGTCCGGGATCTACCTCGGCTCCTTCGTCACCGGGTTTTGGGTGATCACGGCGAATCACGTCGGCGCGGGCACGGCTACGTTTGGCGGCACGTCTTACAGCGCGGTGCCGGGCTCGGCGCAGCAAATCGGCTCGACGGATTTGCTCGTGTTCCGCATCGCGACCGACCCGATGCTGCCCAACCTCTCGCTGGCCACGAGCACGCCGGCGGCAAACACCCCGGTGTGGATGGTCGGTTTTGGCGGCGGCACGAAAAACTGGGGCACCAACAATCGCGAGGGTATCGGCAATGCGACGCTGGGCGGTTCGACGACCTTTTCGATCAGCACCGACTACGACTTGGTTTCCGGCGAGGCGCAGGGCACGGGCGGTGACTCGGGCGGGGCGCTCTTTTTTCAAAGCGGCGGGACTTGGTTTTTGGGCGGAGTGATGAGCTCAATCACCACCATCAGCGGGGTAAGCTACACCATTTCCAGCGACCTCGCGACGTATCGCGGTTCGATCGGGACGTTTACCGGCACGGCCATTCCGGAACCGGCGACGGTGGGAGTGATTTTTGGTTTGGCGGTGCTCGGCCTGGCGGCGTGGCGCCGGCGGCGCGGATAGGGCGCGCGGGTAGCCGGATTGTCACGCTTGGTGGCTTTACTCGCGGGGCCAACCGGTTCGTGAATCTTGCCCGATGAAAACTCTCGGGCTTTTCCTGCTTTGCAGCGCGATCGGAGTCGGTGGAGCGATGACTCCGTTGCCCGGGGCCGAATCGGGACCCCGTTGGTTCAAGGGCAA
>CALSBN010000270.1:0-6109 GCA_943373185.1 Opitutus sp. GAS368 | reverse complement strand
CACCAATGTGCTGTTGGCCCGGGGCGCGTGGAGCTCGTTTATTCATTGCCCTATCGTTCGGTCGCTTGCCGCTTTCTCACCGACCGGTCACCCCCTTTCCCCTGACTCCCATCCCGACCTTACCATGACTCCAGCCCGCCTCCTTGCCTCATTGACCCTTGCCATCGCCACGCTCTGTTCTTCGGCCTTCGCCCAAGGCCCCGCCACCGGCACCGTCTCCGGCCGCGTTTCCAATCAGGCCACCGCCCAATATCTCGGCGAAGCCGAAGTCCTGCTCGAGGGCACCGCCTTCCGCGCACTCACCGACCGCGACGGTTCCTACACCCTGCTCAACGTCGCTCCCGGCACCTACACGGCGGCGGTCAGTTACGCCGGCCTCGACGGCCAGAAACAGTCCGTCACGGTCGTCGCGGGCAAGAGCACCACCCAAGATTTCGCGCTCACTGCCGGTATCTACAAACTCGGCGCCTTCGTCGTGGCCAGCGAGGTCGAGGGCAACGCCGCCCAGGTCAACAAACAGAAGCGGGCCGACCATTTCATGACCGCCATTTCTGCCGACACCCTCGGCGAGGTCCCCGACGGCAACATCGGCGAGTTTCTCAAATACGTTCCCGGCCTCTTGGTAAACTATTCCAACGCCGATGCCGCCACCGTCTCCGTGCGCGGCCAAGATCCCGAGGCCACCACGTTCACCATCGATGGACAGGTCCCCGCCGCCGCCGGCACCCCACCCCGTTCCAGCACCGGTTCGGCCGACGCGTCCAGCCGCGCCTTCGAGTTCACCCAGGCCAGCATCACCAACATCGAATCCATCGAGGTCTACAAGGCCCCGCCACCTTGGTATGCGCCGTCCACCGGCGGCGTCATCAACGCCGAGACCAAGAGCGCCTTTAATCAGAAGCGCCGCGTCTTCCGCACCGTCCTCCTCCTCAACGCCAACAGCGAGATGCTCACCTTCAAGGCGGTCCCCGGCCCCGGCCAACGTCCCACCCACCGCATCAAGCCCGGCGCCAGCGTCGTCTATTCCGAAGCGTTTCTGAAAAACACCCTCGGCCTCACTTTCTCTTACTCCGAAACCAACAGCATCAATCCTTCCCACAACAACGCCCTCGGCTACACCCCGATCGTCGCCGGCACCGTTGCCGCGCCTGTCCCGATCAACGCCCCCGTCCGCCTCGACACCTTCACCTTGGTCGACGGTCCGCAGGTCAAATTCCGCCGCAATGGCAGCCTCAAAGCCGACTACAAACTCGGCGCCCACACCATTCTCAACGCCGGTTTCACCTACAACGCCTTCCTCAGCCAGAACCGCGGCCACACCTGGCGCATCCGCCCCATCACCACCGGCAATGTCCTTCCGCTGAGCACCTTTCCCATCGTCTCCGCGACCGATACCACCGTCGTCAACGGCCAGACCGATGTCTTCGCCGATTACTCCGACTCCACCAGCGCCAACTACACCTACAACGCCGGCGTTCGTCACGACTGGGGCCGCTGGCGCCTCACCTACTCGGCCAACTACGGCAAATCCGACTCCAAGGTCGCCGACCTGCCCGAGATGATCCAGTCCGCCCAGTTCAACATGAACAACCAACGCGGCATCACCTATCGCATCCAGGCGACCCCCGACCGCGTTGCGCCCACCTCCCTCGTGCAACTCGCCGGACCCGACATCTACGATCTCCGCAACTACGACCAACGCTCGGTTTCGCTCCAGACCTCGCCCCGTTTCCAAAACGACCGCACGATCAACCTGAAGACCGACCTCCGCGCCGCTTTCGGCGAGTGGCGTTTCCCCGTCGAGTTCCGCACCGGCGCCAACCTCTACCGCATCCAACGTCGCAAAGCCGCCGGCCAGATCGTGCTCGATTTCCTCGGGCCCGACGGCATCGCCGCCAGCGGCGACGAGCTCATCAACGCCAAAACCTTCGAAATGACCGACGCCGAATACGGCGACGACTTTCTCTTCGGCATCCGCCGCCCCCCGCTCATCGACCCCTACAAAGTCGCCGCCTACATGCGGCAAAACCCCAAGGCCTTCCAAAACATTCAGGGCGCCAACGTCACCCGTCAGGCCGTCAACACCCAGAATCTTACCCAGATCATCACCGCCGCCTACACCGCCGCGACCGTCCGGATCACGCCTCGCCTCACCCTTCTCGCCGGCGTCCGCGCCGAGCAGACGGAAAACTTCGCCCGCGGCGCCATCCGCATCAACTCCCTCGGCGTCCCCGTTCTCGCCGCCGGCTTCCCTGCCACTTCCCGGGAATACCTCAGCGCCGTCTACTCCCGCACCCAACGGGTGACGAGCGACTACCTCGATTATTTCCCCAACTACCAACTCACCTACCGCTTCACGCCGAATCTTGTCCTCCGCATCGCGGCCACGCGCTCGATGTCCCGCCCCGGCATCCAGACCATTCTCCCCAACACCACCGTCAACGATACTGCCGCGATCCCCAACGTAACGATCAACAACACCGGCCTCCTCCCCACCTACTCCCAGAACATCGACGCCCAGATCGAGTATTTCACCGCCGCCGCCGGCACCTTGTCCGCCGGTTGGTTCCGCAAGAAGATCACCAACTATATCATCAACGAGGTCACCCAAATCCAACCCGGCGACGACAACGGCTTCGACGGGCTCTACGCCGGTTACAATCTCAACACCCAGGACAACGGCGGCAACGGCCACTTTGAGGGCCTCGAACTCAGCGCCCGCCAACCCTTGAAGCCCTACTTGAAAATGCTTCCGCAGGCGATCCAGGGCATCGAGGTCTTCGCCAACTACACCAAATTCTACAAAGGCGAAGCGCCCAACCGCCAAGGCCTCATCGTGAAGCCGACCATCGGAAACAACTTCTACGACTGGAACGCCAACTACGGCGTCAGCTACGCTACCCCCGCCCGAACCTTCTATATTCAGGCTCGCACCGTCATCTATCCCGGCGGCGTGCGCACCGCCGCCAGCACCACCAACCTCAACCCGCTTTACGAAGCCCGCCACCAACGCTGGGACTTTACGATGCGCTACCGCTTCTCCCGCAACTACGCCCTAGAACTCACCGGCTCCAATGTCTTTGAAGATCCGTCGCTCCGCACGTTCCAATACGGTCGCGCTTCCAGCCGCCGGGACTTCGGCTCCAGTTACGTGCTTTCTTTCACGGCCAACCTCGACTCGATCAAGTTGCCGTTCATCGACCGCAACTGAGCCCGGCCCGTCTTCCGTAATTGTAGGCGGGTGACCTGTAGGCGGGGTGACCCCACCCCGCTCCCAATCTGCGCCCCGCGCCCCAAACCCGCGCTTGAGCCATCGCCCACCGCCCCGCCATCCTGCGCGGGATGTCGACCAAAGCCGCCCTCCAGCGCCTCCGCTCCTTGCGCGAGAAAAAGAACCGCGAAGCCCTCGGCCTCTTCGTCGTCGAAGGCGAAAAAGTCGTCGCCGAGCTGCTCGCGGCGAATTTCCCCTTCACCGAAATCTACGCAACGCGCGCCTGGATCATCGCGAACGCAAAAGCAGCCGCCTACATCGAGACGACCGAGCTCACCCCCGACGAAATGGCCCGCGCCAGCCATTTCCCCACGCCGTCCACCGTCCTCGCCGTCGGCCCGCTCACGCGCTCGCCCCTCGCCCCCGGCGCGCTCGACCGCGGCCTCACTCTCGCCCTCGACGGCGTGCAGGACGCCGGCAACGTCGGCACGCTGCTCCGCCTCGCCGATTGGTTCGCCCTCGACCGCGTCCTTCTCTCCCCCGACTGCGCCGATCTCTTTTCCCAAAAGGTCATCAACGCCAGCATGGGCTCCTTCGCCCGCGTCGTCACGCACACCACCGACCTCGCCGCCACCCTCGCGACGGTCGCGCCCGGAACACCCATTTTCGGATGTGACCTCTTCGGCGACGATGTCCATTCCCTCCCCGCCCTCCGCGACGCTGTCATCGTGATCGGCAGCGAGGGCCGCGGCCTTTCCCCCGCGGTCGCCGCGCTCATCACCCGCCGCATCACGATCCCGCGCTACGGCGCCGCCGAGTCGCTCAACGCCGCCTGCGCCGCCGCGATCGTGTGCGACAATCTACGGCGCCTGCGCCCCGGGATTTCAGGGCAACACGCCTAAGAAAATCTGCCGGGCCGGTTTCGTCAGCGAGGGGTGGACGTTCGCCAATGTCGCCTCCTCGTAGTTCTCCTGATTCGCCACCCGGTGGTCGGTATTCGTGAAGACCCCGCCTTTGGCCGTGCGATACTCCAGCGAAACCCGCAATTCCGTGGGCGGGATTTCCATCCGCCGCACCACAAAAACAAATCCCGAATTAAGCGCATCTGGTCGATTAAAGTCCTTGGCGACATCGGGCCGCCGTTGCCGCCGCCCCTGAAAGACAAACTCCCGGTCTGCCGTTTTTAGCACCAAATAAGGCTGGAGATCTTCCTGCCCTTTTTCATTCGGCAACATCCAGCCGCGCACATGCAAGCGCCGGTCGGCGAGCACGACTTCGTCGAGGTAATAAGCCATCGCTTGTTCCTCCGACTGAACCCTCCTCGCGATCGGAAGCGAAGTTCGGGCCTGCAGCCGGTAAATGCCTTTCTCCAACGCCTTATTTAAAATTTGGTCAGCCTGCGTATGATCGGGGTAAATCGGATGTGGAGCCCCGCCCAGCGTCAGCCACTTGTCGTAGTAACGGATCGTCTCAAGTCTCCGGCGGAAAAAATCCTCGGCCACCGGCAGGTATCGGGTCGATGCGACCACATTGAAGGCGCTCACACCCAGGGTTACCGGCAAAGCCCACTGCAAGAACCGGTGCTTCGGCACCGCCGCCTCGACCAAGATCGTGAGCAGCGTCGCCCAAAACAGCGCGCTTTGCACAAAATACCTCGGCGCGATCTGGGGCGCGGCGAGCGTGAACCGGCCATACGCGATCAACAGCGTCGCCCCCAAAACAAAGACCAAAAACGCGCCCAAAACCGGCTCCCGGCGCCACCCCTCCCGGCTCGCCAAACCCACCGCCATCCCGAGCCCCACGACCCCAAGCAACGGCGAATAGAACGAGTGCTCCAGCCCCGGCACGCTCCCGATTAGAGTGAGCCAATACCTCACCAACGCCCACAACCCTGCGGCGCTCCCCAAACTCTCTCCGCTGGGCGCGACGGGCTTCGCCAGCCAGAAAAACAGGATCCCGGCGGCCACCGCCCACGCCGCCCAAACCGCCAGGCCTTTCCAGCGGCGCCCCAAGGCCAACAGCACCACGCCCGCCGGAAACACCGCGAGACCGTGCGCGAGGGTAAACGTCCCCGCCGTCGCCGCGACCCCGGCCAACGCCAACCATGCCGCCCCGCGACGCTGCAACGCCGCCAAGCTCACCGCACCCCACAACACCACTTGGTAATGGTCGATCGCCGCATAGGAGAGCAGTTGATTTTCAAAGTGCTGCAGTTGGAAAATCAGCAGGCACAACAGCGCCGCATACACCAACCGGAGATTCCATTCCCGAGGCTGCGCCGCCAGCACGAGAATCGCCCCAAGGATCGCGAGATTGCCGATGGCCGCGAGCGCGATGAAATTGATCTGGCCGGTCAAAAGGTAGCTGCCCGCGAAAATCAGACGGCTCGTCACCATGCAGTGGTGCGAATCGGCCGCCAAAAACAGCCCCAGCGTCTCCCTCCACGAACTCGAATCATGCAGCCGCGTCAAAAATCCCAACGTCGTCCCAAACTCATCCCAAAAGGGCACATCGCGATAGGCCAAAAACGACACCCACGCGATAAATGCGGTGGGCAACATCGCCGCGATCACCAATAGCCAACGGGCGGAAAAAGAGACTCTCCAATCCGGCAACGGCTTCTCCAGGGACTTTTCGGGGAACGAGGACATTAGGGAAACTAACTGATCACATTGAAGTTTACCAAAAATGCACAACCGGCAAGTGCACTCCTCGGGAAAAGCTATCGGGAAAAACCCCGCCTCGCCGCCAGAGCCGTCAACCTCATCACTAACAAGGTCCCGCTGTCCTGCTACTCACAAAAACTCTCCCTGCAGCTCGGTTATCTCAACGCCGCCGTCGGCAGTTTTTTCGCCAGTCGGTTCCGCAAGTAAATCACCTACCACATTGGGTCGGTTG
>CALSBN010000269.1:0-6126 GCA_943373185.1 Opitutus sp. GAS368 | reverse complement strand
CCGTCCGGGGTCGTGAACTCGAGTCCATCGGAGGCGACCTTGGTGAGGCGAAGGCTGTTGGCGCGGTCGACGATGTCGTTGAGCTTGTAGACGCGCTCGTTGAGCAGAACTTTGCTTTCGTTGCCCGACGCGCGGATGCCGGAAACGCGGAGAGCGTCGACCAAGGTTTGGATGTGCTCTTGAAACTTTCCGGGCGCGCGGATGACCGGAGCCGGCGTTGGAGCCGCGTCGACGAGGAGTGCGGGTGACGAACGCGGTGCACTCGGTGGCGTATCAGCGGCGGGAGCGGGCAGCGGCGCGGTGGGTTTGGTTTCGGCGGGCGCCCGAGCCGGAGCGGGGGCGGGAACAAGCGGAGCCGGGGCGGCGGCCAAAGGTGCAACGCTGGCCTCGGACGCGGCCGGTTTGGCGATCGCCGGCAAAGTGATCATGGGAGCCGCCGTGGCCGAAGACTCGGCTGCGGACGCCAGTGCGGTCTTCACCGGCGCGGGCTTGGCCGGGTCGGGGCGG
This sequence comes from Opitutus sp. GAS368, assembly GCA_943373185.1. Taxonomy (GTDB): domain Bacteria; phylum Verrucomicrobiota; class Verrucomicrobiia; order Opitutales; family Opitutaceae; genus Tous-C4FEB. The sequence continues at coordinate 5,619 of CALSBN010000269.1, read as the reverse complement.
TTGATCCAGAGCACGGCCGCGACGACGCATAGGACGAACAACGTGATGCCGCCGCCGGCGAGCAGCACAAGAGTCTGGGTCGAAATGGCCGGGGCGGTGCGGCGCACTCTCGGTCCACCCCCGCCGGGCATCGGCGCGGCCAAGTCCGCTTGTTCCTCGGCACGCTGGCGCTGGGCTTTCTTGAGGGCTTCGTTGATGAGGCTCATGGCGGGGCGCTTTAATCGGTCAGATTCTTCAGGTCGCGGATGGCGCGTCGCACATGCCAAAAGTTGACCTCGTCCGACTCGTGAATGAACGCCGCCAACATCGCTTTGTCGCACAGGTTGTTCACCACGCGGGGCACGCCATTGCTGTAGCCGTGGATTGAGCGGTAGGCCCACGGCGTAAACGTGGGACGTCCGCTGCCGCCGGCGAGGGTGAGGCGGTGCTGGATGTAGTGGCGGGTGTCGGCGAGCGAGAGGGGATTGAGTTCGTAGTGGACCAAAATGCGCTGGCGCAGTTGGCGAAGTTCCTCGCGGGCGAGGATGACTTTGAGCTCGGGCTGGCCCATGAGCACGATTTGCAGGAGCTTTTGCTGGTCGGTCTCCAAATTGGAGAGCAGGCGAATCTGCTCGAGGACTTCGAACGAAAGATTCTGGGCTTCGTCGATGATGAGGACGATATCGCGGCCGCGGTTGATGCGTTCGAGCAGCACGCGGTTCATCTGGGCCACGAGATCATTTTGACTGCGGGCGAGCTTCGTCTCGCCGAGCTCGGTGAGGATGGCCTTGAGCATCTGCGTCTCGGTGACCCGGGGATTGAGAATCAAGGCCGTGTCGAAACGAGCGGGATCGAGCTCATTGAGGAATCGCCGGCAAATCGTCGTCTTGCCGCAACCGACTTCGCCGATGAGGGCGATGAATCCCTTGCGCTCCTGCACACCGAACTTCAAGTGCTGGAGGGCTTCCTGATGGGTAGGGCTAAGGTAAAGAAAACGCGGGTCCGGTGTGATGTTGAACGGCATCTCCTTGAACCCGTAATAGCGCAGATACATGCAGACTCACGAGCTACCGGGCTTCGGCGAAAACGCACGTTAAATTCGCATCAAGCCGCCGGGAAAACGCGTTTGAAATCTCCTTTACTCGCCAAGGCCCCGCCGCGTTTCATCCGCCCTCCCTCCTGTGAATCTCCGCCGTTGTATACTCGTCCTCTACCTCGTGTTGATCGGGGGAATCGGCTTGGCGGCCGGCGTTTTTTTCCTCGATGCACGCGAGGAATACGCCCGGCTGAAGTCGATCCAAGCGGAGAACCGCCGTCTGGTGGCGGATGCCGAGTTGCGGCTGAAGTATCAGGAAAAAGTGTTGGAACGTCTCAGTTCCGATCCGACCTACGTGGACAAAGTAATCCGGCGAAAGCTTGGCTATGCGCGCCCGGAGGAGTTTGTCTTTCGTTTCACGGAAAATTGAAACTGCTTTGATTAGAAACACCCCTCCATGGCGTCCCAGCATCCTCTCATCGCAACGTTCCAACAGGCCGGCCAAGGCCAAGTATTTGCCTTCTTCGACCGGCTGACCCCGGACGAACAAACCCGGTTGCTGGCCGAAGCCGCTGAGATTGATCTGGGTGAAGTGGATCGTCTGAATCGCACCTTGGTCGCGCCCACCGGGGCCACAGCGGGAGTCGATCTGGCGGGACTGGCCCCGGCGCCCTATCAACCCGTGATTGCCCACGGTGGTGATGCCGCCGCTTGGCAACGGGCCAAAGTTGCCGGCGAAGCCGCGCTGCGGGCCGGACGGGTCGCGGCGTTTACGGTCGCGGGAGGGCAAGGCACCCGCCTCGGCTACGACGGGCCGAAAGGCACGTTTCCCGTGACGCCTGTGACGGGCAAAACGCTCTTCCAAGTCTTCGCCGAAAAATTGCTCGCCGCCGGGAAGCGCTATGGGCGTCCGCTGCACTGGTTCATCATGACGAGCCACCAGAATCACGCGGCGACCGAGGCGTTCTTCAAGACCCATGCTTGTTTTGGTCTGGACCCGGCGCGGGTGCATTTTTTCCGCCAAGGACGGATGCCGGCGGTGAGTTTTGAGGGGAAAATTTTGCTTGAGACCATCGGCTCGATCGCGCTCTCGCCCGACGGGCACGGGGGTTCGTTGCGGGCGCTCGAGCGGAGCGGGGCGCTCGATCTCATGCAGCGCGAAGGCATCGACACGCTGAGTTATTTTCAGGTCGACAATCCGCTCGTGCGCGCGATCGACCCGACGTTCATCGGGTGGCACCTGCTGCACGGGTCGGAGATGTCCAGCAAGATGGTGCCGAAGGCTTACGCGGAAGAAAAACTCGGTCATTTTTGCGCGCAGAACGGGAAGGTGGTGGTGGTTGAATACTCGGATTTGCCGATGGCGATGCAGCGCGAAACGGATGCCGGCGGACAACTGCGCTACCGGGCGGGCAGTATCGCGATTCATCTGCTCGACCGTGAATTCATCCGGCGCATGGCCCGCTCGGGCGAAGGGGCGTTGGCGCTGCCGTTTCACCGCGCCGACAAAAAGATTCCGACCATCGACGCCGACGGCGCGGCGGTGAAGCCCGCCAAGGCAAACGGCGTGAAATTTGAGCTCTTTGTGTTCGACGCCAAACCGTTCGCCAAGAATCCACTGGTGATCGAGACGAGCCGGGCGGACGATTTTTCGCCGGTGAAAAACGCCGAAGGGGTCGATTCGCCGCAATCTTGCCGAGATGACCAACGCCTGCAGTTTGCCCGTTGGCTCATTTCCAACGGAGCGATGTTGCCGACCGATCCCTCGGGATTGCCTGCCGTCAATCTCGAGGTCGCGCCGTCGTTTGGTTACGACGAGGATTCCTTTGCCGAGTCATGGGCCCGGCTCCCGAAAAAACCTCTCCTCGTCGACGGCCTTGTGCTCGCCTGATCCGGTCCCTCATTTTTTCAAAACCATGTCCACTCTCGCCCAAGTCCAAGCGGCCGCCAAGGCCGGCCAAATCATGCCCAGCACCGCGGAGAACATCGCGGCGTTTCTTGCCGCCGGTTTGCCGGTCTGGGCCGTCGAGAGTATCGACGAGCTGATCGCAAAGTCGGCGTGGGGTGAGCTCAACGACCGGTTCTACCGCTACTTGGAGTTTGGCACCGGCGGGATGCGGGGCCGGACGATCGGCGTCGTCACCGCCGCGGCCGAAACCGGCCAACGTGATGCCGCCGGCTCCCCGGAACATGCGGCGATCGGGAGCAACTTGTTGAACGATTTCACGCTCTCCCGGGCCGTGATCGGTCTCTTTCGCTATACGCAAAAGTATCTGCGCCAAAAGAGCGTGAGCGCGAAACCCCGCCTCGTGATCGCGTGCGACGTGCGCCATTTTTCGCGGCATTTTTGCGAGCTCGCGGCCTCGACGTGGACCAAGCTCGGCGGCGAGGCGTTTATCTTCGACGGACCGCGCCCGACTCCGCAACTCAGCTACAGCGTGCGCTGGCTCAAGGCCCATGCCGGCGTGGTCATCACCGCCAGCCACAATCCACCCCACGACAACGGGTTTAAAGCTTACTTTGACGATGGCGCCCAAGTGGTGCCGCCGCACGACACGGGGATCGTCGCGGAGGTCAACGCCGTGCCGCTCACCGAGCTTGGTGCGTTTTTGGCGATCGATCTCGCCGGCGTCACGACGCTCGGGCGCGACGCCGACGATGCTTACCTCGAGGTCGCGGCGCAGGCGGCGATCGACCACGACGTCCTCAAGAAGACCAAGCTAAAGATCGCTTTCACCAATATTCACGCCACCGGTTCGGTGCATTCGATCCCGCTGTTGATTCATGCCGGCTGCGACGTGCATCCCGTGAAGGAGCAATTGGTGTTCGATGCCAATTTTCCCACGGTCAAGTCGCCCAATCCGGAGAACGCGGCCGCCTTGGCTTTGGCCGTGGCTTTGGCGGAGCGTGAGGCCTGCGATGTCGTGCTCGCGACCGATCCGGACGCCGACCGGATGGGCGTGGCCGTGCGCAACCGCGCGGGGAAAATGGAACTGCTGACCGGCAACCAAATCGGAGCGTTGCTCGCCGACTACCGGCTCACGAAATACAAAGAGCTCGGCTGGATTCCCGCCGAAGGCTCGGACCGCGCCTGCCTCGTAAAAACCTTTGTCACGAGCCAACTCCAAGACGCGATTGGGCGCGCGCATGGAGTGAAAGTCGTAAACACGCTCACGGGTTTCAAGTGGATCGCGGCCAAGATGCGCGGCTACGAGAATCAACTGCTGGCGGCGATGCCGGCTGGTTTTGACTACGAAGGATTGGCGCTCCGGGAGCGGGCGCGATTGCTCATGCAGCATAGCACGTTCTACGCGTTCGGCACCGAGGAGAGTTACGGTTATCTGCCCAACGATTTCGTCCGCGACAAAGACGGCAACGCGGCGTGTCTGATGTTTGCCGAACTCTGCGCGTGGGTGAAGAGCCGCGGACTGACCGTGCCAGAGTATCTCGACGAGATTTTTGTGCGGTGCGGCTTCTACCTCGAAGGGGTCATCAATCTCTACTACGAAGGCGCCAGCGGTAACGCGAAGATCAAGCGCATCCTCGATACCTACCGCGCGAGCCCACCAACGTGGTTTGGCGACGTCGCGGTGGCGAAGTTTCAGGACTTCGGCCGCGAGGACATCCGTGACGTCGACGGCGAAATGATTCCGAAGCAGGATCTTTATCTCGTCACGCTCGCCAATGGCTACAGCTTCGCCGCCCGCGGTAGCGGCACCGAGCCGAAGATGAAGTTCTATCTCTTCGCCAACGAAAAGGTGGCGAGCGTGGCCGAGTTGCCTGCGATCAAAGCGAAGGTGCGGGCCACGCTCGACGGGCTCATTAACTTGATCGAAGCCGACGCAAAGACCCGGGCGGAAGGGTAGGGCGGCGTTGCACGAAAAAGCGCCGACCCCCGAAAGGGAGTCGGCGCTCAAGGTAGCGGTCGGCGGTAGGGCCGGCTCAGAGCAGAAGCAGCGACGGGCTCTCGAGGTGGGCCTTGACGGCGTTGAGGAATTTCGCGCCGAGCAAGCCGTCCACCACGCGATGGTCGCAGGAGAGCGTGAGATTCATCCGTTGGCCGATCACGATCTCGTCGCCGACGACCACGGGCTTCTTGACCGTCGCGCCGATGGCCAAAATCGCGGCGTTTGGCGGATTGATGATCGCGCAGAAGCGGTCGATGCCGGCCATGCCGAGATTGGAAACGCAGAATGTGCCGCCGGTGAACTCGGTCGGTTGCAATTTCTTGTCCTTGGCGCGACCGCCGAGGGCTTTGGCCTCCGTGCTGATCTGAAAGAGGCTCTTGGCGTCGGTATCGCGGATGACCGGGGTGATCAGACCGTCCTCGATCGCGACCGCAAACGAGACGTGGATCGCGCCGTGGGATTGAATACCGGAACCGGTCCAAGACGTGTTCACCGCCGGGATGGCGCGGAGCGCGGTGGCGGCGGCCTTGAGAACGAAATCGTTGACGGAGAGTTTGACGCCGTCCTTGGCGAGACCGGCGTTGAGCTGTTCGCGGAGGGTGAGCAGCGGGCCGGCGTCGATTTCGAGATCGAGATAGAAATGCGGGATCGTCGTCTTGGCTTCGAGCAGGCGTCGGGCGATGGTCGCGCGCATGT
>CALSBN010000268.1:0-6165 GCA_943373185.1 Opitutus sp. GAS368 | reverse complement strand
CCGTCCTCCGCGTGTCGTCGGTCGAGGTCGCCAAGTAGGGCCGCGCCCGCCGCCCCGCCGAAAACTCGGAACCCGGAACCGCAAAACCCGAAACCGTTTTTTCCGTCCCCATGCGCATCCTCGTCATCGAAGATGAACTCCAGCTCGCCGGACACATCGTCCGCGCGCTCGTCCGGCGCAACCACACCGCCGAGGCGCGCCACGACGGCGTGGAGGGCCTCCGCGCCGCGCTCACCGCCCCGCCCGATTTGATCGTCCTCGACCTCGGGCTCCCGGGACTCGACGGCCTCGCGGTCCTAGGCCGGCTCCGCGCCGCCGCCTGTCCCGCGCGGGTGCTCATCCTGACCGCTCGCGGCGAAGTCGGGCACCGCGTCAAAGGCCTGGAAGCCGGCGCCGACGATTACCTCGCGAAGCCCTTTGCCATGGAAGAGCTCGTCGCTCGCGTCGAGGCCCTCGGCCGCCGCGGCGGGACGCCCACCGCCGCCGATCTCCTGAAAGTCGGCGACCTCGTGATGGACATCCTGCACCGCCGCGTCACGCGGGCGGGCCAGCCGATCGCGCTCTCGCCCCGGGAGTTTGATGTGCTGCAAGTGCTGCTCCAAGAACCTGGCCGGGTTTTTAGTCGCACGGAACTCTGCGAACGGGTGTGGCAACGCGACCACGAATACGACACGCGCACCGTGGAAATCTTCATCACGCGCCTCCGCAAGAAAATCGAGCCCGCCGGGTCGGTCGCACTGATCCATACCGTCCGCGCCGTCGGCTACACCCTCCGCGCGCCGTAACGGTAAGCCGATCGGCACCCCGCGTCCGACCCACCTGGAGACGCGACGCCCCCGTCGCGTGCCGCCTCCGGCCCGAAGGCGATGCGCCTCTGGCCCACCAAGTCATCTGCTCCATGCACACCGCCGTGCCGGCCGCAGTGTTGATTCATCGGAACGCGTCCCGCTGAGAATTCCGAATCGGCCTCAACCTTCGGAGTGGATGGCCGAGTCCGATCCGAAGCTGCGTTCTCGGATGTCGCCGGCGGATAACAATCAAACACCGGCCAGACTCCCTCGGCTCGTCCTCTTTCTCCATCCGCAACTCCGACTCCGCAAGAACCGGGTGGAAGGCGAATCCCTCGATCGGCTATAGTCTCTCGACCATGAAAAAACTGACCCTCCTTCTCGCTCTCGCGCTCGTCCAATCCGCTTCGTCGGCGGCCCTCCCTTCCTGGCACCCCGACACCCTCGAATGGAAAATCCGCCGGCCCAACGGCACCCTGCTCACTTTCCTCGAGGGCGATTGGGAAACCGCCGGGCCCATCACTTACGTATTCAAAATGCCCGACGGTGCCTGGTATCCCGCTCACACCCATCCGAGCACCGCCCGCATCGTCGTGCTCAAAGGCACGCTCCTCCTTGGCGAGGGCGCCGACGCCGATCCCGCCAAAGCCCGTGCCTATCCCGCCGGCTCCATCGCGATCGTGCCCGCCGGTGCGCCGCACTTTGAGGGCGCACGCGGCGAGACCGTGATTGTCGGATTCACCGTCGGCCCGTGGTCCACCACGTTTCTGAAACCCTGAACGCGCCGCGCCCTTCCCGATGAAAGCTTCGCCTCTCGGCGCCGACCCCGCGCACGATTACGCCCGCGTCGCCCGCGCGATTCATTTCCTGAGCGAAAATTTCCTCGCGCAACCCGACCTCGCCGAAGCCGCCCGCAGCGTCCACCTCAGCCCGTATCATTTCCAACGCCTCTTCACCCGCTGGGCCGGCGTCAGCCCGAAACGCTTCGTGCAATTCCTCACCGTCGAGCACGCCAAGGCCCGGCTCGCCGAAGCCCACGACGTGCTCTCCACCAGCCTCGATTCCGGGCTTTCGAGTCCCGGGCGTCTCCATGATCTTTTCGTCGGCGTCGAAGCCCTCTCTCCCGGCGAATACAAAAACGGCGGCGCCGGCCTCACCGTCCGCTACGGCGTTCACCTCGGTCCTTTCGGCCCGTGCCTGATCGCGGTCACTTCCCGCGGCATCTGCGGTCTGGCCTTCTTCGAAGCCAAGGACGGCTCCGCCATCGCCCTCGCCGATCTTCGCCGGAAATGGCCCGCCGCCACGTTGACCGAAGATGCCGGCGCCACCGCCCCGACCGCCGCCGCCATCTTTCGCCCGCGCCGCGCCGGCTTGGCTCCGCGCGATCTGCCGCCGCTGCTTCTGGCGGGCACCAATTTTCAAATCCAGGTCTGGACCGCGCTCCTGCGCATCGCTCCGGGCGGACTCGCCACCTACGCCGATATCGCCGCGCTCATCGGCCACCCCCGGGCCGCGCGCGCGGTCGGCACCGCCGTCGGCCAGAACGCCATCGCCTACCTCATCCCCTGCCACCGCGTCATCCAAAAGTCCGGCGTGCTCGGCGACTACCGTTGGGGCACCACGCGCAAACAAGCCCTCGTCGGCTGGGAAGCCGCCCGCGCCGCCCGACACCGCCAAGCCTGACTCCGACATATGTAGGCGGGGTGACTTCACCCCGCTCCACGCCCCACCGGGTTTCATTCGGTGTATTCCGTGGGCACCTTTCCAGCTTCCTCCCGGCTGCCGAATCCATGCTCCGACATTTGTGTTTTTCGGGTGTTTCGTGGTTAACCCAATCCCGATTTCCCGGCTTCCGGATTCCTCCCTCCGAACCCACCGCCCTCCCTCAAAGCGTGTTCAAAAACGCCAGCAACGCCGCCCGGTCCGCCGCGCTCGCCGCGTTGTATTTGTTCCGGGCGCCCGCCCCTTCGCCGTCATGCGCCCGGATCGCCGCATCCACCGAATTCGCCCGACCATCGTGCAGGTAGGTCGGCCGCAGCCGCAGCCCCCATAGCGGCGCCGTGCGCATCTCGCGCACCCCGGCGGTGCCCTGCGCGATCCCGTCGCCGAGCGCGCCCATGTCGTGCAGTAGCAGATCGGAAAACAACCCCACGTTTTTTTCGCTCAGCGCCGCCACCTCATGCGTGCCCGTGCGCATTGTCGGCGTGTGGCAGCTCGCACAGTCCATCGTCGCAAACAGCCGCTCGCCCTGCACCGCATTGCCCGTCACGGCCAACCGCGCGGGGGGCGCCAGCAACCGCATGAAGTCCGCTAGCCGGTCCACGTCCGCCTTGCCGTCCGCCGGATCAATCGTGTCTTCCAAATCCGCGACTTGGTCAAAACGCGCGAGCAACGCGGCGTTGCCGTTCGGCGCATTCTCGTCGGGGAAAAACCGGTTTGTGATGCCCATCTCGTTCAGATACGCGTCGCCCGAAAACGCCAAGATCGTTGCCTGCTGCGCCTTCCAGCCAAACCGCCCGATCTTCGTTTCACCGCTCACCACGTCCTCGACCACGGAGATCTTGCCCACGATCCCCGCCGGCTTCACCCGCAGCGTCCCGAGCGCGATCTCGCTGTCCGGAATAGCCTCGATGAGGCCCGCGCCAAAGATCGGTGTGGAGACCCGCTGCGCCACGACGTTGGCCTGACGCGGCACAACTTCGCGCGCCGCCGGGTTGATCGACCGCGCTTGCAACAATGAGCCGCCCAGCGCGTCCAGCGGATCAAACACTCCGTTCACGGTCCGCCCAAACCGCGTCACCGTCCGCCGGCTGCCGCCACCGACGCCGCCCGCGCTGTGACACGCCACGCACGACACATCGTTAAAAATCGGCCCGATCCCGTCCGCCACCGTCTCCGTTTCGCGAAACGATTCCCGCCCGTCCAAAAACGCGATCAACTCCTCCTCCGTCAGACCCGGCAGTGCCTGACCGGGCGCATTCACCGGCGGCACCGCTGCGGCAGGCCCCTGCGGAGGCTGGGCGGGATTAGGGTTTTGTGGTGCAACCGGCGCCGGTGCGGGTTGCTGCGGTCCCCCGCCACCGCGCGGCGCTTGAGCCAAACCGGTTGAAACTAGAGCGAGACCAAGGACCGCCCGACGCACACCGACCAACGGATTCGTTTTCATGGAGTTTTTGGGGAGCTGACGATTCACCGCTCGAACTGAGCGTGCCCAGAAACTACTCGCCCCGCGTTAAGCCCGTGTTTCGACCCGGCCACGAATTGTTAAGGGCGTGTAATTGCCGCGAGCCGCGACAATCACCGACTGCGTCAAGCCGCGTTGGGCGGGGTGACGTTGCGGTTGAGCTATCGCCCCGACTCTTCTAATCAGCCCGCGCCCGACCCGTCTGGAGACGCGACGCCCCCGTCGCGTGCCGCGCCCGCCACGAAGGCGATGAGCCTTTGGCCCACCATGTCATCTGCTCCAAGAACACCGCCGTGCCGGCCGTGGTGCTGGGGAGTGTATTCAAGAGGATCTGTTGGCGCACCTGTCCAAGCGCCTCCCGCAAATCGCGGCCAACGGAAATCGAGCAAACGACGGCCAGGCCAGCCTCTGTTCGTTTATTTTTGTCCCCGGCTTCTCAACAACGCCGCGAAATCGTCTAGCCGGCGATACCGTCGCAGCAGCCAGACCCCGCCGATGATCAGGCTGCAACCGACCATCCCGAAGCCAACGCCGCCGATACGCATCAACCCTGCCGCATACGCAGCGATGCACGCCGCAAATCCTAACGCCGCCAGAAAGTAGCTGAATTTGTTCTTCTCGCGGGCAACGATCTCTTCGTCTTGGGCTCCGCGGTAAGCCTCAGTTTTTCGCTTCTTCGCGAGAAACTCGACCAAGTCGTCGTTGGTGGCGTCGGGGGCAGTCACGGCAGGGAAGGGTGCAGATTCGCTCCGGCTCCGATCAACCAGAAATCGGGCTCTGGCCGAAGAGGCTTGGCCGCTGTGAGTGAGTTTCCGGTTGAATCAAGCGGCGAGAAAGGGCGAGGTAGCGGCCATGACGCAAGAATTGCGGGTCGATTCTTCAATTCATAGTCACCGTTGATCTCATGGCCGGTCGAACTGTTGCAACTTGGAGCTTCGACTGCTTCGAACGGTAATCTCCACCACTCAAAACGTGACAAAAACTAACAAATAACGGCCACTATTTGCTCTTTTTGTCCCTCCCTTTTTGTCTCTCGTCCCCCAAATCCTAGTCCCGCGTTCGTCCGTGACTGAGTAATGGGTAAAGACGCTGTCCGGCAGAAAAATCGTGACGACGAACTATAGACGACTTTCAGTTTGGCTAATCAGCGCGGTGATTTGCTCGGCTTCGGCCGGTTGGGGCGCCGCTCGCTGGAGAGCACACATGCGGAGTCTCGAAGCGGCCAAGATGGAACGCTCGGAGGCTGACGCCGCCGCAGAGTATCGGCGCCTAACAGAACCGGCAGCCGGGCGCAGTGCCGTCGTTTCAGCTGCGGCGTTGCTCGCGAATCCTGAGAAATTCAGTGGGAAGCGCGTAATTATTTCGGGAATCTTGCGACACAGTTTCGAGGGCTCTTGGCTCGATCTCGAACATCCTGCCCAAGCGTTCTCGATTTCTCTGAGCTTTGATTGGCAGAAGATCGATGAGCCGATGGGTGATCTTTCGAGAAGGAAGGCCAGCGATGAGCCGGGCGGCATGCCCCCTGTGAGGATTGTAGCGGAAGGCACGTTTCATTTTCGTGCTCCAGAGTCACCAAGCACGCAACCGCGCTATGTTTTGATGAGTGGTCCGGGTTATTTTATCGTAGATCGGCTCTTCCGATATGAGCCACTGAAAGAAGCGCCGAACCAGTAGGAATGAGAAGGCGGGTGTATAATTACCGCCTTATGAAAACCAAAATACCTGCTGGGAAAAAACGGACGATCGGAATCGACCTCGGGGATCGCCACCATCACGTGTGCGTCCTGGATGAAGCGGGCGAGATCATCGCCGAGGAAGTGATCGCCAACACCCGCGAAGTGCTCACCGCGTTTTTGAAAGGGTATCCCGGGGCGACCGTGGTGATGGAGACCGGCACGCGCAGCCCGTGGGTCTCGCGTCTGGTGACGGCCTTGAAGCGACTGGGCCGAAGGGGTCTAGCCGTGTTTTGTTAGTTTTCGGGCTGGTTGGCGTGGTGCAGATGCAGCAGGAAGGCTCAGGCCAGTAGGCTGTAGCCGCTAATTTTTTGCTCATCGAAGGGCCTCACCTTGCGTGAGGCCCTTCCGTCTTCAGCTGAACGGCTCGACGCAAGGTCGCGCCCTACATCTGAATTTGATCAAGACACTTGAGGTGGACCCCGTCCGTTGGACAGCGGATCGAGGAAGATAAGTTAAG
>CALSBN010000267.1:0-6204 GCA_943373185.1 Opitutus sp. GAS368 | reverse complement strand
GCCACCGGGCGGAGCACAAGCAGCGGGAGTTTGGGCAACTGATGCGACGGGGCCGGCTGAGCCTCGTGGTGGGGTTGTTGTTCCTGACTGCGTGTTTGAGCGCCGCCCAATTGATTCCGGAGGAGAAGCCAGGGGCGGGGCTGGGAATCTTGCGGGAGAGCCTCTTGATCATCGGCTGGGTGGCAATGTGGCGTCCGCTTGAGATCTATCTTTACGATTGGTGGCCGTTGGCGGCCGACCGGCGGAATTTGCAGCGGCTTGCGCGGATGGAGGTAAAAGTCTTAGTGTCGGGTCCATCGTTATGAATCCGCTGCAATCCACCGTCCGCTGGCTCGCCACGCACACCTTATTTCCGTCGAGCCGGCTCGATACGCGCGCCGAGGCCATGGTCTGCATCGCTGCGATCGTCGCGGCGGAGGATGCGGCGTCGCTGGCCAACACGCGGCATCTGATCAAGTCGCGCGACGGGGCGAAAGACGCGGCGTTGCGGGCCTACAACTACCGTCGGAGCATGGTCCACTACGTGTGCGATAACGCGGCGAAAGTGTGAGTGCGGGCGCGGAAGGTCATGGTGGCGGCCATGACTTCCGGCACAGGCGGAGGGCGGGCGGTTTCGGGTAGAGTGGCGGGGATGAAAACCTACCCGTTTGTTTTGATGTTTGGATTTTTGATTTTCATGGCCGCGGCCGAGGCTGCGGATGTGGCGCCGGCGCGGTCGCTGCGGGAGAAGAAAGATTTCGCCGGTGCGATCGCCCTGCTGGAGCCGATGGCGAAAGCGGAGCCAAAGAACGCTGAAGTCCAGCTCGAGCTGGGCATGGCGTTAACGGGCCAGCTCGGCAATGTCGGGCTGCTGGGTAAAGCCGGAATAGCCAAGCGGTCGTTGGCGGCCTACGAGCGGGCGGCGGAGCTGGACCCGCGGAGTGTCGGCGCGCGGGTGGCGCTGATCCAGCACTACATGCAGGCGCCGTTTTTCGCAGGCGGAGACCGAAAGAAGGCTTACGCCACCGCGCGGGAGCTGGCCGTTTTCGACGCGTGGCAGGGGAATTTTTGGCTGATGCGGCTGCATCTCGAAGACCGGGAGCCGTTGGCCGCGTTGGCGGCGTGCGACGCGTTGCTGAAGGTTGAGCCGGCGAGTTATCGGGCGCTGTATCAACTCGGACGGACGGTGGCTTTGACGGGGCTGGAGAAGGAGCGGGGCGTAGCGGCGCTGCGGCAGGCGGTGACGCTCACGCCGGGCAAAAGTGATCCCGGGCGGGAGCACGCTTTCTTTCGGCTGGGCCAGATTCTGGAGGCAAAAAGCGAGCCGGCCGAGGCGCGGGCGGCGTTTGAAAACGCAGTGGCGATCAACCCGAAAATGGCGGAAGCGGCCCAGCGGTTGGAAGCGTTGAAACGCGTGGCACCGTCCGCCAAGGTGCTCCAATGAACACGCGCCCGAGCAGTTTTTTGGAGCGAGGCGGCAACATTGCCTTCGCGGTCACGGTGGGCTTGTCGCTCGCGCCGTTGCTGTGGTCGGGACGGTTGGCGATCAACGCGCCGGAAGGCATGCAATTGGCGGCGTTGGGGCTGATCTATGTGGTCGTCGGCTGTTTCGCGCCGCTCGATTCGAACTGTGCGCGGCGCGGTTGGAAGCTGGCGGCGTATTTCTCGGTGCAGGCGGTGGTGCTGGGGCTGATGCTCAGCCTGAGCCGGTTGTCCGGCATGGCGGGGTTGTGCACGTTGCCCTTGGTGGCCCAGGCGGTGGCCTGTCTGCCGCTGATCCCTGCGGTGATCTACGTGGCCGGATTGTTTTCGCTCCCGCTGAGCGTGATGGTGTGGGTGGACGGAACGACCGACCGGTTGCCGGGCGCGGCGGGCGGGTTTCTGGCGTCGTTTGCCTTTGTAATCGTCTTCACGCGGATCGCGGTCCGCGAGAAACACACGCGGGAGCACGCGGAGAAACTGGCGGCGGAGCTGGCGACGGCGAACGAGCAACTCCGCGAAGCGACGGCGCGGGCGGAAGAGCTGGCGATGGCGCGGGAGCGGAACCGGCTCGCGCGGGAGATCCACGACAGCCTCGGGCACTATTTGACGACGGTGGCGGTGCAACTGGAGGCGGCGCGTGCGCTTTATCCGACGGAGCCGGCGCGGGCGCTGGGCGCGGTGGAAAAGGCGCACGGGCTCGCCCGCGAGGCGCTCGTGGAAGTGCGGCGCTCGGTGGGAACGTTGCGCGCGGAAGGACCGGCGCGGCCGCTCGTGGAGCGGTTGCGCGAATTGACCGAAGGTGAGTTCGGGGCCCGCGTGGAGTTGAAAATTTTGGGGGAAGCGCGGCGCGTGGCCCCGGAGTTGGAGCACGGGTTGTTCCGCGCGGCGCAAGAAGGGCTCACGAACGCGCGCAAACATGCGGGGGCCAACCGCGTGACGCTGTCGGTGGATTTTTCGGCGCCGAACCGCGTGGGGATGAGTGTGGAGGACGACGGGCGCGGATGCGCGGAGCCGACCGGGGGCTTCGGGCTGACGGGCTTGCGGGAGCGCGTGGCGTTGCTCGGCGGGACCTTGACGGCGGGGAACGGCGCGACGGGCGGGTTCGCGCTGCGCGTGGAGCTTTCAGCATGAAAAAACTACGGCTGTTGTTGGTGGACGATCAGGGGATGTTTCGCGAAGGGCTGCGCACGCTGCTCTCGTTGCAACGTGACTTTGAAATCGTGGGAGAAGCGGGCGAAGGAGCGGCGGCCGTCGAGTTGGCGCGGAACGAAAAGCCGGATGTGGTTCTCATGGATCTGCGGATGCCCGGGGTGGGAGGGGTGGAGGCGACGCGGCGGATCAAGCTGGCCCAGCCGGAGGTGCGGGTGATCGTGCTGACGACTTTTGAGGAGGACGAAGAGGTGTTTGCGGCGCTGCGGGCGGGAGCGGCCGGGTATTTGCTGAAGGCATCGCCGTCGGAAAAATTGTGCGAGGCGATCCGGTTGGTCGCGCACGGTGAATCGATGCTGGAGCCCTCGGTGACGGCGAAGCTCGTGGCGGAGTTTGCCCGCTTGGCGGGTCGCTCGCCGGCGGCGCCGAGCAAGCCGGTGGAGTTGATCGAGCCGCTGTCGGCGCGGGAGCGTGAGGTGCTGCAATTCTTGGCGCAGGGTTTCAGTAACAAGGAAATCGGACAGAGCCTGAACATCGCCGAAGGCACGGTGAAGAATCACATGAGCCAAGTGCTGGGGAAGCTCGGCGTGCTGGACCGCACGCAGGCCGCGTTGAAAGCGCGGGAGTTGGGGCTGCTGTGAACGTTCGTTAAGGCGACGTGAGGGGGTGCGGCGTTGGCGTTGGCGGGGGCGTGGCGGGCGGGTCGGAGACCCGCTCCTACTTTTGGGGCATGACTTCCGGCACATGCAGTCGGCGGGGTGTTTCCGGTAGGATCGGGCGCATGGAACTCTTCAATAATACGCTGATCTTTTTTCATGTTTTGGGCGGATTTGTCGCGTTGGTGATCGCGCCGTTGGCGATGCGCACGCGCAAGGGCGGCGAGTGGCACCGGCGATGGGGACTCATCTACTACCGGACGATGCTTTGGGTGCTGGCGAGCGCGGTGGTGCTGTCGTTCACGAGGAAATTCGTGTTCTTCCTGCTCGGAGTGACCGTGCTGACGGCCTACAACGCGTTCACCGGAGTGCGCTGTCTCTATCAAAAAAACGCGGTCGCGGGAAATGCGGGAGGGCGGGGCTTAGATTGGGTGATCACGGGAGCGACGGGCGGGTTTGCGCTGACCCTGATGAGTTACGGGCTGTTCAGCCCGAAACCGGAGGTGACGTTGGCGGTGCTGTGTGTGATCTTCAGCGTCTTCATTTTGATCCCGGTGAGTCAGGACGTATGGCGTTTTGTCCGGCCGTCGGAAGATCCGAAGTGGTGGTGGTATTTCCACTTGGATCGCATGATGGGGTCCTACATCGGCGCGGTGACGGCGTTTGCGGTCAATCAGCTCGGACCGCGGGTGCCGCAGGCGATGCAGATTTTTGTCTGGGTGGGACCGGCGATGGTCATGGTGCCGATGATTTTGATCTGGAAAGGCTACTACCGGCGTAGATTTGCGAAAAAGCCGGGGAAAGTAGAGGACGGATCGGTTGTAACTTTGACGGGGTTGGCGGGTTCTTGAGGCATACTTCTATGAAAATCGCCCCCTTGCTTTGCGGAATTGCCTTGGCCTCGTTGGTGCCGATCTCGCTCGTGGCGAAGATCGAACGCACCGTTGAGAAGACCTTCATGGTCACACCGGGTGGCACGCTGCGGGTGGAGACGGAAGGCGGCTCCATCCGCGTGCAGTCTTCGCCGGATCCGATGGTGAAGATCACGGCGATGCAGAGAATCCGGGCGAGCTCGGAGAGCGAAGCCGATGAGATCCTAAAGAAGCTCGCGCTGACCTTTGATGCTCGGGGTTCCGAGGTGTCGGCCACGGCCAAATATGAACGTCCGGTAACGGGCGTCCGGTGGGGGCGGACCCCGGTCGAGGTGGATTTTGTTGTAACGGTGCCCGCGAAGTTCTCGGCGAAGCTCAAGACCTCGGGCGGGGCCATTGTAGTCGGCGATTTGGAGGGAGCGGTTGAGGCACGCACGTCGGGCGGGGACGTCAAGCTGGGCACGATAACCGGTGTGGTGGACGCGCATACTTCGGGCGGCAATGTCGCCTTGGAGGCAGGCGGCGCCGCGGTAACGTTGAACACCTCGGGTGGAGATGTTTCCGCGAAACGGCTCATGGGGCCGGCGGTTTTGCGCACGTCGGGCGGGAATATCAAAGCTTCGCAGGTCGAGCACACGCTCGAAGCGAAGACCAGCGGCGGTAATGTGACGGCGCAGTTTGCCGGAGCGTTGCGCGGGGACTGTGAGCTGGGCACGTCGGGCGGCAATGTGAAGGTCACCGTCGAACCGGCGACCGGATTTCAGCTGGATGCCTCGACGAGCGGAGGTGACGTGGAGGCGTCGGGACTCACCATTACGATTGCAAGTGGAGGACTCAAGAAGAGCCGGCTGAGCGGCGCGGTGAACGGCGGCGGGCCGAGGTTGAAGCTGCGCTCGAGCGGCGGGAATATCGTGGTCGGTCCCCGTTGAGCGGGCGAGAGTTCGAACTGGGCAGTTCGTAGTATCCGCATCGGTAGAAACTTGTGCGCGAGGGCGATGGTTGAATAGTCAGCCGCCAATGGTCTTGAGGCGGATACTTTTTTCGGTGATTCTGGGTCTTGGCGTTAAGCTCACGCCGGCGGCTGCCGTTGAGCGGACGTTTAAGCAGAATTTCGAGCTGGCCCCGGGCGGAACGGTAGCCGTGGATACCTATCGCGGCGGAATTCTGATTGAAGAGGCCAAGGATCGCCAAGTCCGGACCGAAGTGCGGGTCGAACTGGCCACCGAAGACGAGGACGAAGCGGCCAAGGCCATCGAGGCGCTCAAACTGGATGTGTCGGCGACGGACAACGAGGTAAGACTCCGGGCGCGAAACCCGCGGGAGTCGCGGGTGCTCTTTGCCTGGGAAGAAAAGAAGCGAATCGAACTCACGTTCCGGATCGCGGTGCCAAAAGGGGCGACGGTGGTTTTGTCGACGCTGGACGGCTCGGTGACGGTCGGAAATCTCTCGGGAAACGTGGACGCCCGCACCCGCGCCGGCCGGATTTTTTGTCGCAAAATCGACGGGTCAATCAAAGCGATGGTGGAGACGGGGGAGATTGTGATTTCGCGGTGCACAGGAACCACGGAAGCGACGGTGCAAAGTGGAACGATCCGAGCGGGAACGTTGTTTGGGGCCACAAAACTCAGAAATGACAGCGGCGACATCGAGGTGTTGAGTGCGCTCGGGGGAATCGAGGCCAAGGCGGCGGCCGGCGACGTGAGCGTGGGGTTGCAGAAGGGTTTTTTGGGCGAGACGAAAATCGAGGCCGACGGGGGCAATGTTGTCCTCCAGATTGAACCTACGGTGCCGATGAATTTGCAGGCGTCAGCGACATGGGGACGGGTGGCAACGACGTTGCCGTTTGCAGTCAGTGCAGGCGGACCTGGAAAGCGGTCGCTTTCGGGCACATTGAACGGCGGTGGTCCTCGGGTGCGCGTGCACGCTTCCGGCGGGCATGTAAGCTTGGTTTCGCACCAGTTGTTTTTCGATTTGGCAGAGGGGAGTTGAGTCCGGGGAAAGGCCCCGGTCAGGACTGCAAGATTGCGCCGCGCTCCGTGGGCGGCACGTTGTGGGGCTCATGCAAT
>CALSBN010000266.1:0-6204 GCA_943373185.1 Opitutus sp. GAS368 | reverse complement strand
CGTTGAGGGCGAATTGCTCGATGCTGATGTAGGGCGAGCGCGCCTGAAGGTTAAGATAGAATTTTTTCAGCGACTCCCAGTCCACCCGGTTGACGGTGACTTGCAGGGAGTGGACCGAGAACTGGTCGCCGATCACATCGCGTTGTTCGCCGAGGCCGGGATTGAGACCGGCGTCGCGGGCGATCTTGTCCACTTCGGCGTAGAGGCGGGTCGCGTCGAGCGTGCTGGCGGCATCGAGACGACCGGCGGATTTCTGGGCGGCGGCCTCGATGGAGGCGCGGTTCGTCAGCCACTGTTTCTGCTCGGCGAGGGTGACGGTGGTGGAGCGTTGCTCGCGCCAGAAGACACCGGCCCGGTTGCTGAAGCCGGAGAACCACATGGCGACGCCGAGGACGGCGAAGGCCACGAGCAGGAGTTTTTCGCGGAGCAGGCGGGCGAGGAAGAGAGCGCGGAGGGTGCGGATCATGGCGCGGCGGCCGGCTTGACGGCGCCGGGTTTGAAGGTGGTCGTGACGGTGAAGCTGGTGGTGGGCGAGCCGGGCGAATTGCGCTGGCTGCTGATTTCGACCGAGGCGACTTCGGGCAGGCCTTCGAGGGCGGTCTTGAAGAGCGTGATCTCGCCGCTGTTGTCGGTGCGGGCTTCGATGACGGCGCGGTCGAGATCTTTGGACTCGGTAGTGACGCGGGAGAAGCGGATGTTGCCGGGGATTTTTCCCGCCACGAGGGAGATCATCTCCATCGGGAGCAGCCGCTTGGTCGCCAAATCCTCGATGCGGGTGGCGAGCGTCTGCGCGTTCATGATCTTCTCGACCGTGGGCTTTTGCGCGGCGACTTGTTTGAGCCGGGCCTGTTGCCATGTGGCGCGGCCCACGCCAAGCACGAGTTCGCCCACGGCGAGGAGGACGAGCGCGAGCACACAGCCTACGGCCACCCGCCAAAAGAGGAGGTCGCGGGCGAGACCGCGGCGGCGGGCGACGAGATCGGCCTTGTCGCGCACGTCGAGGGCGGCGGCGGTAGCGGCCGGGAGGCGCGAAGTCACCTCGCCGGCGACGAAGGTGAACTCGCCGTCGCTGGCGGCAGGTTGAGCGACCGGGAGGGTGGCAAGGTCGAGCACCTTGAGGCTGCCGCCGACGGTGCGGAGCAATTCGGTCTTGGCGGCGGCGAGCGCGGCCTCGTTGGCGGCGGGGTCGTCCGTGGCCGGAGGCAACGGAGCGGTGAAAATCTGGGCCGGGCCGTCGGCGATGGAGTGCACCGCCGTGAGACTTTCAGCGTGCGTGATGATGACGGTCGTGCCGGCGGCCAGCGGCGCGCCGAGGACGGCGGCGAAGGTCGGAAGGACGAGGTCGGCGTCGAACCAAAGCTCGGTTTGCTCGGCGGTGAAGCGACGGCGGTAGGAGGCGAAGACCAAAGCGGCGGTCGCCCCGGGCGGGAAGTAGTAGCCGTGGTAAAGTTGGGCGACTGGAAACGGGGCGAGCGATTCGAGGGCGAGCTCGACTTGGGCGGCCACATCGGCGGCCGGGGTGTCGGGGGCGATGGGAATGGCGCGGGTAAAGAACAGCGCGTCGGGCAAAAGACTGACTTTGGGCGGCGGCGGACCGGCCCGGAGAAATTTAAGAGGAGAGTCGCTCATGCGGAGGAGAACAGAGAAAGAGAGAAACGACGGGAAAGGGAGAAAGATTAAGAGAAAGAGGAAAGAGAAAGATGCGGTCAGGTCGCGGGCGGCGGGGGTGGTGGCGGAGGGAGAGGTTCGTTTTCGACGAGCTGGAGAATGGTGAACGGATAATTGATGCGAGGAGCGGAGGCCGTGGCGGCTCCCGTGGGTCGAGACGAAGGTTGGGCCGTCGCGGTGACATTGGAAGTGCTCTCGACGTCGTTTTCGGGGGTGTTGGCGCGGGCGGCGGTGGCGGTGGTAATGACGCTGGTGGCTCCGCCGCCCTGGGGCGACACGACGACATTGAGCCGATACTCGGAGCGACCCTCACGGACGGTCACCCGAATGCGAAGCGCGCTGATGGTGGTGGCAAATGCGTTGGCGCGGCCCGTGGCGCCGAGAAAGCGTCGGGCATCGTTGCCGGCGGTGAACCAGCCGGGACCGGTCAACGCGGACGTGCCGGTGCCGGTGCGGTATTCGTCGAGCCGGCGTTTTTGAGTCTCGTCGAATTCGCCGACCGCGGTGAGCACATCGGGACGGGCGCCATTGAGATTGGTCTCGCGGAAATTCAGGAGGGAAACGTTTTCGATGAACCTGCGGTAGAGCTCGGTCGCGCGGCCATTCTCGTCGAAGAAAACGGTGCGGGCGAACTCGATGGCGGCCAGTTCTTCATAGGAACGCAGGGAGCGGCGGGGCTCGGTGTAGGGCAACGTGGATTGTTCGTAGGCGGGCGACAGGGCGGTCGTGTAAGTGTGGTTGCGCAGCTTCCAACCGAGAATCGCGTCGGCGAGTTTCTCGGAATCGGCGGTCGTGAGGCCCCAGGCGATAAAAAGATTCTGGAGCTGGACGCCGGTTGCGCGGGGCAGGGAGAGTTTTCCGCTCTCATCCTCGAAAGCGACTTCGACCGTGCGTCCGTCGCCCGGCGCATAGGCGGCGAACCCGAGCGGATCGGCCCAGCCCTCGGCGGAGGAATGGAGGCCGTTGGACGCGGCGCGAAATTGTTCAAGGACGGCGAGCGTGGTCTCGAGCGCGGAGTAGGCTTCTTGGCGAAGGCGACGCGTGTCGGCCTCGCGGGCCTCGACGATGAGGTCGTTGGACGCCTTTTCCAGAAACACGGTGAGCGCCAGCGCTGTAAAAATCAGAGTGACCATGACGATCACGAGGACGCTGGCGCGCTGCGCGCGAGGGAATTTCGAATTTGGATTCCCGATTCTCGATTGCGGACGCACGCGAGCTTTCGGCGCTCCGGGCAAGGCCGAAGCGAATCGAGAATTGAAAATCGAAAATCGGAAAATCATCAAAAATTGGGCAAGCCTTGGGGCGTGTTGCCGAGGGCCACGACGGTCTCGCGGGTGAGTTTGCCGTGGGCGAATTTCAGGCGAAGCCGCTGGGGCGCGGTGGCCTGGCCGGAGTTGTCCTTCTTGAGGGCGGTTTCGGTGGTCCAGCGGGTGAGCGCGGCGTCGTAGTAGTCGTAGGCCAACGCGGTGACGAAGGGCGTGAGCACCGTCTCACGCGGAGGGTCGGAGTCGAAGCGGGTCTCGAGGCGGGAGTGCCAGAGCAGCACGAGGCCCTCCTGAGGACGCGCCTGGAGCGAACAGACCACCTCAGGCAGGGCGGGACCGGGCCAAGTGATGAGACGGGTGCCGGCGGGCAACTCAAAGGTGAGCAGCGTATCGGTCGCACCGCCGGTGGGACGGATCTCCTGCGGGGCGACCGGCGAGGCGTTGGCCCGCGCGGCGGGAGGCAGGGTCGCGGCGCGGAGCTCGCGCTCGAGGGCGCGAGTGACGGCCCGGACGTGTTGCTCAAAGAGGCGGACGTCGGTATTCTTGCCCCAGAGTTCGCCCATCGAGAACACAAAGGTGTTCATCGCGACGAGGAGCATCGCGACCAAGGCGAGGGAAAGGAGAATCTCGAGCAGGGTGAAGGCGGCGGCGGAGGGTTTAGGGTTCCGCGTTCCGGGTTCCGGGTGCGGGCGGAGTTCGCGCGCGCCCGGAGGTCGCGCGGCTACCTCGGAAGCTTGGCGAAGGGCGATCATTTCTTGGTCTTCCCCTGGATTTCCGCGATGCGGTCCTGCACGGCTTGGCGGAGTTGGGTTTTCTCGACGGCGTCGGACCACGTGGGCCGGAGGACGGTGAACACTTGGGTCGTCTTCTGCGGATCGCCGCCTTTGGCGTTGTCGGAGATCTCGCAAACGAAAGTCACGGCGAAGAGGTCGGGCATCGTGGTGCTGGCCAAGGTGGCGCTCCACCGGACGCGACGGCCTTCGGTGGCCTCAAACTCGGCCCCGGCCTCGACCTTGGCGCGATCGGGCTCGGCGAGGAGTTGGGCGCGGGCGAAGGCGACGTCTTCGTCGCGGGTGTTGCCGCGGGAGACGGCCTCGTAGCTGTTGAGGACGTTGACGTAGGTCGAGCCGAGGACGACGGCGGACAAGCCGAAGATCATCAACGCGACGAGAACCTCGAGGAGGCTGAAGCCGCCGTGAAACTTGGCCGATCGATGCTTCACGGGTTTGGGGCGCGCGGGATGACGGGCGCGCAAGTCCAAGGATCGATCGCGATGATGCTGGCACCGCCGTTGAGCCTGATTTGCAGGCGAAACGCCGTGCAGGTGCCGTCCGCGTAAAACGTGACGCCGCCGGGCAGCGGCTCCGTCTCGACGACGCTGCCGCCGAGCAGAATCAAACCGCCCGATCGTTGGGTGGAGAGGAAATCGACGCCCAAGTCTGCGGACGCGCCGGGAATCGGTATCGGGTTGGAAACCCCATCAAACGAAGTGAGCACAAACGCCTTGGCCTTGTCGTCGAAACGAAACGCGATGTCGCGCTGCGAATTGAGTGCGGTCTTGCGGGCGGTGCGAACCGCCGACCAAAAAACATCGTGCGCCGAGGGGGCTCGCTCGGAAATCAACGCGGAGGATCCGCCGATCAGGGCGCCGGCCAAGAGGCCGATGAGCGCGAGCGTGAGAAGAATCTCAAGCAGGGTGAATCCGGCGCGGCGCGGAAGGGCGGGTCGGAGAACCCGCCCTACCCCGCCAGTCGGTCCGACGGGCGGGAGCCGGTGGCCGCAGTCGTGCATGATCTACTTGGCGGGCGCAGCCGGGGCATCCCAGTTGCCGATGTCGTCTTCGTTGCCGTCCACTTTGTCGGGACCCTTGGAATACAGATCGTAGCTCCCCTTGTTTTTCGTGCCCGGAGAACGGTATTGATAAGGCTCACCCCAAGGATCGATCGGGACCTTGTTTCCCTCGATGTAAGGGCCGCGCCACCGGTCGGCCTTATTGGCCGGGGCGGCGATGAGAGCTTGGATGCCGTCCGACGTGGACGGGTAATCGCCGACGTGGATGCGGTAGGTCGTGAGCGAAGTCTTCATGCTTTCGCGGACGAAGAGCGCGGCCGTCGTGGTCTGGGCGCCGCCGAAAATCTTATCGACGTTGCTGATCGCGAGGCCGGCGAGGAGGCCGATGATCGCGAGCACAACGAGGATTTCCAAGAGCGTGAAGGCGCGGCGAAGGCCGGATCGGGGGACGCGAGCCGTGGATCGAGGAAACGGTCGGCGCACGAGGGAAGAAGAGAAAGAGGCGGGCATAGGAGACACGACGTTGGTGATCGGCATTCAGTTGTCGAGACGCCGACGGACGCGCAAGGTTGCGTCAAAATTCTCCGGAGCCGCACCGGCCGGCCTGAATCA
This sequence comes from Opitutus sp. GAS368, assembly GCA_943373185.1. Classification (GTDB taxonomy): domain Bacteria; phylum Verrucomicrobiota; class Verrucomicrobiia; order Opitutales; family Opitutaceae; genus Tous-C4FEB. The sequence goes on along the minus strand of CALSBN010000266.1, from coordinate 868 downwards.
ATCCCATCGACCGGCGGTCGGTGCCAAAGTCAAAGCGGCGGCGTGGCACCCGGGGGCGTAAAGCGGGCGTCGTCGGGCGTGCCGAACTTCTTATCGGGGCCGGCGGAGCGGAACTCCATGCGGTCTCCGGCAAGCGCGTGAAAAAGGAAGGGCGTGCCCCAACGGTCAACGAGTTCGCCCGCGGCGTTGATCGCGGGATGGGTGCGCGGAATCAGGCGAAGACCAAGGGAGTTGTCCCCTGTGAGCGCGGCCGTGATCTCGGCGTTTTCGCCCCAAGGGTTGCCGACGTTGGGGAAATTGAGGCGCCAATCGCTCAGCAGGTCGTTCAAAAGCGCGAGATCGCGAACGATGTCGCTGCCGGGAGCATTCAGCCCGGCGGCAACGGAAACGGCGGGGGACGAATCAACAAGAAGGGGCCGATCGATCGCCCCCGTAGAAGGAGAGGGGACGGCAGGAACCGGCGGAGCGGGGGGCGCGGCGACCGGGACCGGCGACGGAGCCGACGGAGAGAGATCGGCTGGGCGCGGGAGCAGCCACCAAACGAGGGCTCCGATGAGCAGGGCCAAGCCGAGGACGAGCAGAAGGCGGCGGAGAAGCATTCCGGAAGGCTATTCGGTCGGGAATCAAGGGAGACGCGGCTTGGTCACCCGTGAAGGCGTTCAACCAAGACCGCGCGAGGAGGGCGGGTCGGAGACCCTGCCCTCCTTGGTTAGAGGAAGGCCGGGAGGGCGCGGGAGTCGGTGAAGCGGCGGATGTTGGGCAAGACGGTGGGCAGGTTGGTCGGGCTGACGCCGAACCAGGTCGCCAACGTCGCGCTGTATTCATCGACGCTGGTGGTCGGAATCCAGTTGCCGCGGGAACCCGAGTC
>CALSBN010000265.1:0-6205 GCA_943373185.1 Opitutus sp. GAS368 | reverse complement strand
GAAGTTCTTCTTCTTGGAACCGGTCTACGCGATCGACGGCACGAAGCTGGCGGCCGCCAAGGAAGCTGTCGCGGCCAAGACCGCGACGCCCGCCCAAAAGGCTATCTTTGAAGCCGACCAAAAAGGAGATCGGCTCACCCTCAAGGCCGACTCGTTCATCCCGGCGACGATGGCGCTGATCTTTCTGGCCGTAATGATCTACTTTAAGAGCATTGGTGGCTACCGAGTCGTTAAGATCGAGGAGCAAGACGCGAAGTCCTAATTTTCAAAAACTTCGGGCTACGGCCCGGGGTAGCATTCAAAAAAGAGCGGGCACCATGCCCGCTCTTTTTTTGTGATGAGTTGCCAGCGTCTGCGCCCTGAGGTCGCGTTGAGATGCAGTGGCAGAGGATCACGCGACGTGCCGCAGGTGCGGCTCGGCTTCTTGAACTTGGCGCTTCGGCAGGCGGACCGTGAGAACGCCCTCGTGAATCTCGGCCCCCATAGCGGGGAAATTGAAGCCAAAGCCGAGACGTAGCCGGAGCTGATAGTCGCGCTGCGCGCCTTCGAGGTGGAGGGACTGCCAGTTTACCCGGACAAAATGGGATTTCCGGGCGGTAATCATCAGATCGGGCCCCACGGCTTCAATTTCGACGCCGGCGGCGTCCACGCCGGGCACGTAGACCGACAGTGTCATCATCTCGGTGAAGTCGCGGCAGTCGTAGCTCGGTTGGCGGAACACTTCGACGGCTTGGGCAGGGCGCGGGCGACGGGCAGAGCGACGGGAGTTGATGATCGTGTGCATGGGAAAGGCGGTGGCTTCCTAAAGCTTGGGGCTCCGGGTTTCTCGTTTTGGCCAATGGGTCCGAAGTTTCGGACGATTAGCCGGAGAAGCCCGGGCTCGGTTTTTGGCTCCAATTGGAGACGACCGGCTGCATCTGGACGCCGCATTGCCGCACAGCCTTCGTAAACGAAGTGCCGGCGGGGCGGTGGAGATGGGTGGAGGCGCGGGTCATTGGAACTCTTGGTCGGGTGGGAAACGCAGCCGGCGTGCCAAGTTGGAATCTTTTTCTGAGAACGGAGATTGGGCGGCGCAGGGACAGAGAGGCTGGGGAGGGGAGAACCGAGTATAAAGGGAGGTGAAGTCAGTGCTTGAAGTGGCATGGGCGTCCCGCCCATGGGATCGGAAACGAGCGGGCAGGATGCCCGCTCGTTCACGGGCGAGACGCCCGTGCCACGCGAGCAACAAACCCGATGCCGTCATTCTCAACACACCTTGGCGAAACGGAGAGCGAGATTGCGGCGGGCCGGCGGTGGGGCATCTTGGGCGGGATGAAACCGCCCGCCGCTGACGCCACGACCACGATCCAAGAGCTGAAGGGCCGCGTGCTTGAGTTTGCCCGCGAACGGGACTGGGAGCAGTTCCATGCGCCGAAGAATCTGAGCATGGCGCTCGCCGCCGAAGCGGGTGAGTTGATGGAGCATTTTTTGTGGAGCACGCCGGAGGCGTCCCGGGCGGTGATGAACGATCCCGTAAAGCGCGCCAAAATCGCGGAGGAATTGGCCGACGTTGTCATCTACGCCTTGGAGTTCGCCAACGTCACCGGGCTCGATGTGGCGGCGGCGATCGAGGCAAAGATGGCTGCGAATGGGGAAAAATATCCGGTGGCGAAGGCCAAAGGTCGGGCGGAAAAGTATACCGAGCTATAGTGATTTTCGATTTTTGATTCTCGATTGAGGGAAGGGAAACGCGGGCGGGGTTGTGCGCGGGGTTTCGGAAACTCAGAAGGATGGCGCGGATCAATGCGGATCTGCTGCGAGGTGCCGCAGCCACGCCGGAAGCCGGCCGGAAGCGGGTGCTCTGCGGAGCGGGGACATGAAAAGGCCGCGCTGGTAGGCGCGGCCAAAAACCGGAATCAGGAAACGAGATTCAGAACTCTGCTCAGGCTTTGCCGCCGTAGCTGATGTAGTCGTCGAAATCGAGCATCTCGGCGAACGAGCGGATGTCGTCGCGGGCGGAATTGTTGCCCTTGATGACGCCGGCGATCCACTCGTGGCCTTCGGCGCTGCCGGGGCCGACTTGTTCCACCCATGCGGACCACGCGATGACCTCGAAGGCTTGGCGCTGGGTGTTGGCGTTGAGCCAGGTGAGAATTTCCAGGTCGGACTTGCCGCTCTTGATCTCCGCGAACATGGCTTCCGCGCTTACGCCGGTGAAGGCGAAGAGCATTTTGTCGATCGGGCAGTCGTAGTGGTAACCGGCGTTCTTGCCGTGGATCTCGGCGCGGGCCTTGTCGAGGAGGCGGGCGAGGTGGGCATAGCCGCCGATGCGAACGCGGAGGCTGCGGGGCGGGTGAATGGTGAGGTCGGGAACGCTGTAGTTGATCATGCTCGGGGAGTAATTGTGCGAATCTGCTTTCGAGCAAGCGGCGGTTTGATGAAATGGCGATTCTTCGCCGCGCCCGCATGAAATCTACAAGTGTCGTCCGGAATTACTATGTGCTCCCATGCTGCCTGCTGTTGCTCAACCTCTGCGTCGAGATCGTGAGTTATAAGGCAAAGGTCCTGGATGATCCGTTCCTGCGGACCGGGGCGATCATGGGGATGGTGCTGTTTGGCGGTTCGCTGGTGGGGTTTGTGGTCGCGCCGTTGATCGGGCGGGCGGTGGTTTCGCTGCAGCGCGGGAGCCGGCAAGGCGGCGGGGACTTGGGTGAGATTGTTTTTCTCCTGCTGCTGGGAGTGGTGGTTTTCTGGCTCTACTATCGGGTGTATATCATCGGCCCAGAATCGGTGCTGCCGGCAGAGTGGCACAATCCGGTCGTGACGAGAATCACGCGGTGAAGAGGTTTTTGCCCGTGAATCCCGCGAATGGGTGCGAATCGGAGCGACAATGAAAATGGGGCGATGGGGCGCTTCCCGCGTGGAGCGCTCGGAATGGGGTCGTGTCGCTTGATCCTGACCTACGTTTTTGGCCGGAAAGATTTCATGACCTCGGCGTTGGTTTCGAGCCGGGCGGCACCCATGAGGTCGAGGCAGTAGGGGATCGCGGGGAACACGGCTTCGAGGTTTTCGCGGATGGCCTTGGGGCGCCCCGGCAGATTTACGATGAGCGTGCGGCCGCGGGTGCCGGCGAGTTGGCGCGAGAGGATGGCGGTCGGGACGTATTTGAGGGAAGTGGCGCGCATGAGTTCGCCGAAACCGGGCAGTTCTTTTTCGATGACGGCGCGGGTGGCTTCGGGCGTGACATCGCGTGGTGCGGGACCGGTGCCACCGGTCGTGACGATGAGCCCGCAGCCGGAAACATCGGCCATGCGGATCAGCTCGGCCGAGATGATAGCCTGTTCGTCGGGGATGATTTTGTAGTCGAGGTCGAAGGCGGTCGTGAGCCACGCGCGGAGAAGGGCGACGCAGGCCTGGCCGGGTTCGTCGGAGTAAACACCGGCGCTGGCCCGGTCGGAGATATTGAGGACGCCGATTTTTGGGAGGGTCATGTTCGGGGAAGCAGAAGTTTTGGCCGCAGATTACGCGGAGAAGACAATTGTTGAGGAGGCGCGTTGCGCCGCGAGAGAGGTGATGGATTGCCGCGTTGCTGCGCGCCTCGCAATGACAAGCACGTCAGAAGGTGTCGATGATTGCACCGGGAGTTTTGCCCTGTTCGCGGAGGGTGCGGAGGCTGAGGGCGTCGTGGCGTTTGGCGAGGCGCACGCCGGCGGCGTCGAGCATCAGCGGGGCGTGAAAAAATTGCGGCGCGGGCACGCCGAGGGCGCGGAAAATGAGCAGTTGGCGAAAGGTGCTCTTTACGAGGTCGGCGCCGCGGACGACTTCGGTGATCCGGAGATCGGCGTCGTCCACGGCGCAGGCGAGCTGGTAGCTGGGAACGCCGTCTTTGCGCCAAACGAGAAAATCGCCGAAGTCGCGCCCGGCGGTGGTGGATTGGGGGCCGAGGCAATTGTCGTGAAACGTGAGGGTCTCGCCGTCGGGGACGCGGAGGCGCCAGTTGACGGTGAGGTCGAGCGGCGGGAGCGGCGCGTCGGCGGGCGGCCGGAACTGGGGCGGGTAGATCGGTTCGTCGTCGGGTGCGGGCGCAGCTCCCTCGTGGGGCGCGCCGAGGGCGTCGAGGACATCGCGGCGCGTGCGGGTGCAGGGAAAAATGGCGCCGGCGGCGTGGAGTTGGGCGAGGGCGGCGCGGTAGAGAGGCAGGCGCTCGCTCTGGTTGATGATGGGCTCGGTCCAAGTGAAGCCGAGCCAACTCAGGTCTTCGAGCATGGCGGCGACGAAATCGAGGCGGAAGCGGATAGCGTCGAGGTCGTCGTTGCGGAGAAGGAGCGTGCCGCCGGCGGCGCGGGCGCGCTCAGCGGCGAGCCAGAATGTGCGCGCGTGGCCGAGGTGGAGGTGCCCGGTGGGAGAAGGCGCGAGGCGGCCGCGATAGGGCGCGGGTGCGCCGGGCGCGGCGTGCGCCGAGCTGAGAGTTGAAGGTTGAGCGTTGGGATTCGACAAAGGAGACGGGAGCGGTGCGGAGCTTTGGGTTTGATCTCTCAACGCTCAACTCTCAGCTCTCAACTTTTTAGCCATGACCAAACTTCTCTGCGTTTACTGCGCTTCCAGCGACCGGCTTGATCCGAAGTATTATGCGGCGGCGATGGAGCTCGGGACGTTGTTGGTGAAGGAGGGGTGGGGGTTGGTTTATGGCGGGGGCAAGACCGGGTTGATGGGCGCGGTGGCGCGGGCGACCAAGGCGGCAGGGGGAAAGGTCGTAGGCGTAATTCCGGAATTTATGAAGGTGCGCGAGTTGGCGTTCGATGAGGCGGACGAACTCATTTCGGTCATCACGATGCGCGAGCGAAAGTTGCTGATGGAGACGCGGGCGGACGCGTTTGTGACGCTGCCGGGCGGCTTCGGCACGCTCGAGGAGATCATGGAAATCCTGACCCTGCGGCAGCTCGATGTGGTGCGGAAGCCATGCGTGTTTCTGAACCAAGACGGGTTTTACGACGACCTCATCCGGCTCTTTGAGAAAATGCTCGCGGAGAAATTCTTCAAACCGGCAAACATGGATCTGTTTCGCGTGGCGAATACGGTCCCGGAGATATTTCCACAGATTGAGGCGGCAGGCGCGGTGAAGGCAGAGCCGAAGTGGTTTGAGACGAGGTGAGGCAGAGGACGGAGGGCGGAGGACGGACGGCAGAAGTCAGAGGGCGGAGGTCGGGGAACGGGCAGCGGGTGGTTGCTTGGGGACGTGGTAGTTGAATCGGCTCTTAAGGGTCGGAGGTTTGGGTGACGTCGGCGACGAGGGACCAGCCGGTGGTTTTGTCGATGAGGGCGAGGGTGCGTTGGCGGCGGCCGGTTTCTTCGGGGGCGATCAGGTCGAGGCGGGTGGAGCGGAGTTGCCATGTCGTGGGTGACTCGGGGCCGCTGAGGATGGTGTGCACGAGCCGCGGACTAGGGGCGGTTGAGACCAATTCGATCCAAGGCCATGCGCGGTGGGGCGGCGAAACGGTTAGGTAGGCCTCGCCGTCGGCGTCGAAGCTGATGTAGGCGAGGACCTGGTTGGCGGCGTTGATGAGTTCGAAACGGGAGTGGGCGGGGGGCGGTCCCGCGTCCGTCCACGAGAACTCGGCGCGGGTGCCCACGACGGTCGCGGTAACGGACACGACGGTTGCGTCGGCGCGCCAGCGCATGGGCGATGGGTCAGGCGGAAGTTCAAGGGCGAAGCCGCGGCGGGTGACGGGCGTGAGAAACGCGGCGGGTGTTTTCTGTTGATGTTCGCGGTAGAAACGGGTGCGGAGTGCGTCGATCGATTCGGCGGGAGCGGTGCCGAGGCGGGTGGGTTGGGTGGGGAGAATGGAGTCGTGCAGCAGGCGGAGCTGCCACGGGCTGAGGCGAAGGTGGAGACTCCGGGCGTGAAGACCGGTCGGTGCGACGGGCGGGTTTAGGAGAGCGCGTTCCGGTTCGGGAGGGCGGTTGAGGTCGGCGGAATCGGGCTCGGTCGACGGGGTGGTCGGGGTGTCGGGGGTAAGGTCGGATCGGGTTGGGGTTGATCGGCGCTCGGCGGGGGCCGGGCTTGCTGAAGTGAGCGCGGGGAGGCCGGACGATTGGGATGGGGTGGAGTCGGCGGTGGGCGGCTTCGCTTGGGGTAAGGCCTTTTTGGAATTCTGACGGGGTGGCTGAGGTGAGGTGGTTTGCTCGGATTTTGGGTCGGGATTTTTTTCTGGTGAAACCGTGGGTG
>CALSBN010000264.1:0-6206 GCA_943373185.1 Opitutus sp. GAS368 | reverse complement strand
CAGGCGGGAGCTGGAAAAACGTCTCGGCGATCAACAGGCCGAGAACGAAGAGCGAAAGGATCAGAATGACTACCTGAACCGGCCCGAGGCGTTGAGCCGTGGAGTCGGTTGCCGTTGCGGTGAGTGGAGCGTCCATGGGCCGAGCGTGGACGCGGGGCCGGAGATTTGGCAACGGCCCGTTGGGGGGCGCGGGGTATTCGACCTCTTTGGGCGGCGACCGGCTACACTGATGAGGCCGTCACGTTGCCGAGACGTTTTAAGAAAAACGCCGTGACAGCACAGGGTTGCCACGGCGCTTTGCAAACAGCGGACAATTAGCGGGTCAGATCTTCGTCGCATTGCGCGATTTCCGGCGCCGCCAGAACGCGAGTCCCAAGGCCGCCGCGCCGGCCATAGCGGCATAGGTGGAGGGTTCCGGGATCGCCGAAACCGAGAAGTTGTCCGCGAACATCGATCCGCTTGTGATGGCGTCGGCGAAGTTGCTGTTGCCGAAGACATCGAAGAAGAATCCTGAGGTCGCGGTGCCGGCGGACCAGTTTGAGATGGGGCTCGGAGCTGCGATCGAAGTATAGGTGGCACCGCTGTCGAAGCTGTAAGACGAAGTGAGCGCTTGGGTGCCCGCATCCCACGAGAGTCGGAGGCGGACGTCGGTGGAATCGGCGGTCGTCGCGGTGGCGGCGGAGAAACCGGATCCCTCGCTTTGGATGAAGGAACCCGAGCTGGTCGAACCAAGCATGAGCGCGGAATATTGAAGGCTATTTCCGACGATTTGGATACCGATGGTGCCAAACCCTGAAGCTGGGTTCAGGGTATTGGTGACCGAGAGTTCCGCCACCCAGCTGCTCGTAAAGCTAGCGGTCGTCCGGTTTGCCGGGCCCGCACCGTCGCCGTCCCATCGCAAAAACTGACTGCCCGCAGTCGCTCCTTTGGAAAAATCAAGCCGCGAGTTCGTAAACGTTAACAAGCCGTTGTTGGTGCCATTACCGTTTATTCTGAAGCTAAGCGGCCAATTTGAAGCCGAACCGGAATCGAAGTTATCCGAGCCGACGAAGGCCTGGCCCGCACTGCGGGAGGTAAAAAAAGAACTGAGGACGAGTGCGCAGATCGGCAGGAGGATTTTTTTCATAGCGAGTAGGTTGGTGTTTGAGGCTGTCCCCGCCTTCCTTTCAATTTTTTCGCCAGTCGGACAGCAGGATGTCAGTTGAAGAACCCGGTATAAGAAAACCGAAGGTCGTCAGTAGCCTCGTCTACTGTTGACGAGACCGTGGAGCGGTTCGCTCTGTTCGTAGCGGGCGAAGTTGGCGAGGAAAACGTCGACTTTTCGGTCGGTCTCGCCCGGGAAGCGGCCGCCGGTGTGTTGCGTGAGGAGAACCTTGGGGTGACGCCATAGCGGGCTCGCGGTGGGGAGCGGTTCGACGGCGGTCACGTCGAGCACCGCGCCGCCGAGGTGGCCGGAGTCGAGGAGTTCCACGAGTGCGGTTTCGTCGAGCGTGGAGCCGCGGCCCACGTTGCAGACAACGGCGTCGGGCTTGAGGCGGGCGAGACGGGCGCGGTCGAGAAAACCGATCGTCGCCGGAGTGTGGGGCAGCGTGTTAATGAGGAGATCGGTGGTGGCGAGCGCGACGTCGAGTTCGGCGGGCGTGGTCAGCGATTCGGCGCCGGCGGTGCGGGCGAAAAACCAAACCTCGGCGTCAAAAACGCGGAGCAGGCGGGCGATCCGTCGGGCAATGCCGCCGGCCCCAAGCAGGAGAACGCGCTGGCCCGCGAGAGCGCGGATGCCGGGCTCGACCTCGGACTTGATCCAGGCCGACTGCGGCTGGGCGAGGAGAAGGCGCGGGAATTGACGGTAAAGGCCAAGGATACCGGCGAGCGCGGCTTCGGCGACGGCGCGATCAAAGAACCCTGCGAGGTTGGTGAGTTGAACCGGAGAGGCTCGAGAGGTGTCGTTGAGTCCGAGGTAGGCGTCGACGCCGGCGGATTCCAGCTGCACCCAACGGAGGTCGGTCGAAGCGGCGAGCCACGCGGCGGGGACGTTCCCAAAGACAATATGCGCGGCGGCGAGCGTAGTGCGTTTTTCGACCTCGGGGAGATCGGCCCAAAACGTGACGGCGTGAGACGAGAGCGCGGTGAGCAGACGCTGACGTTGGCCGGAGCTTAGACCGGGAACGGCGATGCAGAGGTTCATGGTGATCCGCGAAGGAAACCCAAAGCGGTTGGTGCACAAGGCCGGAGCGGCCACGGCGAAGGCAGGGGGGGGGTTGGGGCCAGTCGGTTTGCGGTGGGGCGGGGGGCTGGGTTTCCCGTTGGAACTTTTGGGTGTGGGTGATGCGAAATTCGGAACGCGACGGGGGCGTCGCGTCTCCGAGGGTGCTCCGAATCGTCGACGCCAAGGCTTGAATGAGGCCGACGGCGCTGGCACTCCGTCCTGCATGTTCGCTTATCGTTCTCTCTGCGAAGTCGCCGCCGAAATCGCGCTGATCAACTCGACCGGATCCGTGCTGGGTTGGGACCAGGAAACCTACCTGCCGGAGCGGGCTCTGGATCATCGGGCCCGACAGCTTTCCTATCTGACGGGCAAAGCGCATGGGTTGCTGATTTCCAAGCGGACGCAAAAGCTTCTGGAGAAAGCAGAGGCGGAGGTGCCGGCGGATGCGACGCAGGCGGCGAATGTGCGCGAGTTGCGCCGGGCCCTTGATCGGGCGACGAAGCTGCCGCAAAAGCTGGTGCGCGAAGAAAGCGAAGTCTGCACCCATGCGAAAGCGGCGTGGGTCGAGGCGCGGAAGGCCTCCGACTTTGCCCGGTTTGCGCTGCATTTGGAAAAGGTGCTGGGCATCGCCCGGAGGAAAGCGGAGCTGTTTGGCTATGACGACGATCCGTATGACGCGTTGCTCGGGCTCTACGAGCGGGGTGCAAAGACGCGCGAGGTGGCGGCGCTGTTCGAGACGTTGAAGCCGCAGTTGTCGGAGATCGCCCGAAAAGCGGTAGCGAAATCCAGCCGGGTGAAGGCCGAGGCCCGGCGGGGCCGCTACCCGATCAAGCAGCAGCAGGTTTTGAATCGGGAGATCGCGGAGAGCTTGGGGTTTGATTTTCGGGCAGGGCGCATCGACACGACGCCCCATCCGTTTTGCACGACATTGGGTCCCTGTGATGTGCGCTTAACGACACGATACGATGAGACGAATTTTCTGTCGTCGCTCTTCGGTGTGATGCACGAGGCGGGCCATGGTTTGTATGAGCAAGGATTGCCGAAAGCCGACTTCGGATTGCCGAGCGGCAGTGCGGATTCGCTCGGGATTCATGAATCGCAGAGCCGGCTGTGGGAAAATCACGTGGGGCGAAGCCCGGGGTTTTGGCAAACGTGGCTGCCCCGCGCAGCGGAATTGTTTCCCCATCTCCGCCGGGTGAAGTTCGAGGATTTCATGCGGGACGTGTTGCGGAGCGAGTTCAGCTTCATCCGCGTCGAGGCCGACGAGGCGACCTACGATCTGCACATTTTGCTGCGTTTCGGAATCGAGCGGCGCCTGATGAAGGGCGAATTGGCGGTGAACGACGTGCCGAAGGCTTGGAACGAAGCCTACCGGGAACTGTTTGGGGTGACGCCGCCGGATGATCGTCGCGGGTGTCTGCAGGATATCCACTGGAGCATGGGCGGGCTCGGCTATTTTGCCACCTACACCCTCGGGAACCTGAACGCGGCGCAGCTGTTTGCGGCCGCGAAAAGGGAGAAGAAAATCGCGGCCGGACTGGAGAAGTGCGACTACGCCCCGCTCCTGGCGTGGTTGCGGAAGTCGGTGCATTCCCGCGGAGGCTCACTGACGCCGCAGGAGATCATCACGCAGGCGTCGGGAAAACCGACGGATGCGAAATGGCACATCCAACACCTTCGGACGCGGTATTTGGGCTGAGGCATCGCCGGGGTGACGGCGAGGTGCGGGGCGTTGCGAGGAGACGCTTGCCTGCCGGAGAGAAAAATTGTCAGAGCCGGTTAGGGGCGTAGAACCACGGGATGAATCGAACGGACCGGCTCGTGGCGATGGTGATGCAGCTGCAAGGGCGCCGCTTGGTGCGGGCCGAGGAGTTGGCGCGGCACTTCGGGGTGACGGTGCGCACGGTCTATCGCGATGTGGTGGCGCTCGGGGAGGCGGGCGTGCCCGTGGTGGGCGAGGCGGGCGTCGGCTACAGTTTGGTGAAAGGCTATCACTTGCCGCCGGTGATGTTCACGGCGGAAGAAGCGACGGCGATGTTCGTCGGCGGGGAGCTGGTAAAACAATTCGCCGACGATTCGCTGGGGAGGCCGATGGAGTCGGCGATGGCGAAGATCCGCTCGGTGTTGCCGCGGGAGAGGCAGGACGACCTCGACCGGCTGGCGCGGTCCACGGCGGTCATGGGCGCGCAGCGATTGCCCTCGGGGATCGATCAGCGGGTGCTGCTGCCGATCCAGCAAGCCGTGGTTTCGCGGCGGTTGTTGCGGTTGAACTATCGGGCGAAAGGCAAAGACGCGGAGACCGCCCGCGAAGTGGAACCGCTGGGGGTTGTCTACTACGGTGGGGCTTGGTATCTCGTCGCGTGGTGTCGGCTGCGGCGGGGGCTGCGGCACTTCAAGTTGGAGCGGATGCGGGGGCTGGAAGTGCTGGGCGAACGGTTTCCCGTGCGGGAGGGGTTTTCGCTGCGCGAGCATCTTGCGACGACGAATCACGAGTGCGACACGGTGGCCGCGCGAGTGTGGTTTTCGGTGGAAGCGATGGAGCGGGTGAGACGGGAAAGCTTTACCGGTTTCGTGGAGGCTCGAAACGTGCACGGCGGATTCGAGGTGTTGTTCAACACGTTCTCGGTGGAGTGGCTGGCGGGGTGGCTGTTGTCGTTTGGGTCGGAGGCCGAGGCACTGGAGCCGCCGGAGCTGAGAACGCGGCTGGCGGCTGCGGCGGAAGCGGTGGTGCAGCGGCACCGGAAATCGGCGCGGATGCAACCCTCCTGACATAGGGGTGTCAGAGGTCGGTAGTATAAAGGAGGTGTGCCGCAATCTACCTCCCATTCCCTCTCATGATCACCGTCACCGGCTTTGCCTTTACCGCGTATCCCATCGTCGACGTTGCCAAGTCCCGCGCGTTTTACGAAGGGCTCCTCGGCTTGAAGCCCGCCAAGATTTTCGAGCACGGCGAAAAGGTCTGGATCGAATACGAACTCGGGGATGCCACGCTCGCGATCAGCAACATGTCGGAGGCGTGGAAGCCGAGCGGTGACGGTCCGAGTTTGGCGTGCGAAGTGACGGACCTTGACGGCGCGGTCGCGGAGCTGCGGGCGGCAAAGGTGGAATTTGTAATCGAGCCGCTGGACACCGGGGTATGCCGGATGGCGGTGGTGCTCGATCCGGCGGGAAATTCTTTGATGATCCATCGACGAAACCCGGCCGACGAAGGAAAATCGTGAACGGGCCGGTGCAGGTGACGGTGGACATCGACGCACCGGTCGAAAGCGTGTTTTGCCAGTTGGCTGACATCGAGCGGCTGGCGGAATGGGCGCCGGCGTTTTGCGCGACGATTCAGGTGGGGCGAGCGGGCTGGCGGATTGTCGGGGCCGCCGGAGAGTTTGGCGTCGAGTTGATCGCGACGGAACGCACGGGTGTCATCCTGATCGAAGTGCAGGAGCCGACGTCCGGGCCCGCGGATGTGTTTACCGTGTGGATCGCGGCGAGAGCGGGCGGCGGCACGCGGGTGCGGTTGGCGCCGTTTCTTGGTAGTGGACGGCCGGGGAGCGATCGCGCGCGGCGGGTCTTCCCGTTGCTGGCGACCGGACTGGCGGGTCTGCGGGAGCGTTACTCCTGCTTGAGCTGAATATCGACGACGAGCCGGTTGGAGTCGCAGTTGAAATAAAAGAGGTAGCGAGAGGCCGATTTGATCGCGGCAACGGAGACATTCTGTCCGCGCACAATGGTGGGAAGCGTGAGTTTGCAGGGGTGGCCGAGATCGCAGAGCGCGTTCTTGAACCCGCCGACAGCCATATTTGTGACTTCACCGATGGCGTCGTTGACCACTTCGGTTCCGCTCATTTCGACCTCCGCTTGACTCATGCCGAGAATCTTGCCGGTGAGGTGCTGGGCAAAAGCCTCGTTGAAACACAAGTAGACGAGGCCGGTCGCGGCGCCGACGAAGCCAACGGTGCCGAGAACCTGAGCGCGGACATCGGTGACGGCTTCGGGAGGAGTCGCC
>CALSBN010000263.1:0-6314 GCA_943373185.1 Opitutus sp. GAS368 | reverse complement strand
CGTTTTTTTAGGGATCCAAGCGACTTTCGCCTCCCGCTCGTTGCTCCAGCCCAAGAAAGCGAGGAACTCCGGGGGCTCTCCTCAGTTGGTCTCAAGCGACCGGGAGTGTGACCCGAAAAACGGTGCCCTCTTTGCCGGTGTGGCCGAGGGAAAGTTCGGCACCGATCTGGCGGGCGAGGAGGCGGCTGATGGCGAGGCCGAGGCCGCTGCCGCCGGGGCGTCCGCTTTGGCCGGGTTCGAAGAGGCGCGAATACAACTCGGGCGGAATTCCGGAGCCCTCGTCGGTAACGGTCAGGGTGATTGCTTCGCCGCTTCGCGTGAGATCCACGGTGACTTCATCGCCGGCTTGGCTCGCGGCGATCGCGTTTTGCACCAAGTTGGCCGCGATCAGGCAGAGAACTCCGCCACGGTGGCTGTCGAGCGTCGCGGCGAAGCCCGGTCCCTGGGTAAGATGGACTGCTTGGTCGCGGGCCGGGCCCGCCATGCGGCGGCCGATGATCGCAAGAAGTTCGGTGCCCGTGAGCTCGTAGGTGGTGGCCGTGCCGGAGTCGCTGAGGAGCGCAACGGTCTCGGCGATCAACTGCTGGAGCCGGTCGGCGTAATCCGAGGCCGAGCGCCAATCGACGGTGGAGGTCTCGGTGTTCCCGTGATTGGCGACGACGGCGCGCAGGCCGGCGACCGGGCCTTGCAGTCCATGGATGAGGTGGGACGCGATCTGCCCGAGGGCCGAGGCTTTGGTGGCGAGGGTGAGCTCAAACTGGGCGCGGGCGAGGCGGGCGTTGCGTTCGGCGAGGGCGCGCTGGGCGCGGGTGAGGGCGACGCCGGCGGCAAGAACGACGGCGATGATCAAACCGCTGCCGAGTGCGAGGGTCACGGCAGTCTGGCGGTTGATGCGTTGATCGATGGCGGCGAGTTCTTCGGCCAGCGGTCGTGCGTCGATGGTGTAGCGGGCGAAGCCGAAGAGGCGCGAGGCATCCCGGCCGTGCAGCGAGACGAGCACTTCGAGCACGGGCGCCACTTTTTCCGTGGGCGAAACTCCGGCAAACGCACGGTCGAGGGCGAAGTCCGGCGTGTAACGGGAGAGAGGCCGGCCTTCGAGCAGTTGGAGGAAATCGGCGGCGGGCAGATCGACAAAGAGTTGGCCGGCCGGAAGGGCTTGGAGGACGTTGCCATCGGCGTCGAAGATCGCGACGGCCAGAATCCCGCGTTGTTGGGTGCTGCGCAGAACCGCGGCGAGAACGTCATCCGGCCGGTCGATCGGGTCGCGGCCGGCCGCTTCGCGTTCGGCGAGTTGCTGGAGGGCGACGGAGTGCAGGACGAAGGCATCGCGGCCGATGATGCGTTCGCGGATATCGGTGCGGAGTTCGGCGCGGAAGCGAAAGAGCAGCGCGCCGAAAATCGTGAGGAGCGCTAGAGCGGCGGCGGTCGCGACCCAGGCGAAGCGGGGATTCTTGGCCGGAGCCATGCGGGCGCGGAGAACGATCAGGGATCGCGCGAGCCACGCGGCAACGGTAGGTCGAGTTGCACCACGGCGTCCGCGAAGAGGAGTCGGCGTTGCTCGGGACTAAGGCCGGGCTCGAAGAGGGCGGTATCGTAGTCGCGGAAGCGCTGCCACGCTTCTTGACGGGAGAATTGGTCGGCCAGATTTTTGAGAATCAGATCAAGATCGAGCGAGTGCTCCGTGGGATTGAGGCGGGCTTTCACGGCGGCCGTGAGGTCGCTTTGGATACGGTCTTTCTCGGACGCGAGGGCGGCGAGGCGCCGCGTTTGCTCGGCGTTGAAGGTGACGAGCTGGGCTTTGAGCGCATCGACTTTGGCGATCTCGCTGCGGCTCGCACGGCGGTTGGTGATGATCTCGATGGCGTAGCCGCCGCCTTGGCGGATGAATTCGACGCGGTGGGTGGGAAAGTCGTTTTTGATGGCGGCGAGTTTGTCGATGAGCGTGCGCTGGAGATCTTGTTTTTCGCGAAGATACACGCCGACGCGTTTGTTAAGTTCAGAAGGGATTGCGGGCGAAGTTGGGCGAGAGGGCCGGGGCAGCGGGGCGAGGAGCACGCGGATTTCTTCCGCCTGCGTTTCCAGCGCTGCGAGAGCGGGAGCTTGTTTCTCGGCGAGGGCGCGGAGGGCGTTGGTCCGGGTGAATCCGAAGTAGGCGCGGTCCTGGCGATAGATCACGGCGCGGAGCTCGGATTTGAGCGCCGATTTGGCGTCACGGTAAGCGTCGAGGCGGGCCGAGATTTCAGGCGAGAGATTGGCGGGACGCTCGAAACGGGCCGTTTCGGGTGAGAAGAAAACGACGGGGCGGGGCGCATCAAGGTCGACGGAGGCGGTGGGATCGCCGAGCGGATCGTCGAGTTCGATGGCCAATTCGCGGAGCAGGCGGCGTTGGGCGGGGGAGAGACCGTCGGTGAAGAACGCCGACGCGCGGAAGACTTTGAACTCATCGGCCCGTGATTCGTAGCGGAGGTCGTCGCCGAGCGCCCAGGTGCGGTTGTCGTTCCAATCGGCGCCGGCGTGGAAAAAGCTGCCGTTGACGAGATTCTCCCGGATGGCCTCGGCCTCGGCCTCGTGGGCGATGAGGCGGGGGGCTTGTTGGGCGGCAAAGGCCGTCAATGCCTGGCGGCGAGTGATCGGATCGGCGTCACGGGTGGCGACAAGTTGCGCGCGAAGCTCGGCGAGCAGGGCGGTGCGGGACGCGGTGTAGGCGTCGAGACGCTGGAGACGTTTCTTGGAAAGGTCCTCCCGGTGCAGGTGTGCGCTTAGTGGCGCATAGAACGGCTCGCCGACGTGGGACTTGAGTTGCGGGAGCACGCTCTCGGGTTGGCCCAATTGGTAGTTTCTAAAGAGCACCAACGGGCCGCCGAGTTGAGGCGGGACGGGCGGGAAGAAAAAGACGGAGCGCCAGACGGGGGCCGAGTAACGGAAGTCATTTTGGAAAGAGGACGGGAAGGTGCCCGAGCGCTCGTAATACGGCTGGTAGGGAACACTTGGCGGGATGTAGGGAACGCTCTGCGGCTGGTTGGTGTAGGCGGCGGTAGCCGGAGGGCTCTCGGTTGTCGGCGAGGTGGGCGCGGCGACGAGACTGAGGAGGGGAAGGGCGGCGAAGACGAGGGCGCCGAGCGGGCGGACGGTGGGACGGAAGTGTTTCATTGGGTGCACGGGGTGAATTAAGATCGGACTTGGAGAACGCGAATGCGAGTAAGATGCCAGCGTGGCGGGGAATCGGGCAAATAACTGACAGGAGGAGGTTAGAAAATTTTTGGCGCCCGGTGAGTGCTCGGGCGAGCGAAGGGCGTTGGTGGAAAGCAACCAATTCGGAGCCGGATGGAGTTAGCGTTTGGTGGTTAGCAACCGCTCCGAGTCAGGACGGAGGACTCGCGGTCGTGGGGGCGGTGGTGCGGCCACCGGCGAGCCGGTAGCGCAGAAACTCGCGGGTGACCCCGAGGCGGCGGGCGGCGGCCGAGACGTTTTGGCCGGTGGCGGCGAGCGCGTGCGCGATAAGCTCGTCGATCAACGTGTCGAGGGCGAAGCCTTCCGCCGGGATTTGCCAGGCGGGATTGCGCCAACCGGCGAGCGTTGATAGGCCGGAGTCGGGCGTGACACCGAGCCCGGTGAAATCAAGGGGCCGGCCGGCATCGAAGATCACGGCGCGTTCCAATTCGTGGGCGAGCTCGCGCACGTTGCCGCGCCACGGTTGGGCGAGAAGCCGGGCTTCGCCGGCCGGAGTGATCGTGGGGACGACGAGGCGGTGGCGCGCGGCGATGCGGGCGAGCAGGTGGCGCGCAAGCGGCAGGAGATCGACGGAGCGTTCACGGAGAGGAGGCAACGTGATCCTGATCAGGTCGAGACGGTGGTAGAGATCCTCGCGAAAGATCCCGGTGGCGACGAGGGCCGCAAGCGGCCGGTTGCTCGCCGCAATGATCCGGACGTCGACGGGCACTTCTTTGGTGCCGCCGAGGCGACGGATGACGCCGTCCTCGATCGCAGTGAGGATTTTGGCCTGGGTGGCGGCCGAGAGGGACGCGATCTCGTCGAGAAAGAGCGTGCCACCGTCGGCGGCCTCGAAGAGCCCGATGCGGGCATGTTTGGCGTCGGTGAAGGCGCCGCGTTCGTGACCGAAGAGTTCGGCGTCGGCGAGCGTATCGGGCAGGGCGGCGCAGTTGAGGGAAACCAAAGGGCGCGCTGAACGAGGTCCGGCGCGGTGCAGCCAACGGGCGACAAGACTTTTGCCGGTGCCGGTTTCGCCCTCGATGAGAACGGGCGGGAGCGCGCGGGCGAGGCGACGCTCGGTGGCGAGCACGGTTTCGAGTTGGGCGCGTAACGGCGCGAGAGCGTTGCCGAAGAAAATGCCCTCGGTCTCCGAACCGGCGGCGGCGGCGCGGTGTTCTTCGCGGCGGGCGGCGGTGCGCAGGCGGCGGCAGTTGAGGAAGACGAGGGGCAATTCCTCGGGCTCGAAGGGTTTTGCGAGGTAATCGGCCGCCCCGAGACGCATCGCTTCGACGGCTTTTTTGACGCTGCCAAACGCGGTCATGACAACGACGGCGGTGTTTTCGGAAAACACGCCGTCGCGCAGGAGGGCGAGGGCCTCGCCGTCGGGCAAGTGGAGGTCCATGAGCGCGAAATCGAACCGGTGGGCGGCGAGGTGCCGCCGGGCGCCGGCGAGGTCCGGGGTCTCGGTCACGACGGCTTTGAGACTTCCAAGGTAGGCGGCGAGGCGGCGCCGCAAGAGGGCGTCGTCCTCGACGAGGAGCACTTCGCAACCGGGGGGCAGGGCGGTCTCGTCGAGCATGGGAAGAAATGCGCGTCATCCGCGCGAAGGATTCAACGCAAAAACCACCGGATCGCGGGCGCGGCGAAGCGTTGGTTTTTGGGCGCGGAGCGTCGCGCGGGTGAATCCGAACGGGCTTGGAATTCAGGTTGCGGAACGGAAGGGCGGGCCGTTGTCTGACTCTTCCATGAGTCTCGATGCGCCTGCGCTTGGTCCGGTTGACGGTGCCCCTTTTTCCTTCGGGGTGGTCGCGGCGTGTTTCAACGCCGGGTTGGTGGAGGGCTTGTTGGCCAGTTTGAAAACGACACTGGCGGGCAGCGGGGTGAAGCCCGAGCGGATCGAGCTGCTGCGGGTGCCGGGGTCGCACGAGGTGCCTTACGCGGCGCAGCTTTTGGCGGCTTCAGGCCGGCATAATTGTGTGATCGCGCTCGGCGTCTTGATCGGCGGAGACACCAATCACCATGAGATGGTCGGCAACAGCGTCTCGCAGGCGTTGCAGCAGTTGAGTCTCGCCGTGCGCCTGCCCGTGATCAACGGCGTGATCGTGGCCAACACGCGGGCCCAAGCCGAGGCGCGCTGCTTGGGGCCGATCAACCGCGGGGCCGAATTCGCCCGCGCGGCGTTGGCGATGGCCGAGTTGCAGTTCAAATTTTCCCGATGAGCAAAGCCCTCTTTACCCAACGCCGCGACAGTCGCGTCGCCGCCCTGCAATACATTTATGCGTGGAGCATCAATGAGCCCAAGAACCTCGCGGAGGACCTCATCGTTTTCTTCGAAAACATGGACCAGCCACGGGCGCACTACGCCTACGCCGAAGAACTTATTCAGGGTATCATCCTGAACCAAGCGGAGATCGACGGCATCATCAAAGGGTTGGCCCAAAACTGGGATTTCGACCGGATTGCGAAGATCGACTTGGGGATTCTGCGGTTGGCAATCTACGAGATGAAGCATCGCAAGGACATCCCTCCGGTGGTGTCGATCAACGAGGCCATCGATCTTTCAAAGCAGTTTTCCAACCTCGATTCGAAGCGTTTCATCAACGGAATCCTCGACCGCTACAAAGGCCAAGTCGGCCGCGATTCGCGGAAAGTTGAGACAGCGTAATCGGAAGGAGCGGGGAGCGGTCGCGGGCATCCCCGGCGTTTGCTCCGGCAAAATGACGGCGCTTAGCGACCGCCCCCCGCGGCCAATCACTTTCAAATTCCATGTTCGGACTCTTCAAGAAATTCAAAGAAGGCTTCGCCAAGACGTTTGCCGCGATCGGTGAAAAGACCCGCGGGCTTTTTGGCGGGCGGCGGATCGATGCGGCTTCGCTGGGCGAACTCGAGGAGGCCCTCTACACGGCGGACTTTGGCGTTGCGACCACGGAGGAGATTCTCGGCGAGATCAAGGCGGCCTACAAAAAGGATGCGGCCCTTGCGGGTCAGCAGGCTGCGGCTCTCGGTGCGGCGGTTTTGAAACGGGTCTTGGGCGGCAGCGAGGGGGTCATCAAGGCTGCGGCGAGCGCGCCGACGGTGATCGTGCTCATCGGGGTCAACGGCTC
>CALSBN010000262.1:0-6332 GCA_943373185.1 Opitutus sp. GAS368 | reverse complement strand
CGGACTCGGTCGACTTGATATACGACCAGACGACGACCGAAACCGCCGAGCCCAACAACAAGATCAATCCGACGGTCAGCCGGTGCTTCACCGTGGGTTGGGTGAGACTCGGCATGGGAGCTGGTCGAGGCGGGGCGGGCGGCGCAATCCTAAAGCACGTAAGGCAGAGGGAAGCGGCTCATCAGCGCGGCGACGCGCAGCTTGGCCGCGGCGAGGGCGTCGGCTTCGCCGGGCGTGCCGATCGCGGGGAGCACGAGGTGGATCGCGGCGGCGATTTCTTCCATGTCGGCTTCAAGCAGGCCGCGCGTGGTGACGGCGGGAGTGCCGATGCGGATGCCGGAGGCTTGGAACGGGGAGCGCGTCTCGTAGGGAACGGTGTTTTTGTTGAGCGTGATGTGCGCGAGATCGAGGGTCTCCTGGGCTTTTTTGGCGGTGAGATCCGGGAGGTTGCCGCGAAGATCGACGAGGAAGAGGTGGTTGTCGGTGCCGCCCGTCAGGATTTTGTAACCGCGCCGGGTCATGGCGGCGGCAAGGGCGCGGGAGTTTTTGACGACCTGCTCGGAGTAGGTCTTCCACTCGGTTTTGAGGCACTCGCCGAAGCACACGGCTTTGGCCGCGATGACATGCATCAGCGGGCCGCCTTGAGTGCCGGGGAACACGGCGGAGTCGATGGACTTGGCGTGGGCGGCGCGGCAGAGGATGAGGCCGCCGCGGGGACCGCGCAGGGTTTTGTGCGTGGTGGTTGTGACGAAATCGGCGTGCGGGACGGGCGAGGGATGGACGCCGGCGGCGACGAGACCGGAGATGTGCGCGATGTCGGCGAAAAGGTAGGCACCCACGCTGCGGGCGATCTCGCCCATTTTGGCGAAGTCGATGACGCGCGAGTAGGCGCTGGCGCCGACGGTGATCATCTTGGGCTTTTCACGGAGGGCGACGGCGGCGAGCTCCTCGTAGTCGATCAGGCCGGTATCTTCGCGGACGCCGTATTGGCAGAAGTTGTAGAGTTTGCCGGAGAAGTTGGCGGGATTGCCGTGGGTGAGGTGGCCGCCGTGGCTGAGGTTCATGCCAAGCAGCTTGTCACCGGGTTGGAGGACGGCGGCGTAGACGGCGGTGTTGGCCTGGGCGCCGGAGTGGGGTTGGACGTTGGCGTGGTCGGCGCCGAAGAGCAGTTTGGCGCGATCGATGGCGAGTTGCTCGATCTGGTCGACGAATTCGCAGCCGCCATACCACCGTTTGCCGGGGTAGCCCTCGGCGTATTTGTTGGTGAGCACGCTGCCCTGTGCCTGCATGACGGCGGGGTAGGTGAAATTTTCCGAAGCGATGAGCTCGATGTGGCTCTGTTGCCGGGCGAACTCGGCGGAGAGGGCCGAGTAGACGGCAGGATCGAGCTGGGCGAGGTAAGTGGCGTTCAACATTGCAGGGTTCGGCTGGCAGTTTTCGGATTGGAAAAGACGGTGCCAAAGGCAGTTTCTTAATCTCCAATCCGCAATCCGAAATCTCGGTTTACCGCGCCGGTTTGGCGCCGATCTGAGTCTTAAGAAATTCAATCAGACTGGGAATGGCTTCGACCATTTCGTCGCGCGTGCTCTCGTAGAGCTTGAGGGCGCCGCCGTAGGGATCGCCGATTTCTTTATGCCCGCGCTGGGGCATGAACTCGCGGAACAGGTAGAGGTTGCGCGGGACCGGGGTCATGGCGAATTGAAGCATCGCGCGATGGGACTCGGTCATGCCGAGAACGGCGACGGCCCCGCGCACGAGTTCCTCGGTGATGGCGCGGCTGCGGTGCGAGGAGACGTCGAGGCCGACTTTTTTCATCGCGGTGACGGAGTTGGCGCTCACCGGTTCGCCTTCGTGGCCGCCGACGCCGGCAGAGAGAACCTCGAGGGAACGAAGCGGCTCGGGCTGGGCGGCCAGGGCGTGCTTCAGCAGCGCGGCGGCCATGGGACTGCGGCAGATATTGGCCGTGCAAACGACAAGGATGTATCCGGGAGCGGGCATCGTGGTTGTGGTTCGGCAAGGAGGGGAAAGGGTTTCCGGCGAAAGGCAATACGGGGCGTGAAGTGGTTTAGAGGCGCTTGAGGGCAAGCAGGGAACGGTGCAGGTGCACGGCGCGTTGCAGGACGGGGTCCGCCACGGGCGGCGGGGTCAGCGTCGGCGCGGTGGTTGCGGGTGCCGGGTCGGTGGCGGGTGGCTCGGAACTGCGGCCGGCGAGGTAATCGGCCACGAGCCGGGCTTCGTCGTTGCGGGGTTTGGTGACGGGCGGATTGATCAACCGGGCGAGAGCCGAAGCGTCGGTGAGCGCGTCGTAAGCGAGACGTTCGGCTTCAGGGGTGGTCTTTAGCGCGATATCGGGGGCAAAATCGGGTCCAGGGAGCCCGAGCACGATGAGGCCGGCGGTGTGCTTGCGGTCGGCAAAGGCGGCGCGCAAGGCGGGGCTCGTGGCGGAGTTGGCGAGGAGAAACACCGGCGCGCGCGGGGCGGCGCGGAACTTGAGCCACGCCGAAAGCGCGGTGGCGGCGTCGGCATCGCCGGCGGCGTAGCGGAGATCGAGGACGAGCGGCTGGGGACGCGTCGGCGAGGAGCCGGGGAGATCGGCCGGGAGCGAGTGGGCGCGGTGGTAGGCGAGGCCTTGACCCAGATCGAAAGTGAGCGGAGCGGCGCGGAGGGAAAATCCGTTTGTATGAACGAGAGCGAAAGCGAGAAAGCGGAGAAACCTCATGAGCGGGTGAGTTGGCGGGCGGCGATGTCGCGGCGGAAAAACTTGGTGGCGCACTGAACTTGGTCGCAGGCGGCGTAGGCGCGGTCGGCGGCGGCGCGCAGGGTGGGCGCGAGGGCGGTGACGCCGAGGACGCGGCCGCCGTTGGTCACGAGTTGGCCGGAGGGATTTTTCGCGGTGCCGGCGTGATAGATCGTGGTCGCAGGCGGCAGGGCGCCGGGTGCGGGCAAGGTGATGATGTCGCCTTTGGTGTAAGCGTCGGGATAACCGCGGGCGGCGATGACGACGCAGACGGCGTAGTCGGGCTTTACCGCGAGCGAGCCGACGGCGGGGAGGCGGCCGATGGCGGCGGCCCAGAGCAGGGCGAGCAAATCGGTGGCGAGGCGCGGGAGGACCACCTGGGTCTCCGGGTCGCCAAAGCGGGTGTTGTATTCGATCACGCTGGGGCCGGCGGGCGTGAGCATGATGCCGATGAACAGCGTGCCGCAAAACGCGATGCCCTCGGCGGCGATGGCAGTCACGGAAGGGCGGACGATTTTTTGATCGATTCGCGCGAGGAGCTCGGGCGTGACGACCTCGGCGGGCGAGTAAGTGCCCATGCCGCCGGTGTTGGGCCCGGTGTCGCCGTCGCCGATGCGTTTGTGGTCCTGCGAGGTCGGGAGGATGACGTAGTCGCGGCCGGAGACGACGACGAGGATGCTGGTTTCTTCGCCGAAAAGGCAGTCTTCAATGAGCAGTTGGCGGCCGGCGGCACCGAATTTGTTTCCCGCGAGCATGTCGTGGACGGCGGCCTCGGCTTCGGCGAGGGATTGGGCGACGACGACGCCTTTGCCGGCGGCAAGCCCGTCGGCCTTGACGACGATGGGCAGGGAGCGGGTGCGCAGGTAGGCGAGCGCGGGTGCGATCTCGCTGAAGAACTCGGCGGGCGCGGTCGGGATCCGGTGCTTGAGGAGAATCTGTTTCGTGAAAATCTTCGACGCTTCGAGACGGGCGCCGTCGGCGCCGGGGCCGTAAACAGGGATGTTGAGTTCGCGCAGGCGGTCGGCGAGGCCGAGGGAAAGCGGGACCTCGGGACCGACGACGACGAAGGCGATCTGCTCGCGTTGCACGAGGGCGACGAGGCCGGGGACGTCGTCGGCGGCGACGGGGAAGCAAGGCACCTCCTCGGCGATGCCGGCGTTACCGGGCGCGCAGATGACACGGGGCGCAGCAGGCGAGGCGACGAGGGCGCGGACAAGCGCGTGCTCACGGCCACCGGAGCCGACGACGAGGAGGGAGGAGGGAAGAGCGGGATGAGCCAAAGGAGCGAAGATGTTCAAGGAACGGTCCGATGCGGGCGATCAAAGCACCTGCAGTTTCTTGCGATAGAACGCGACGACTTCGGCGGGATCGTCGGTGAAGAGGATGTAGTCGTTGATCCAGGCGGGGGCGCGTTTGGTGGCGATCATCGTCTTCACCTGTTTGCGGAGGTCGCCCCAGAATTTTGAATTGAAGAACACGAAGGGCGTGCGGGGGCGGATGCCGAGTTTCAGGTTGCACATCTCGATGCCGATTTCCTCGAGGGTGCCCACGCCGCCGACGTTGAAGATGCAGAAGTCGGCGGCTTCAAACCACTTTTGGCGGAAGTGGCGGGAGCTCTCCTGAAACGTGTTGAAGAAATCCACGCCCAGCTCGGGCGGTTGGGCTTCGAGTTCGAGGAAGCAGGCGCCGGTGAGCGCGCCCTTGCTGCGGGCTTGGTCGGTCGCGAGGCGCATGACTCCGCCGCCGCCGCCGGTGAGCACGCCGACGTTGGGGCCGATGAAACCGGTGAGGCCTTCGACGAGGCCGGTGATGCGGGCGGTGTCGGCGGGGTCGAGGCCGACGGCGGAACCGTAGAAGGCGAGAATCGTGGTCTCTTGGAATTTGCGCGTGAGTTCCTCGCGGACGAAGAAGCCGTGGCCCTTTTTGTAAACGTGGGCGTAGAGCTCTTTGGTGGACTCGTCATACCAGTAAACGCGGATGCCGATGGCGTCGAAGGTGTCGAGGCGGGCGTGGGCGTTGCTGGAGAGAAAATAGCCGTGGGTGCGCGAGGCTTTGCGGAAAATGATCCGTTTCAGTTTCACGTCGCCGATGCGGGTGAGCAGCTCGATGTGTTCGAGCAGATCGGGAAAGTGATCGACGATAAGGGTGTCGGCATCGGGTGGGGCGGCGTCGAGCGCCTGGACCATCGTTCGGCTGCCGATGGGGCAGACTTCGCCCTCGAGGACTTTCTTGAGGTCTTCGTTGGCCCGGACGAGGACGCTGCGATTTTCGGTGGTCCCGCTTTGGCCGCGGACGGTGATCTTGGTGCGGGGGCGGGCCTCGGCGTTGTCGCGGGGAGGATTCGCATCGAGACACTTGAAGAGCTCGTTGGCGGTGCCGAGGAGGCGTTGGCGTTTTTTTGCGAGGGTTTTGAACTCCGGGTCGGCCAAGGCCGGGGCGCGGAAGATATCGACGGAGACCATCGGATTCACGACGGGCTGGTCGCCGGTGTTGTAGATTTCCAGCATGATGTTCGTGCCGAAGGTCTTGATCGGATCGAGCAAGATGGCGCTCGTGTGGAGGCCGAAGTTGCCCTCGCCCTGGTTGAGGACGACGAAGTGTTCCTTCAGATACATCGAGCAACTGGTGAGGATGCCCGAACGCGGAGGAATCGAGAGCGGTGAGGCGTCGTGGCGGACTTGGACTTTGTCGATGAAGGAGCGGCCGGCGTTGCCGGAAACAATGTGCTCGAAGTTGAGGCGCGAGAGCCTTGAGGAGAGCGTGTAGTTGACTTGGTGCGGAGTGAGGAAAACGCGCCCGCGGGAATCGATGGAGATGGTATTGGGCAACTTGAGGGCGTTGGACTGAATTGCGGCCCAGATTTCGGCACTCGAGAGTTTGGCGGCGGTGGGAGCGTAAAAGAGCCGGCCGACGGGCACGCCTGATCGGAGCAGTTTTTTCCAATAGGGTGCGTTGGGGAAACTCTGGTCGTAAATGAAGGTGTCGGCGGTCAGCAAAATGCGGTTCCCGTCGACGACGGGGGCGCCTTGCAACAGCATCTCGATGCCGATGCGGGCCAAGGAGCTGCGCTCGGTGAACTTGAGGTCGGCAAGATGGGTCTTGAGGAATTCGAATTCGGCGGGATTCCGCGGCCAGAAGGCGAGGGTGAGGGTCGTGGTGCGGTCGTCCTTGTTCTTAATGTTGAGGATCTGGCCGTCTTGACTGGTCCAAAATTGGTCGGGCGTCATGGGTGTGATTGGGAGGGAAAACGTGGTGGTCGCCTTGCTGCGACACAAGCGGGGAGTAATTGTTTGCTTTCGGGGCGGCAGACCGGCACATCCAAAAGTTTTCCGGCACAAATCGGCCGTTTCAGTTTCCATCCTAGGTCCACCTATAACCCAAATATGAAGCTCAAGTCCGCTCTCACGTTCTCCCTGCTCGCGCTCGGCTCCGCCACCGCGATCCAAGCTCAGGAGGTCAAACTCAACATCCCCGGCCAGCCTGCCGCCGCCGCCGCCGCTCCCGCTCCGGCCGCCGCCGCTCCGGTTGCTCCGGTTTTCACCGAGGCGCAACTCGTCGAGACCTTCGGATGGTTCATGGGCAAACGGATCGGGCT
>CALSBN010000261.1:0-6374 GCA_943373185.1 Opitutus sp. GAS368 | reverse complement strand
AAACCCCGCGCGCATCCCCTTCCCCGCCGACATAGCCGATGAGCTGCAGCCGAAACGGCTCGGGCCGCACGCTGATCAGTTCCAAGCCGAAAGGTTCATCCGGCTGGTCGCTGCCGCCGACGGACGCCGCCGAAACCGAGAACTGGCGGGTGCGCGGGTTGTAGAAAATCTCGGGCGGCGTAAACACATCGTAGAGCCAATCCCGGCCCCGGGCGAGGGGCGCGGGCGGCGACCACACGGCCGGCTTGACGACCGCGTCGGCTATCGCCGCCGGCGCGTAGGGCGGCGCGGACAACGCCGGACGGCCAATCGGCGCCGCCGAGCGGTCCTGCCAAATCAGGAACCCGAAAACCGCCGCCGAGACCACGGCGAGCCCCAGCGCCGCGAACAAGAGAGATTTGGCCGGGTTGGGTGTGCTCATGGGGCGGAAGCGGGCGCGGCGGCCGAAGCAGCGGGAGCCGGGACAAGCTCAACGAATTCAACCGTCACGGTGAACTTGGAAATCGATTTGGCCACGATCGGGGGAAGGGTCGCGGGTTTCGGGGCCACGGCGGTCTTCGAGGAAGAAGTCGCCGAGAGCACGATCGAGGCCGCCACCGGTGCCGTCGGCGCGGGCGGGGCTTCTTCCGCCGCCAGCGAGAGATCCTCGCCGGTCGCCGGCTCCACTTCCACCGTGCGCACGATTACGGGCAGCTCAAACGTCGCAAGTTGGTTGAGCACGCTGCGCAGCGCGGCCGTCGGTCCGGTGAACACCAAACGAAAGGCGCTCACCGTCACGAGTTCGGGGTTGGGTGCGGCGAGGCGCGGATCCAGATCGAAGTAATCCGGCGAGATCGACGCGTTGTTCTCGGGCACCGTCTCGGGCAACGGCGCGGTCGGATCCGCGGCAACGGCCGCGGCCGCGGCCGCAAGCGCCTCGGCCCGGGTCTTGCGCTCGGCGACGGTGAGAGGCCGCTCCCGTTTGATCGCCAAGATCGCGCGCGGGCGGGCGGCAAAAAGCGCATCGACCAGATACTGGGTCACCAACCGTTGGCGGAACACCGGCTCGATGAGCGCGGACTCCGGACCTTCATTTGAGTAGAGAGCGAAGCCAAAGTGCACCGCGCCCGGAGCGATCACGATGCCCAGTTTGCGGGCCTGCGTGCGGCTGCGTTCGACGAAGCTCGCCAGATCGAAATACGCGTCGGTGCGGGCGGCCGGCACCTTGACGGCGGCGAGCGCGGCGCCGGCCGGACCATGCCCGCGCAGCTCGCTCTGCATCGTGGCCAACGCCGAAAGGGCCCGCGCAAGGTCGGCCTCGATCTCGGTCGCGACTTCCCGGGAAGGCGCCGGCGCGGTGTCGGCCACCGCTTGGAGCTCCGCGCGGACTTGGAGCAATTTGCGCTCGGCCGTTTCGGCGGCTTGAGCGCGATCCCAGATAAACCAGGCCCCGCCCACCACCGCCAAGGCGATCAGCCCGAGGGCGATATTGAAGAGTGAGAGCTTTTTTCCAGTCATCGGGTGGGCCGGGCTCAGAGCGGGCGCTTGGGGTTGACCACGAGCGTGAAGTCGAAACGCAAAAGACCGGGCTGCGTGTTGTCGAAGCGCTCGTTCTCCACCGCCGTGACAAACGGTGATCCCGTAAATCCGCCGATGAGACTCTTCACGCGCGCGAACGACTCCGGACTCACGTTGGAAACGGGGTTGGCCACATCGAGCAGCCTGCCGCTGAGAGTAAGTTTCAGCGGCGGCACGGGCGGAGCCACCGGCGCGGCTCCCTCGACGACCGGGGCGGCCTCGACACTGTCGGCCGAAGGCGGCGGCAGGAGCTGGATGCGCTCCAGCCAGACATCGCCCACACTGGCGAGGCGGGTCTGCACATCGGCGAGAAACTGCAGCCAATTGCCCTTGGTCGCGACGAGACCCTCAAGCGCGGCGATCTGCTTCTTCGCCTCTTCGATCTGCGCGAGGTGATCCACATTGCGCGCCTCGACCGAGCGCAGCGGCCGGAGCTGGGCTTCGACTTGGGCGATCTGGTCGCTGGCGCGCGCGACGCGGTGTTGAAAATAAAAAACCGGAGGCAACAACGCCGCTGCCGCCAATACCGCCGCCGCAAGGTAGAGCGGCTGACGTTTGCGGAAGGCGAGTGCGTCAGTGATAGCCGCGGGCAACAACGTCACCGTCGCGACCGGCTGCACCAACGTAACCGCCAGGCCGACGAGATCGGCCATGAGATAGGAGAGACTTTCCGCCCCGGCCGCCCTCGCATCGGCGGAAACCTCGACCCCCCGCAGCGGCTCGTAGCGTTCGACCGGCAGCTTCAGGCGCTCGGACAACGTGGACAGCAAATCGGCAATCAGCGAGCCACCGCCGGTGACGTAGACCTTCGCCGGTTGCGGTGCGCCCGTCTGCCGCCGGTGATTTACGATCGAGCGCGCAACCTCGAGATGAAGGCGGCCGGCAAACCCCGCCGTTGCGCGCTGCACGGCCGCACGGGCCGGAGAGTTTTCGGGCAATTCGGAGCGATCGGAAAGCACGGCGATCTTGAGGGCTTCGGCCGAGGGGAAATCGATCCGGAGTTCCTCCGAGATCGACGCCGTGACCTGATTGCCCGCCAGCGGGAACGTGCGGATGTAGAAGCGCTCGCCGTCGAGAAAGAGCAGGTTGGTCGAGCGCGCGCCGATGTTGATCACGAGCGCACTGCCGGGCGCCTCCGGGTAACTGTAACGGAACGCCGCGCGCAGGGCCAAGCTGCTGGGCGTGGCCCGCTCCGGCGCGAACCCGGCGCTGTCCGCCGCCGCGCAGAGGCTTTCAAGGGCGTCCACCTTGGCCGCGGCAAACATGACCTCGAGATCGAACCCGTCGTCGGCAATCACGACGTGGTCCCAAATCACCTCGGAGAGCGGATACGGAATGTGTTGCGAGGCCTCGAACGCGAGACTCTGGGTGCGTTTCGCAGGATCAAGCGCCGGCGTCTTGATAAACTTCGTCAACGCGAGATGGCCGGGCACCGTGACGACGCAAGGTCCGGCGAGCTTCTCCCGGGCGACGATGGCCCCGAGTGCCTTTGATGCGTGCTCGCTCCAACGCGCCTCGTGCGCCGGATCGGCGTCCTGAGCCTCGAAAACAAAACGCTGGAGCACGATGCGACCGGTCGCACTCACGCCAAAGCTGCCGGCGGTGATATGACTTGCGCCCAAATCGAGGGCGAGGACGCGGGGGGAACGCATAAACGAGTGGCGAAGCGATTTCAGATGAGCGCGCGCGGCAAGCGGAAACTCACGGCCCCGCCCGAACCGCGGCGTGACCGAGGGTTTCCCGCCGCACGAAACTCGGCGTGGCCCGCGGATACTCGCCCGCAAACGGCGTCAGATATTGGGGCAACAACAAGCCCGCATTCGCGGCCGCGGCGGCCGCGGCGGCGCTGAGAAAGGCACGGCGGGCCGAGCCATCGGCCAACGCGACGGACTGATTCGCCTTGGCCGATGGAATCGCTCGCCCGCCTACCGTAAAGTCGACGGCCCAGAGTTTCGGCGTTCCCCGGAGTTGATCGCGCTTCACCAGCTCCGGCGGCAGGTAGAACCGCACGTTGGCCCGACCGGTTTCCAAAGCCACGCACTCGGCCTCCGACCGATAGTAGTCCATGCGCCGGGCACCGCCCGCCGTCGCCGGCAATTCCCAACCCAACATCAGCGCCACGCCCACCCGGCTGATCGCCCGGCTGCCGCTGTCAGGCGGGACGGTGACCGCCAAAACCAGTTCGGCTTCGAACCACGGTTCGGTTGCGCCACCGGGGGCGCGCGCCGGGCCAAATCGCGCGACCGAGACCTCGACCACCTCGCTGCCGGCCCCGATCGAAATGACCGGCAGACCGAGCAGGAAAACTGCCAGGAGGAATAAGCGGGGGGCGCGCACTTCGAAAAAAAGTTGTGCGACCTCCGGACCGCGTCACGCTCATTTTTCCCACCTGCGGCACTATTTTTTCGGCCCGGGTGTAACCGCTCACCATGTCGTCCGTCCCCGCCCTCCCCTACAAAATCGCCGTCCTCGTATTTTTGGAAAACGCCGCCGGCGAACACCTGCTCCTCCTGCGGGCGAAACCGCCGAATTTGGGAATCTGGAGCCCGATCGGCGGCAAATTGGACACCGCCGCCGGTGAATCGCCGTTCGAATGCGCCGTGCGCGAAACGCAGGAAGAGACGGGCTTCACGATCACGGCGGGCGACCTCCACCTCTTCGCCATGATCGCCGAGAAAGCCTACGAAGCGCAGTCGCACTGGCTGATGTTCCTGTTTCGCTGCCGCCGCCCGATCCCCGGGCTCCCGGCCGACATGGAGGAGGGCAAGTTTGGGTTCTTCAGCCGGGCCGCGATTGGCAGCACGTTGCCCATTCCGGAAACCGACCGCCGGGCCCTCTGGCCGATTTACGACCAATATCGCGACCGCTTCGTCGCGCTCAAGGCCGACTGCGTGCCCGGGCAACCGGTCCGCATCGACATCGAGCAGATCACCCCGGCTGCCGTTTGACGCGCGAATGAACCTCGGAGCGAAACAACGCTTGATTTCCAAAACTTCCGCCGAACACTTTGAACTTTAACACTGAAAACAACACACCCGTGAGCAAGAAACCGAGCGCCACCATCGAGAAGAAACCTGCCGCCCCCGTCTCCTACGGTCAGGCCCCCGTCAACGCCTCGCTCACCGCCGAGCAAAAGATCGAGCTCTACCGCCAAATGGTGCGAATTCGCCGTTTTGAGGAACGCAGCCATCGCGCCTACACCGGCAAGAACGCCGCCGGCGGAGCCAACATCGGCGGTTTTCTCCACCTCTACAACGGTCAGGAAGCGATCGCGGTCGGTTGCTGCTCGTTGATGGGCAAACACGACCACGTCATCACCGCCTACCGCGACCACGGCCACGCCATCTCCGTCGGCATGGATACCAAAGCCCTCATGGCCGAGCTTTACGGCAAGATCACCGGTTGCTCCAAGGGCAAGGGCGGCTCGATGCACTTCTTCTCGCCCGAGCGGAATTATTGGGGCGGCCACGGCATCGTCGGCGGCCAAATTCCACTCGGTGTCGGTCTGGCCTACGGCGTGAAATACAAAGGCCACAAGGGCTCCGCGATGGCGTTCATGGGCGACGGTGCCGTCAACCAAGGTGCCGTCCATGAGGCTTACAATCTTGCCGCGCTCTGGAACCTGCCGTGCGTTTTCGTCATCGAGAACAACGGCTACTCCATGGGCACGAGCCAAGCGCGCTCCTCCGCCGGCGAACTCGCCAAGCGCGCCGAGGGTTACGGGATCGCCTGGGCGGTCTGCGACGGACACGACGTTTACGAAGTGCGGGCCACGATGGACAAGTATCTCAAGATCGCCCGCGAGGAGTGCAAACCCGCCGTCGTTGAAATCGACACCTACCGTTACCGCGGGCATTCCGTGGCCGACCCGGACAACACCTACCGCACCAAGGCTGAGATCGAGGAATACCGCCGCACCAAGGACCCGATTCAGGTTTTCCAGGCCATTCTTTTGGCCGAAGGCGTTTTGACCGAAGCCTCGGCCGAGAAGATCGACGAAGCCGCTGTCGCGGAGGCCGAGGCCGCCGCCGAATTCGCGGACGCCAGCCCTTACCCCACCGCCGAGGACATCCAAAAAGACGTTTACTGGGAGTCCGACAATCCCGACCAGCGCACCTCCCAAGGCCGCTTGTTCTTCAACTGAGCCGACCAGGTCGTCTCTAAACTCCAGCTCCCAACTTTTCCGCCTCCGATGCCACAGATCACCTACCGCGAAGCCGTCCGCCACGCCCTTGCCGAAGAACTCACCCGCGACCCCAACGTGGTCGTCATGGGCGAAGAGGTCGGCCAATTCCAAGGCGCCTACAAAGTCACCCAAGGCCTGCTCGAAAAATTCGGCCCGCTGCGTGTCGCCGACACGCCCATCAGCGAAGCCGGGTTTATCGGCATGGGCATCGGCGCGTCGATGCTGGGCGTGCGCCCGGTGATGGAACTGATGTTCTGGTCCTTCTACTCCGTCGCCTTCGACCAGATTCTCAACAACGCCGCCAACGTCCGCTACATGTCCGGCGGCCAGATCAACTG
Organism: Opitutus sp. GAS368; assembly: GCA_943373185.1. GTDB lineage: Bacteria > Verrucomicrobiota > Verrucomicrobiia > Opitutales > Opitutaceae > Tous-C4FEB. Next base: position 293 of record CALSBN010000261.1, on the reverse strand, counting down.
CCCGATTGTCATCCGCGGTCCCGCCAACGGCGGCACCAACGTCGGCGCGACCCACTCCCACACGCCCGAGAACGTTCTCGCCGCGCACCCCGGCGTGAAGGTCGTCGTCCCCTCCACCGCCTACGACGCCAAAGGCCTGCTCAAGTCCGCCATCCGCGACAACGACCCGGTCTTCTTCCTGGAGAACACCATGCTTTACGGCGAAAAAGGCGAAGTGCCCGACGAGGAATACCTCATCCCGCTCGGCAAAGCCGACGTGAAGCGCGAAGGCAAAGACCTCACCATCGTCACCT
>CALSBN010000260.1:0-6401 GCA_943373185.1 Opitutus sp. GAS368 | reverse complement strand
TACAAAACTAATTTGCAAACAAACCGGCCCCGGCAATCGACTCCCCCGCCCGTTCACTGCCCGAACAGCAGTTGCAGCACTGTCTCCAAGTCTTTCCCAACGGCCCAACCCCCGCCTTTCGCCACGGCCAGCGACTTGCTGCGCTGCCGCTTTTCCACCGCCGCGTTGACCGAGATGATCCGCGGCAAATCCCTCGCCAACCCAAGCGTTTCCAACGACGTCAGTGGCGTCCACGCGAACGGCAATCCTGTCCACGCGAACTTGATTTCCCAGCCCGCGACCGGCCCGAGCGGGAGTTCCTTGGTCAGCAGCGCCGGATATCGCGTCACAAAATCCGGCGTGCGCAGCGTCGCGATGCGCAGCGTCACCACCGGCTCGATCTGCGCAAAATAGTCGCGGAACGTGTTGACCCGTTTCGCCCGCCAGTCGCCGAGGAAATCGAGCACATCGATGCCCATCAGATTCATCCCGTTCCACAGCCCTTGCTCGTTCGGGCTGCCAAATTTCCGCCGGCCATACCAAGACTGAAAATCCCGCGTCAGCATCAGCCCGATCTCAAAGTGTAGGTGCGCTCGCTCCTTCGGAATCGCGTAGCCGCCCGCGCTGCGCCCCATCGTGGCGATCACCCGCCCGCGTTGCACCCGCTCGCCCACCCGTAGGCCCGGCGCGATCTTCGCCAGATGCGCGTAAAGGGTGTAAACGCCCGGGGTCTCCTCCGGATGCTCCAGCACGACGTAGCGCCCGTAGCCGCTGTCGCCCGCCGAAGCATTGATGTGCCGCACCACCCCGTTCATCGCGGCGAAAATGTCGTCCGTCGCCTCACCCCGACGGTCCCGGGCGACAGGCGGGATATCGATGCCCTCGTGAAACTTCGTGCCGCCACTGCGCACGCCGCCAAATCCCCCCGAGGCCGGATCACCCGAGCCCGCGTGTTGCAGAAAACTCGCCGCCGGGCGGCCTTCGTTCCACGCCGGGTGCGGCGTCGGCCAAGTGAATTCCACCCGCGGAGTCTGTGCGGCCAGCGCCGTCGCTAGCACCATCCCGGCTCCCGCAAACCTGAAGAACTTCCCGATCATGAGCTCCGCTTGATCGCCTTCTGCAACTCCGCTGAGGTGCGTTTGAGATCGATCGCCAAGGTCGCCAGCTCCGCATCGCTCAGCTCGACGAAAATCATGACCGCGCCCTCGTCGAATGGACGGTCGATCTGGCGCGCACCCAGCGCGACATCATTCAACGTGAGCACCAGCCGGCGCCCTTGGTTTGCGCCGGTCAGCCGATAGAGATCGCGCGCGGCCGTCGGCGTCACCTGCAAGAGCAGGCAGCGCCCCAACTCCACCTGCACCACCTCGGCATTGATGATGTCCCCTTCGGTGATGACTGCTTTGGAACTGACCGCGATCACGACCCCGCTCCTCGGCAATTTCACCGTCGGCGCGTTGGCATCCGCCGACTCCAAAAACAACCGCGCCTGCGTCGGCGTGTAGTCGACCGGCTTCGTCGTGGCACACCCGCTCAAGCCGACGACCGCGAGGAGCAACCCGCCGAAAACGAAGCTACCGCGCCACTTCATTTGGCCACGGCCGGCGCAGCGGCGTTTACTTTTTTGACCCGCACGCCCCACTCGGCCCCGCGCCCCACCTTGTTCGTCTTGGCGAAGTCCCCGCGATTCAGCGCAAAGCTGACATTCAAGAGGCTGTTCAAATACAGCAGCGGCGTGCCGAGCGCGACCTCACCAAACGACGCCACGTAGGGCAGTTCGCCGGTGTAAACAACTTCGCCCGCGCGCGAGATACTGACCTGAAAACGGTCTCCGACCTTCGGCGCGAGTTTCGCAAACAGCGCTTCGTCGAGATTCGTCCAGACGTTGCCGTATTGGGCGTCGAGCGCGGGAATCGTGCCCACGAGCGTTTCGCCCTCGAGGCGTGCCCGCTCATAGGCCAGCGCCACGACGCGCGCCGGTAATTCCGGGCCGACCTCGGCAAACGTCACCGCTTCAGCCGCAAGGCGCGCCCCGACAAACGCGAATACATCGCGGCCGTGAAACGTGTAGGATTTGTCCGACCCCGCCAGGCGGTGCTTCGCCGGGTCGATCTCACGCACGGCCGCGACCCCGAGGTCCTCGGCGATCAACGTGAAGGTCCCGTTGTCCGGACCGACAAAAAAGTGCCCGCTCTTCGTCTGCACGACGACCGACTTCCGGTTCTTGCCCACCCCGGGGTTAAACACGGAGACAAAAACCGTTCCCTTCGGCCAATACCCGGCGGTCTGTTTCAAGCGGTAGGCCGCCTCCCAGACGTCAAAGGGCGTGTTCTCATGGCTAAGGTCAAAAATCGCCAACCGCGGGCTCACGCCGAAGGCCACTCCGTGCATTGCGGAAACCGCCCCGTCCTTGCGCCCGAAATCCGACTGAAACACCAGTGCCCGTTGCGCGTGGGCGATCACCGTCAACCCGAGCAGGACCACGAAGATCTTTAGCGGATTCATCGCGCTACGGCTTCGACTTCAAACGCGCCCATCAGCTCCGCCCCGATGGTGTCCGCCAGCAATCGCCCGCGGTTCAGCAGGCGCAACCGCGGACCGTCGCGCTCCGCGAAACCCTCGGCCACCAGACGGCCCGCCAACGCCTCGACCGCGCTCCACGGCGCCTCGGGACAACGCGCCTGCCACGCCGCCAGATCAACGCCCACATTCATGCGCAGGCCAAAAACCAAAGCATCCTCGGCCAACAACTCCGGCGTCACCGCCACGCGGTCTTCCGTGAGGCGTTCCCCGCGGGCAACCTGCTCCCGCCACTTCGCCAGATCCGAGACATTCGCCCCGCGCCAGCCGGCATGTTGCGACGCCGCCGACGGCCCGAGCCCGATCCATTCGCGCATGTGCCACGTGTTGAGGTTGTGCCGGCAGACATGGCCCGGTTTCGAGAAATTCGAGACCTCGTATTGCGCAAAACCCAGCGCAGCCAACCGCGCCCACGTTTCCTCGTAGAGTCGGGCTTCGCGTTCGACATCGAGCTTCACCTTGCCCTGCGAGAGTTTCACCCAAAGCGCCGTGTCCTCCTCGAAGGTCAGGCAATACGTGGAGAGATGGTCTGGCGCCAACGCCACGGCCGCGTCGATGTCGGCCAACCAGCTCGCCTCATCTTGGCCCGGCAGGGCAAACATCAGGTCGAGGTTCACGCTCTTGAACTCCGCCGCCCGCACCCGTTCATGCGCCCGGTAAATCTGCTCGCGGGTGTGTTGTCGGCCCAGCCCGTCGAGCAACTCGGGCGAAAAACTCTGCACGCCCAACGATACCCGCGTGACCCCGATCGCTCTAAACGCGGCCAACCGCTCACTCGTCACCGAGGCTGGCGCGAGCTCGACGGTCCATTCCTGCGGTTCACCCCGGAAGCGTTTCCTCAAGCCGGCCCCCAGCACTTCGATCTGACGCGGAGCGAGCAAGCCCGGCGTGCCACCGCCCCAAAAAACCGTCGTCACCGGCCGCGGCCATTCCACCAGCTCCGCCTCGGCCTCGACCCCGTCAAGGAACCCCAACACGGTCTCTGCGGTCGGCTGGGTTTGATAAAATGCGCAAAAATCACAGGTCGACGCACAAAACGGAACGTGGACGTAAAGCCCGAGGGGTTCGTCGCCCGCACCTTTGGCTTGCTCTGACAGAGACGCGCTCATTACTTGCCCGTTTTTAATCCCGAAGGTTTTCTGTTCAAACGCCCAATGCATACCAACCAAATTTCTCCCGCGAGAAAAATCCTCCTATGGCTCGGCGCCACCATGGCTATCGGCCTGTTCTCCGGCTGTGAGACGGTCGTTTTGACCAACTTGACCGCCCCGTCTCTCGCGGAAAATCCCTCGCAGATCTACACGTTCACCCTGCGTGTAACCGCCAAGACCAACACGGTCGCCGCCTCCAGCATCGCGCCAAAAATCATCCTCGATGGCCAGAGCTTCCCGATGAAGCGTTCCCCCTTCGGCGAAGGGGTTTACGAATTCGAATACCAACTGCCCAACGGACGCGACGAGGTCGCCTATTACTACCTCGTCCCCTACAAGATCGAGACGCAAAACGGCGTCACCGACGCCGAGGCCTACACCGATATCGTCCGCGCCAAAATCGTGCGTCGCTACGTGCTCTCACTGGAAGTTAACCGCGGTCCCATCGGCGCCCGCATCAGCGTGTTGGGCCGTGGTTTCACGCCTCAGGACACCATCTATTTCGACAATCTTCCGGCGCGCACCACCTTCGAGTCGCCCAACTCGCTCAGCTTCTTCGTCCCGTCGATCGAGGCCAATCGCAACTACCGCGTCATGCTCGGCAGCGCCGCCGGCAACTCCCCCGTCGGCACGTTTCGCATCGACCCGAGCAACCTCGTGGTCACGCCTGCCGCGCTCACCCTCCGCACCGGCGAACGCCAGCCCCTCACGTTCACCGTCCCCGTCTCCGCTCCTCCCGGCGGCCTCCTGATCGACGTCACCACCGACGTTCCCGAGAGCATCATCATGCCCGAGATCATCGTTCCCCAAGGTCAGACCTCGGTCACGATCACCGTCGAAGGCGGCAAATCGGGCGGCGGCAGTCTCTTCCTCAAGGGCTTTGGCGCCGGTGAAGTCACCGTCCCCGTCACCGTTACCGGCCGTTAATCCGAACGCAGGGCAGGGTCTCCGACCCGCCCTCTTTCTTCTTCGCGCACTTTAGGGCGGACCAAAAACTCCGCCCTATTTTTTTGCCCCAAAGTCGAGCACGACGCTGACCGGCCGGTGGTCGCTCGCCTCACGCCAGCCGGGTCCGTCGTAAATGCGGGCCTCGCCGCCGCGCACCGCCGGGAGCAACGCCGCCGAGACGAGCACGTGATCAACGCGCGTGTAGGTATCGTTTTTCTTGAACGCATGGGTCCACGCCTCACCCCGGCTGTCCACCGCCGGCAGCAGGTCGGCAATCATCGTCTTGCCCCGCTGCTGCAGAAACCCGAGCGCCTTGCTGTTTTTGTCGTCGTTAAAATCGCCCAGCACGATGAACGGGGTCTTCGACGGATCGGCACAGCGGAGCAAAATGCGGTCGCGGAGCGCCGTCGCTTCCGCCGCGCGCCGGATTGCCGACAACGGGTCATCCGGCCGATCGGTGTAACGGCTCTTCAGGTGCAGCCCGAACACCGTCAACTCACCGCCCACGACGGCGACCCGCACCTCCAATAAGCCGCGCCGCACGCGTTCTTTTTGCCCGAAGTAGCGAATCTCAAAATCGGTGTGCGGCGTGACGGAAACCAGCGCCCGCTTTGACAACAGCGCCACGTGGCGGTCCGCGTCGTCCCCGGCCAGCAGGACCGCGTGCGGATAAACCAAACCTTCCGCGCCCAGATCGCGGCGCAATTCATCGAGATAAAGTTGGCCGCCCATCTCTTGCAGCACCAGCACGTCCGCGTTGAGCGTCCGGAGCACCGTGCGCAGGGCCAGCTTCTCCGCCTCGGGCTTCGGGTAATCTTTGCGGTAGCCCGCTTCCGTCATCCGGTTCGCCGGTCCGTAGTTCTCAATATTGTAGGTCGCGAGGGTGAGCGACTCGGCCCGCACCGTCGTCCATCCGGCGACCACCAGCACCATCAGGACGCGCAGGGTGATCATTTTCGTCGACCCGACTAGGCGGCGTTCAACGCCCGCTCGCGCTCGACCAGCGTCGGATGGGAATAATAAACCGCACTGAACCACGGGTGCGGCGTGAGGTTGGTCAGGTTCTTTTGCGCGAGTTTCCGCAGCGCGCCGATCATCGGCTCTTTCCCGCCCATGGCTTCACGCGCAAACGCGTCGGCTTCGTATTCGTGCTTCCGCGAGAGCAGATTGCCCAATGGCGAAAACCAAAACGTCACCAAGCCGCTGAGCAATCCGAAGAGGAGAAACGCCGGCGCCAATTCCCCGGGCGGAAACCCGAAGGAGAGGTTGAACCACGGACTGCGCGCCAACCAGGCGATCCCGGCAAAGGTCGCGAGCATAATGCCCGCGCTCATCGCGATCATCTTGGGAATGTGCCCGCACCGGTAATGCCCGATCTCATGGGCCAGCACCGCCTCCAACTCCTCCGCCGTGAGTTGGGCGACCAGGGTGTCGTAGAGCACGATGCGCCGAAAACGGCCGAAGCCGGTGAAGAACGCGTTGGAGTGTCCCGATCGTTTGCTGCCGTCCATGACCTGGATCGCCGTCGCCTTAAACCCGGTCCGGTCGCCCAATGCCAACAACCGCGTGCGCAGCTCACCTTCCGGCAGGGGCGTGAGCTTGTTGAACAACGGCAAAATCAACTTCGGATAGAGCACGAGCATCAGCAGTTGAAATCCGAAGATCAGCGCGAAGCCCCAAATCCACCACGACTTGCCCACCCACTCCACGAGCCCGAGCAGCGCCCAAAGCAGCGGGTAGCCG
>CALSBN010000259.1:0-6420 GCA_943373185.1 Opitutus sp. GAS368 | reverse complement strand
CGATGCACCCCATCCACGCCTACCTCAACCAACTCACCCGCCGCCAATTCTTCGCCGGCTCCGGTCTCGCGATGGGCGGCATCGCGCTGAACCTGCTCGCGCCGCGCCTCCGCGCTGCCGCTCCAACGATCAACTCTCAGCCCTCAGCTCTCAACTCCGCCCAACCCCTCATCCACCCGCCCCTCGCCGGCCTGCCGCATTTCGCGCCCACCGCCAAACGCGTCATCTATCTCCACATGAACGGCGGGCCCTCGCAGCTCGACACCTTCGACTACAAGCCCGGCCTCTCCTCCCAGTTCAACGTCGAGCTCCCCGACTCCATCCGCGCCGGCCAACGCATCACCACGATGACCAGCGGCCAGGCGAAATTTCCCGTCGCGCCATCGATCTTCAAATTCGCCCAACACGGCCAAAACGGCGCCTGGGTCAGCGACCTCCTCCCGTGGACCGCCAAGCTCGTCGACGAAATCGCCATCGTCCGCACCGTCCACACCAACGCCATCAACCACGACCCGGCCTGCACCTTCCTCATGACCGGCAGCGAGCTCCCCGGCAAAGCCAGCCTCGGCTCGTGGCTCTCCTACGGTCTCGGTAGCGAGAACAACGACCTCCCCGCCTTCGTCGTCCTCACCCCGAAGTGGTCCTCCAAAGCCTCCGCACAGGCCCTCTTCACGCGCATGTGGAGCGCGGGCTTTCTCCCCGGCGGCCACAATGGCGTCGCCCTCCGCTCGCAAGGCGACCCCGTGCTCTTCCTCGACAACCCCGCCGGCGTCGACGCTCCCGCCCGCCGCGCGATGCTCGATTCCCTCGCCCGCTTCAACGCCCACGCCCACACCCGCCACGGCGACCCCGAGACGCTCAACCGCATCGCCCAATACGAGATGGCCTTCCGCATGCAGACCAGCGTGCCCGACCTCACGAACTTCGCCGACGAGAGTCCCGCGACGCTCGACCTCTACGGTCCCGACGTAAAAACCCCCGGCACGTTTGCCGCCAGTTGCCTGCTCGCCCGCCGCCTCGTCGAGCGCGACGTGCGCGTCGTCCAAATCCTCCACCGCGGCTGGGACCAACACGGCAACCTTCCAGGCGACCACCGCCTCCAGTGCCAAGACGTGGACCAAGCCGGCTACGCGCTCGTCACCGATCTCAAACAACGCGGCCTGCTCAAAGACACGCTCGTCGTGTGGGCCGGCGAATTCGGCCGCACCGTGTATTCGCAAGGCACGCTCACGCAGACCAACTACGGCCGCGACCACCACCCGCGCTGCTTCAGCGTCTGGCTCGCCGGCGGCGGCGTGAAGCCCGGCGTCGTCTACGGGGAGACGGATGATTTCTCCTACAACATCGTCCGCGACCCCGTGAGCCTCTTTGATCTGAACGCGACGATCTTGCACACCCTCGGCCTCGACCACGCGAAGTTCACGTTTAAGTCCCAAGGCCTCGACCAACGCCTCACCGGCGTAGAACCCGCCCGCGTCGTCCGCGAAATTCTCAGCTGATTCCCTGCCGTCATTGAGCGGCGCGCGCAGCGCGACGCGGCACTCCATCACTCGTCCACCGGCGCAAAGCGCCCTCCGCGCCCCCTGTCATCGCGAGAAGCGCAGCGACGCGGCGATCCATCACTTCCCTGCGCGCGCGGAGCGCCCCAACCCGTTCCTCCTGCAATCGCGCCCAAACGCCCGTTACCATTCCGCGGCCTTGACCACTTCCCCTGAACTGGCATCCCGCCATCATGAAACGGATTCAGATCCAACTCCCAGAGCACCTTTACCGAGAGACCAAGCGCGTCGCCGTCGACTACGAAATGAGTTTCGCCGAAGTCGTCCGCCGCAGCCTCGAACGCACCTTGCCGACGTATCCACCGAGAACCAAAGCCAAGTGGCGCCTACCCGAGCCGATCCACCTCGAACTTCGCTGCCCGATCGGTGACGACGAGTGGGTTCTCCTCGGCAATGATCCCGAATACCGCCCCCGCCACTTCCCGCCATCGCCATGATCGGGTATTCACGAAAGCCCGCTTGCATCGAATCGTGAGCTTTTTAGATTCCAGAAGTGAGCACTGTCCAAGAAATCGAAAGCGCAATTGAACAACTGAGCGATGAGCAAGTCGCCGAGATCCGCGCCTGGCTTTTTGATCGTGATATCTCGCGCGACGCGGCGGCCGGCTTACTGGATTCCTTCGCTAACGAGGCCGTTGGCGATCTACGTGCCGGTCGGGTGAAGCAATTGTGACTCATCACGCCTCGGGTCGTTTTTGGGACGCCTACAACAAGCTCGAGCCGCAGGTTCAGGAGCAGGCGGACAAGCAGTTTGATTTGCTCAAACGGAATCCTCGGCATCCGTCGCTCCAGTTAAAGAAAGTGGGCGCAGTTTGGTCGGCTCGGGTAAATCTCACGATTCGCGCGTTGGCGGCGGAACACGACGGAGATTTTGTGTGGTTTTGGATTGGCGACCATCGTGAATACGAACGCCTCATCCGCTCGGGAAAAAGTGGCTAGATGAGCGGGTGATGCCTCGCCCCTAAAAGAGGCGGCACCCCGAATCGTCTGACCTCACTCCTCTTACTCCACTTATCGCCCATCCAATCGCACGTCCGACCTTCACCAATGCCTTCCCGTTGACCCGAGGCTGCTAACGCCGCTCGGCCCACCGCCCCGGAGCCTCAATCCACTCGACTTTGAGTGCCCGCCCTTCCTCTTCGTCTTCGATTGAGATGGGAAAACGCACCGGAGACTTCGTCGTGACAAAAACACTCAACTTGCACCGAGAAACTCGCAAACTCCAGACCGACGCCGTCCTGCAAATTGGCCCGGCAAAACGCGGTAGGGTCGGACAACACTGATGGGCGAAGATAGATGAAGAAGACTCCTAAAGATTCGAGTGGCCCGATCGAAAGATTTTTCTCCGGCTTCTTTCTGGCCACATTCGTCACGTTTCTCGGTGTTCTGTTCTCCACACGCGGCGTGGCGCTCAAGGAGGATTTCCCCACCGCGTGCATTGCCGCGCCTATCACTGGGATCGTCGTAGGAGTTCTGTCCGCATTCGGAAAAGTAGGTGCTCCAGTTTTTTATGGCGTTCTTTACGCAGGCGCCGCTGTGATTCGTCCACCTACGAAAACGGAGCCCAACCAGCCGCTAACTGCTCATCTGTGACCTCTCGGCAAAAAATGAAAGAAGTGCGCACACCCTCAAGAATCGGCCCCAAGGTTCTGGCGAAGCAGCCAGTATGGGAGTTCCTGAACTATGACGACCATCCGGCCGGTGAGACGGCGATGCGCCCGGTCGAGAAATTGCCCGTAGAGCGTTTCGATGGGCGACTTTTCGGGACCGTCGTCACGCTTGCCGATGGTTCGAAGTATCCCGCTACGATTTCCGGCCTAGGTTTCGGACCGAAGAGGTATCGGCACCACTTCCGCTCGCTCACGCTCTTCGCGAAAGGAAAACGCTTTCATTTGGCGAAGTATTTTCAGCTCTGGTATGACTCCGAAGGCCCAGATGCGTTGGCAGCATTTTTGAAGAAGACGAAAAAAGAAGTCTTCCCGATTGGATATGATTTGTCCGATGTCTCCAAAGGTCCGGGTGACATCGTTAAGGGTTTCTTCGAAGCGGAGATTTCGGACCCACTACCTCAAGATCGACTCATGAAAATCCTCGTGGGTGGAAGATAAATGCGCCGAAATAGGTGGAGCCAGATAAGGTTCAGCTTTATTTTTTTAAGTTGAGAAACCGGCCATGCAGGTCTGGCCAAACCAGCTATTCGAGTCGGTCCGTGATTCTTTGATCCTCTCCCCGAATCTAGCTTCATCCCAAGGCCAAACCATCCCAAGGCGCCCGAGGGAGAAAGAGCCCGATCCGAAACTTTCGGCCGCACGGCGCGATTGGTTTTCTGAACCGCCAACCCGCCCAGGTCGTTTTCGCGAGCCGCGTGCCACCTACTTCAGCGTCTTCAGATAGCTGAACAGATCGCTCACCTGTTGCGGCGGCATCGCTTCGAGCAAACCCTCGGGCATGAGCGAGCGATTGAGATACGAGGTCTGCTTGATCTCGCCGCGGGCGATGCGTTGGTCTTCGGCTCCCGGCGTGCGCAGCACCACGGCCTCGGGCGTGTCGTCCGCCAAAAAGCCGTCGCGCACGCTGCCGTCTTTCAACACCACGCGATAGGTGCGATACGCGCTCTCCATCGCCGCGCTCGGTGTGAGGATGTTGCGCAGCAACGCCTCGACGCCGGTGTTGCCGATGCCGTCGAGTGGTGGCGCGATCAGGCCACCCTTGCCGCCTTGCTGATGGCACGTAAGGCAGAGCGCCGTAAACATCTGCCGCCCTTGGTCTGGGTTGCCGGCGCCGTTGGCCAGTGCGCGAAACCGCGTGAATTTCTCTTCCTGTTTGGTCGCCTCCGCCGGCGTGAGCAACACGGGCGCGTCCTCCGTCGGCTCGACGCGCGCCGCTCCTTTCAGCGGGCCCCAATTCGCCCCGGTAAACAGCTCGACCAATCCCGGCGGCCGGGCGCCCGCCGCCGTCCCGGCAAAACTGCGGTCAAACGCGTCGCGCACCTCGGCGGCCGAGCGGGCCACGTTCCACACGCGATACTCGGCGAGCCAACCCGCCGTCGTGCCGTTGCTGGGATGCAGCCGGCTGCGCCCGACGTTCAGTCCCGTGAAAACACTCTGGCTCGGCCCGGCGCTCGACATCTCCAACTCGCCGTTGAGATAGAGGTGAAAAAATCCCCGGCCGTCGCGAGTGACCGCGTAGTGGGTCCACACCCCCGGGACGGCCTTTTTCTTCGCCTGCACCACATCGTTGGCCTCGCCCAGCCACACGCGAAAGCGGCCGTCGAAAAAATTGAAATCGATCACGCCCGAAAGCCCCAGTAATCCGTCACGGTGGTCGATGCCCGGATCGAGCTTGGCCCAACACTCCACGGTGAACGGCCCGGCGAGCGTGAGCTGGGTCTCCGCAAAATCGCCGCGTCCGCCCGGCAGGCGCAGCGCGCGTTGCGCATCGCCGCCGTGCGCCCGCCAGAGCGCGGCCACCGCCGGATCGCCCGGCATCCTGAACCAAAGTTTTTCCGCGACACTGACGCCGAGATCGGCGCTCGCCATCGAGCCATCGCGCAGTCCGCCGACAATGGCCGCCGCTCCCGCCTCATGGGCGGCCAGGCGGTCGAGCAAGTCTCCGCGCTGCCCGGCCGTGAGCGCGGGCAGGAGTTGCACGAGGCGCGCGACGGCTTCCGGCGAGCGCAATGTCGCAAAGGCCGCGAGCGCTTCATCGCGGACCGCCGGATCGGCCGAGGAGCGCGCCAAACGCTCGAATTCTCCGACCGGCCCGAGACTCAACTCGCGCAACGCCCGCAGGGCCGCGAGCAGCGTCGGTTGGCGGTCTTTCGTCGGTTCAAGCGCGAGAGCCTTCGTCAACTCCGGCTCCGCCGCCGCGAGTTTAAAGGCACCGGCCACCTGCGCACCCAGCGTCGCCTCCGCAGGCACCGGGCTCACGAGCAGCGTCTTGGCCGCCGCCGTCAGTGCGGGAGTCAACGGAACGGCGTCGATACTCGTGCGCAGGGCGAGCAAGGCGCGCAAAACCGCCGCCCGCGAACCCGCCTGATCGAGCGCGGCTGTGAGGGCGGCGCGCGCCGAGGGCTCCGCAAAATGGGCGGCGAGGATTCGCACTTCTTCGTCGCTCAACGATCGCGCGAGGTCGGGCGCCATGGCCGCAAGCCCGAGGGCCGCCCGCCGGCCGCCGAGCGCGAGGGTGGCTAGCAACCGGTTTTCCAGCGCGAGCGCGCGGCCGGCCGATGAATCGAGCAGCGCGGTGGTCGCTGCGAGGTTGAGCTCCATCGCCCAACGGGCGAGGTAGCGTTCAAATTCACGGTGGTAGCGTTCCCAGTCGCCGCCCGTCGCCAGCGACGCTCCGCCCATCTGCGCCGCGACGGCCATCACGCGCGGGCTCGCCTGCGGCACCCGGCGGAGCGAGTCACCCACGGCCGCGCGCACGGTCGGACTCGGGTCGGCGGCGAGCGGCGTGATGATCGCGAGAAACTCGGACTCCGGCCGCGACTGGGCCGCAGCGAGACGCGCCGCTTGCCGGCGAATCGTGGGCGCAGGATCGCCGGCCAGTGAAACCAGCACGGCTGCGGGCACCGGCGAAAGACTTTCAAGCGCCCAGAGCGCGGCGAGGCGGCGGTCGTTGGCGACGGAGCGGTCGGTCGCGATCTGCGCGAGCTCGGGCGCGAGTGCGGCGGCTTTGCGATCGGTGAGCTCAAGCCAGGCGAGGCGGGACACGAGGGCGTTGGGCCCGCCGAACTCGGCGAGAAGCGCGCGGTCGTCGAGGCGCGTGAGATCGGGCGGCGGCGTGCGCGACTGGTCACGGTGACGCACGCGCCAGATGCGGCCGCGGGATTTGTCGCGGTCGGGGTGGGTGCGCGGGA
>CALSBN010000258.1:0-6433 GCA_943373185.1 Opitutus sp. GAS368 | reverse complement strand
CTGCTCGATTCCGATCACCGCTTGGGTCCGCTCAAAGTGGTCCACAAGAATCAGCGGCCTCGGCTGGGGCGACAACGCCTCGGTCCGCGAAAAAACGCCTGCCAACGAACCGTCGGCGTTCAACACCGGCAGTGCATACGGCGTCTTCGTGACCAATTCCCGCACTTGGTCCACTCGTTGCTCCGGCCGCACCGAGACAAACTCCGTTGCCATTATGTTGCGCACCGGAATTGCGAGCGAAAGGCCCGACGTCAGAGCCAACAGAGATCCGCGAAAAAAGAACACCGGCACTTGCGCCCGGCGAGCCAGACGCCTGATTTCCACCAAAGTCGCATCGGCGAAGATCACAGCCTGCGCCCGCCGCCTCTCCGCGATTCGCATGATATCGTGGCCCGGACCTGCAATCACCACGTCGCCTTCGTCGATCGCTTCGCCCTCGCCCGCCAGCACCCGAATCGCGCCGCCGGTGGCCCTGGAGCGGGCCTGATTGATCCGGCGCATACGAAATGCGGCCACGATGTCATCAAGCTCCAAGAGTTGCCCGAGAAAGTCCTCCACGTTGAAGTGATAGAAATATTGGCTCTGCGGCAGGCGATTGCTCAAAATCCCCACGACCCGGCCGCCCTTATCCAGCACGGGCACAACACTCAGGTGTTGGCCTTGCAACAAAGGCAGCGCATCGGACAGCCGGGCGGTGTCCGGCAATGTTTTGCGGGAGCGGCTCATGACCTCGCCCACCGTGTGCCTGAGATCACTTCGGATCATCGGCACCGCCACCCCGGCCGTCGCGAACAACCACCTCGTCTGCGAATTCGGTTCACCCAGCAATAGCGGAACATAGCGATGATGCCCGTCCTGTTGTTGCCGCAAACGCGCCGTCACCCAGGAAGCAACTGCGGCGTCGGCATCGGGACGTTGGTGACCCGCTACAAAAACGATCTGGGATGGGCGACTCACTGATTTTTGGATGGGGTGACGTTGCATTATTATTCCTAAGCGGCTCAAGATACATGTCGCGCTTTAATCCAGCATCTATGCCGCCGCCTATTTCCATCGTTATGCGTTCGTTCAACGACGGTCCGTTGATCGGCGGGACGCTGCGCTCCGTCCATGACCAAGACTATCCCGGCGGCGTGGACTTGGTGCACATCGATTCCGGCTCCAAGGACAACACGGTTTCCATCATTCGGTCGTTCAATCCCAGAGTCTTGATCCAAATCCAACCCCATGAATACGTCCCGGGCCGGGTCTTGAACCGCGGAATGCGCGAAGCCCGGGGCGACTGGGTCGTGTTTCTCAATTCCGATGCCGAACCGGCCAACCGACAGTGGCTGTCCGAACTACTCGCGGTCACCACTCGGGCCGATAAAATCGGCACCATCTTTAGTCGTCAAATCCCCCGCGACGATTGCCACGCAGTCTATGCCCACGACTACGACCGCTGTTTCGGACCCGAGCGCGAATCGAAGACGTGGGACCACTTTTTCAGTATGGTGAGCTCGATCGTTTACCGGCCCGCTTGGGAGGCCCAGCCGTTTCGCGAAGATCTTCAATACGCCGAGGACGACGAGTGGTCCCGGCGCCTGAAAGCGCACGGCTGGAGAGTCGCCTTCGCCGACCAATCGATCGCCATTCACTCGCACAACTACACCCTGAAGCAGGCGTTTAAACGCTGTCATGGCGATATGTTCGCGATCGCAGCCACGCGACCGGAGAGCAGGCCGCGGCCCAAGGACTGGATCTTCGGATTTTTCCTCGCTTGGCTGGGCGACGTAAAGCGCGATGCCGCTTGGTGCTCCCGGAACGGTCGCCTCGGCGGCTTGCCGCACGCCGGCCTCGTGCGCGCCGCCCAGCGCTACGGCAAGACCGCCGGATTCCGCGACGGATGGCGGCACTATCACGCATCAGCCAAATCCCCATGACTCCCCGCGTAACCATCGTCACCGCGTGCGATTCCAACTACATTTGGGGCGCTTATCTGCTCGCGGCGAGTGTCGCCCGTTTCATTCCGGGCGTTCCGCTGCATCTGTTGCACGCCGGATTTTCCGAGGATGACCTCGCTTTGTTCCGGCAGTTTCAGGAGGTGAAACTCATTCGGCTTTCCGATTCCAACCGCCGCAACGTGTGCAATCGCAAGGCGGAGGCGATGCTCTCGGCGGACACCGAATTCATCGCGTGGCTCGACGCCGATTGCATGGTGATCGGCGACATCGCGGAGCTCCTGATACCCCTCAACCAAGCTTTTCAAATCCAACTTCGCGAAGCCGGAGAAAACGCCCAGGTTTGGCGCCACCACTATGCCCCGGGCGAAACCCGCAGCGGCATTCCGCTTGCCGTCCGGACACGCTGGCAGGCGGATGTGGGCCAGCTCGAGGTCGCGCGCCTCGATACGACCTGCGTCACCAACGTGGTGGTGATCCATCGCCAGCACCTTGATTTCATCCGCGAGTGGCAGTCGCAAATCGCGAGAGTTCTGCCGGCCGCCGACACCGGCGTAGTGGACAAGAGTCGGCCCGAATACTTCATGACCGACGAGTCGGTCTTCACCTCCCTGCTCCTGTTTTCTCGCCACGCACCACCCAACAGCGAGATGCGGACGAATCAGATTCCCGAGCGGCACATCGCCCATTTCGGGGCGAATCCGAAACCCTGGAACGGCTGGCGCCTCGGCGTCTGGTATTGCAACCGCCATGTGCTCGACCTGCTGGACTGGGCGCAGGAGCAGAAAATCCGCACTCCCCCGATCCCTTGGAGTTTGCGGCGCTCAAGCCGGTTGCCTGCCTACCTCCTTGCCCTCGCCGGCGAAGCGAAAGCCCGCGTCCGCGCACTGGGCGGGAGCATCCTAAAGCGGAGTTCACGCCCGTGAAGATCTTGGTCATCTCCAACCTCTACCCGCCGCATGCCATCGGCGGCTACGAGGAGCGATGCCGGCAAATCATCGATCTCTTGCGCGGGCGCGGGCACGACGTCCGCGTCTTGACCTCGACTCACGGCGTCGAAGGCGAAGTCCGGGAGGGGCATGTCCATCGCCGCCTGCGAATTCATGGTTTCTTCGGTCATCCGTGGCTAGGCATTCGCAAACTCTACGGGTTGGAATGCCATAATCATGCCGTGGTGCGCGAAGAGCTCGCCGCCTTCCAGCCCGACCTCGTCCATGTCTGGAATTTGGGGGGTATCAGCAAGACCCTCATGCTCACACTGCAAGCCTCGCGCCTGCCGATCGTCTACGACGTGTCCGACCATTGGATTGCCCGCAGCTTGCGGGCGGACGTCTGGTTGAATTGGTGGAACGGGGTCGCCGGCGGAACCGGCGCGAAGATCCTGCGGTGCCTGCTTCGAGTGACGGGGCTTGCGGCGTTGATTCACCGGCAGGCGCCGTTTGCCCATTGGCGCGATCTCCGCTTCGACCGCATCTATTTTTGCAGCGACGCGCTGAAGCAATTCACGTTGGCCAAGGATTGGCCCCTGGCCCACGCCGCCGTGATCTTCTGCGGCGTGGAAACCGCGAAGTTTGCGCACCGCACCCCGAGCGATCGCTTCACCCGCCTCCTGTGGGTCGGACGCTTAAACGAAGACAAAGACCCCCTCACCGCCGTTCGAGCCCTCGGCCAACTAGCCGCCGCCGGCGACACTACCCTCACGCTCGACCTCTATGGCCGCGGCGACGAAAGCTATCTCACATCACTGCGTGACGCGGCCGCCGCCGCCGGCATCACCGCCCGCATCGCGTTTAAGTCCGCCAGCGCGGCTGAAATGAAGCGTGTCTACGCCGACTACGATGCGCTCCTGTTCACGTCGGCGTGGGCGGAGCCGTTCGCGCTCACTCCGCTCGAAGCGATGGCCGCGCACCTGCCCGTGATCAGCACTCTTGCCGGCGGCAGCGCGGAGCTGGTGCGGCACGGCGAAAACGCCTTGGCCTACGCGGTGGGCGACGCCGAAGACCTCGCGCGTCAGGTGCGGCGCTTGGCCGACGATCCCGCGCTACGGCGCACCATGGGGGAAACCGCCGGCCGCGAGGTCACCGCGCGCTTCGATCTGGAAGTAATTACCGATCAAGTAGAGTCCTACCTTCGCGACAGTCTCAAAGCTCATGGCTGAACAAGACTGGAAAAAGCACTTTTGGCGCAACACGGTTTCGAACTACCTCCGCACCCTTCTGCGCCTCGCCTCGGGCCTCGTGCTCTTTCGGCTGACGTTTCAACAACTGGAAACGGAGCAGTTCGGTTTTTATTCGCTGCTCTGGTCGCTCTTCGGCTATACGATTCTTCTCGATTTCGGCTTGGGCTTTACCGCCCAGAAAGCCGTTGCAGAGAAGACCGCGAGCGGTCGGATCGACGAGTTAAACGAACTGGTTGCGACCATTTTTTGGACGTTCACGGCCATCGGCGGGCTGCTGCTGACCGCTTTCGTTGCGGGCCTTCCGTATTTTCTCGAATGGGTAAAAGTCAGCGCCGCGAACGTGCCGGTTTTTTCACCGGCCTACCTCGTGTTTGTGCTGGGCATGGCGCTCGCTTTTCCGCTCGGAATTTTCCCCGAAATGCTTCGCGGCCTACAGCGGATCGACTTGGCCAACTGGATTTCGATCGGGGCGACGCTCGCCAATCTCGTGCTGTTGAGCTGGGCGCTCCTCGCCCAATGGTCCTTCACCTTCATTGTCGGCATCAGTGTGGCTACCACCGTCGCGCCCAACGCGATCGCATGGTTTCTGGTGCGGCCCCGCATCCCAGGGCTGAGCCTGCATCCCCGCCATTTTCGGCTGCGGGCGATCGGCGGCGTGTTGTCGTTTTCGATCGTCGCCTACCTGATCACGTTCACCAACCTGATCATGTCCCGCACCGATCAGGCGGTCATCAGCTTCACGATTGGCGTGAGCTTCATCGCACTTTACCAAGCCGGCTATAAGGTGAGCGAAATGTTCGGGATGTTTTCCGGGCAGATGCAGGACGCACTCACGCCGGCGGCGGCGAGGCTCAACATCCAGCGCGACATGGCTGGCCTGCAAGATTTGCTGCGCCGCAGCACGCAACTCACTTTGTTGCTGACGGTGCCGCTCTACGGATTGTCCGCCGCATATCTCGATCCGTTGATTCGCGTTCTTACCGGTCTGAAGGAAGTCGACTCCGCGACGTTCTGGGTCGGCCAGTCCCTGCTCTTCGCGACCTTTAGTTCGCTCGTCACCAACAGCTGTTCAAAACGGATCCTGATGATGTGCGGCTGGGAGAAGAAGCTCCTCATCCTGAGCCTCGTCGATGCCGGCGCGAACCTCGTGCTGAGCCTCCTGCTCGTGCGCCCGCTGGGCGTGCTGGGGGTAGCGATCGGCACCATGATACCCACGGTCCTGATCGGTTGGCTATGGGTGGTGCCGCTCACCGCCCGCTTTGCCGAACTCAGCGTGGGACGCTTCCTCCGCACTATTTTTGGTCCCGTCATCCTCCCCCTCGCTGCCGGGGGCGCCATGCTCGGTGGTTTGCTTTGGTTCGCGCCCATTCCCGCCAACGGCAGTTTTCTCGATTGCGCGTGGCGCGGCCTGTTGGTCGTGGTTTGTGTGGGTGCATTGGGCTGGCGCCAAGGCCGCAGTCTCCGCTCCTAGCCATGTCGGACCTCCGCACCCTTGCCGCCCAAACCACGTTTCTTGTTGTCATACCCGACACCGTGCTCCGGTCGCAAGTTGTCACCGCTTTGGAAGGGATCGGCACCATTGTTACCGCGAAAAACACCGCCGAAGCCGAAGCTACGCTCAGCCAAGAGCCATTCAGCGTTTTGATTGCGCAGGACGAACAGGCCGAGGAATCGGGCGTGATGTTTTTCGCGCGCATAAACCACCGTCACCCGTGGATGCGCCGGATCCTGATCTGTCATCGTCCCGAGCCGGAGTTGCTGGTTTTCCTGATCAACGAGGCGAATGTCTTTCGCTGTGCCACGCTTCCTCTCGACCCCGCCACGTTTCGTCAATTGGCGATCCGGGCCGCCGAAGATCACGTTCGACTTCGCTCACTCACCCAATCGGCCGCCGACGGCGAACGTTGGCGAGACGAGCAGTCTCAGGTCTCCTTCCACGCCAGCCGTCGGCCAACGTCACTGCGACAATGGATCCGCACCCTGCCCGCGGCTTTCTCGGTCACCTTGATCACGTCGTTGTGGGTGCTCCTTCTCGGAACGGTCGTGCTCCTCCTGCTCTATTTTCTGAAATCCGCCCTCGGCATCGATTTCATCGAAGGGATGCACCTTTCCGACTTGTTTCGCTAGCCCGCGCTGAACGCCGATCTAGCTGCGTGTGTTCAAGCGGAAAAAAGCGGGGCCTGGCCACGGCGTTGGGGCGGTGGATTGAGTGATCCGCCGAAGAGGGCGGCAACGGACAGGGACCGGGCTCTGACTGAAGGAAACGCGTGCGTAGGTTGCGTCTCAGGTTTTCACCGTGAGCGTGCTGATCTGC
>CALSBN010000257.1:0-6457 GCA_943373185.1 Opitutus sp. GAS368 | reverse complement strand
CCTTCGTCACACCCGGCCAGCGCACGATCAACGGCGTGCGCACCGATTCCTCAAAGATCCACCGCTTGTCGAACCAACCGTGCTCGCCGAGGAAGAACCCTTGGTCGCTCGAGTAGACGACAATCGTGTTTTCCATGAGACCTTCCTTTTCCAAGTAATCGAGCAGCCGACCGACGTTCTCATCGACGGCCTTCACCGTCGCGAGGTAGTCGTGCATGTAGCGTTGATAACGCCAGCGCACGAGGTCCTTGCCCGTGGGATTGGCGGCCCGGAACTTCGCATTGCGCGGCTCGTAGTAGGCGTCCCACGCCACCCCTTGCTCGGCGCTCAGGCCGGGCGGCACCGAGAGCTTGGCGTCCCGGTCGGTAAACGTCTTTTCGAGCGACATATCCTGATCGCGGACGGCGATGCCGCGCCCGGCGTAATCGTCAAACAGCGTCGCCGGCTCGGGATAGACCCGGTCGCCGTCGAAACCGAGGTGCCGGAGCGCCGGCGCCCACTCGCGGTGCGGCGCCTTGTGCTGGCTCATGAGCAGAAACGGCTTCGTTTTGTCGCGCTGCTTGAGCCAGTCGATCGAAACGTCGCCGACGATATCCGTGACGTAACCGGGCACCGTCACGCGTTGGCCCATTTTGATCATGGGCGGGTTGTAATAAACACCCTGCCCCGGGAGGATCTGCCAAAAATCAAATCCGGTCGGATCGGATCCAAGGTGCCACTTGCCGACGATCGCCGTCTGGTAACCGGCTTTTTGCAGGAGCTTCGGAAAGGTGACCTGCGCGCCGTCGAACGTGGAGTTCGAGTTGTTCACGAAGCCATTCAGGTGGTTGTATTTTCCCGTGAGAATCGTCGCGCGCGAGGGACCGCAGATGGAGTTCGTGACGAGGCAGCGGTCGAAGCGCATGCCTTGCTTCGCGAGCCGGTCGATGTTGGGCGTTTCGATGAGCTTCCGCCCGTCGCCGTAAGCGCTGATCGCCTGATACGCGTGGTCGTCGGAGAAAATGAAGACGATGTTAGGCGCCGACGGCGGCGTAGCGGCCCGCACGACCGCGGTGAGAACAAACAAGCAAGCAACCAATGGGAGTTTCATAGATGGGGAACTAGAGTCCCCGTAGCTGACGAAGCGCCGGGGCCCGGTGCGAGCTTGGAGTTTTCGCCCGTTGACCGGTTTCTCCCGGCGCGTTCGCTGGAGCGATTCGTTCGGCCACGGTTTCCGCCCCTTCCCTCTCTATGCCAATTCCCACCACTCTCGGCGTCATCGGTCTCGGCTCGATGGGCCGCGGTGCCGCCCTCTCGGCGCTCAGGCGCGGCGTGCCCACCTGGGGCTTCGATCTCAATCCCGCGGCCTGCGCGACCGTGGCCGCCGCCGGCGGGCGTATTGCCGGCAGCGTGGCGGAACTCGCGCAGGCCTGCGACGCCGTGCAAATCCTCGTCGTCAACGCCGCCCAGACCGAAGCCGTGCTCTTCGGCGCCGCCGGTCTCGCCGCCCATTTAAAACCCGACTCCGTCGTGTTTGCCTCGGCCACCGTTGATCCGGCGTTACCCCCGCTTTGGGAATCCCGTCTCGAGACCGCCGGGCTGTGGCTGATCGACGCCCCGGTCTCGGGCGGCGCAGTCAAAGCCGCCGCCGGTGAAATGACCGTCATGGCCTCGGGTCGTCCCGAAGCCTTCGCCGCGGCGGGCGGATTGCTCGATGCGGTCGCGGGGAAAGTCTTTCGCCTCGGTGATCGCGCGGGCATCGGCTCCACCGTCAAGATGGTCAACCAGCACCTCGCCGGCATCCACATCGCCGCCGCCTGCGAGGCGCTCGCGCTTGGCATCCGCGCCGGCGCCGATCCGCAGCGGCTCTACGAAGTGATCTGCAGTTCCGCCGGCTCGAGTTGGATGTTTGCCAACCGCGTGCCCCACATCCTCGCGGGCGATTACACCCCGCTCTCGGCGGTCAACGTTTTCGTCAAAGACCTCGGCATCGTGCTCGCCGCCCGCAATCTCGGCTTCCCCCTCCCGCTCGCCACCGCCGCCCATCAACTCTACCTCGACACCGCCGCCGCCGGCCACGGCGGCGAAGACGATAGCGCCGTGATCAAGCTCTACGCCACCCTCGGCGGCATCGAACTGCCGCCCGCCGCCGGCTCCCGGGCGCCGGGGATTTGACGCCGACACATTTTCTGCCTCGTTTCCGGGGATGCTCTCCGAACTTCTCGCCACCCGCGCCGCGCTTTATGTCGCAGGCACGATGCCGGCGGCCGAGCGGGACGCATTTGAACTGGTGCTCGAATTTCAACCGGAACTCCGCGCCGAGGTCGCCGACCTGAGCCAAGTCGCGGCCGCTCTGGCCCTCACCGACCCGCGCCCGGCCGACGCCCCTCCGTCCGATCTCAAGACCCGAATCCTCTCGACCCTCGGGACCCGCTCCGCGCCCACCCCGCCCACCGCCATGGTCGTCACCGATCCCCAAGGCCGCGTGGAATGGCTCAACCCCGCTTTCAGCGCTATGTGCGGTTTCTCTTTGCCCGAACTCGTCGGCCTGAAACCCGGCCAAGTTCTCCAAGGACCCAAGACCGATCCGGCCGCCGTGCAGCGCATCCGCACCGCCCTCACCGAGCGCCGGCCCGTCCGCGAAACCTTGGTCAACTACCACAAAAACGGCACCGCCTACGTCGCCGAAATCGAGATCACGCCCGTTCTCGACGACGACCGTGCGCCGCTTTGGTTCGTGGCCCGGGAACGCAAACTCGCCTGAGCACCGCGCCGGCCGCCGGGCTCAGAAGGTCCAAAACGAGAGCATCAGCCCGAAGCTGTGGTCGCGCCGGTAGTAGTCGATGAGGTCGCTGTTGTAGCCGTAACGATACCAGACCGTCAGCGGCAGGCCGTAGAGCTTCAACCCAGCCTCCACCTTCACCGTGTTGAAACGAAACGGATCTTGGTAGCCGGTCGTCCACGTCAGCACATAACGGCGCTCAAACTCCAAAAAGTCCGCCCAACGGGCCGCGGCCCCGGTCAAAGCCTGCGGTGTGACGGCGGTAAGCGCGTAACGGAACGTCAAACCGTCCACCTGGCGGCGCCGTTTGCCCTCAGGATCGACCTCCCACGCGTTATACTCCTCTGCGCCGCCCTGAAAAACGCCCCTTGGCAAAAAATAGTTGAAGCCCGCGCGGAACGCCACCTTCACCTCCGAGGCCCAGGGCAGCTCGGTGTCCCAGTCGCGGGCATACTGCAGGCCGAGGTAGTCCCAGCCACGGCTGATGTTGTCACGAGCGCTCAGGAACGCCGCCTTCCGCGCGATTGCCGCCTCCGCCGGTGTCGCCGCGTCGCGGGCTTGGTTAAGGTAAACCTGCAACTGCTCCTCGAACCGCGCCCGGCTCGCGATGAACTGCCCGTTGCTTTCATGGCCATAGGCCAACTCAAGGAAGTTTTCCCCTGATTCCGCCCCTTCAGCCAAGTCCGTCCCCCAAAAACGCACGGCGAGCAGCGGATTGAAACGCTTGCCGACCACCGGCGACGAGGGGCGGGTGCCGATGTATTGCGCCGCGCGAACCGTGCCGGCGAAATAGACATGGGGCTTGGTGTAACCGAGCGACCGCAGGAAACCGACGTCGGCGTCCGGCCGTTTGGGCTCAAAAATCGGAAACATCACCGAGAACTTGAAATCCATAAAGGCGTCGTCGCCCTCGTCGAAAGTGTAGCCGATTTGGGTCGGCTCATACGGCCGGAACACCTGACTGAGTCGCAGGCTGCCGGGAGTCGCCGCAATCGTGGCGGCAAACGCCGCCGGACCGCTTTTCGCCTCCACGTTGCTCGGGGTCTTCGCCTTCGCAACTTCGCGCTCGTCGCCGAGCGAGCGATGCTCCGCCAGCACGAGCCAACGCCCGCCCTCGCGCACCCACGTCATCGTGAATCGTCCGTGCCCCACGATTCGCGGATTTCTGGACTTTTGATCCGTTCGGTAGCCACCCGTCACGACAGCCGTCGATCCGGCCATCCGCACCGCCAGGGCTTCGCCGCGTCCGCCACCGAGCGCTATCCGTCGCCCGGCGAGCGTGACGTCCCCAAGGTCCGCAGCCGGTAACTCTGGCCCCGTATAGGCATACGCCGGGTGCAACAACCCCGCCAGCGCCACCGCATCCCCGTTGCCCTCGAGGGTCCGTTCAAACTCCCGGGTGAGCCGGAGCAGTTCAGGCTCGTCCGCGGAAGGAGCCGACCAAACCGCGGTCAACGGACCGGCCCAGACGAGCGCTAGACAGCGCAGCCAAAACCGGACGTTGGACCACAAGAAATCGGCTCTAGAAAAGCGGAGCATTTCCCAGACAAAAGAAATCGGCCAACCGAATCAAACCCGCGCGGCGACACCGGCGACAAGATTTCGCGAACGCGGAATTGCGCCCCGGTGCGGTGCGGTTCAAACGCTCTTCCATGTCCCCGCTCTTCCGGTTCCTGTTGCTGCTCACCCCGTGCCTGATTCCGGCCCTCGCCGCCACCACCGCCCACGCCGCCGAACCGTTGCGCGTGATGTCGTTCAACATCCGCTACGCCACCGAATCCGACGGCGCCAACGCCTGGTCGAAGCGCACCGAATTTTTCTTCGATACGGTCAAAGCCTTCGGCCCCGATCTCGTCGGCTTTCAGGAAGTCCTCGCCGTCCAACACGACGCGATCACTGCGCGAATGACCGACTACGCCTTCTCCGGCGTGGCCCGCGACGACGGCAAACGCAAAGGCGAGTGGTCCCTCATCGCCTACCGCAAATCTCGCTTCACCGCGGTCGCCAACGGTGACTTTTGGCTTTCGGAGACGCCCGAAATTCCCGGCAGCAAATCCTGGGACGCCGCCCTCACCCGCCTCTGCAGCTGGGTGCGCCTCCGCGAGACCGCGACCGGCCGCGAGTTTCTTTTCGCCAACACCCATTTCGACCACAAGGGCGTCGTCGCGCGCCAAGAAGCGAGCCGCGTCATCTCCGCGCGGCTGCCGCTCATCGCCAAAAACTTACCCGCAATTCTCACCGGCGACCTCAACATCGACGAAGACAACCCCGCCTACGCGGTGCTGACCCGCCCGACCACCCCGGGAGCGATCCGGTGGATCGACACCTTTCGCGCCATGTATCCGACCCGCACGAAAGATGAACTCACGTTCAACGGCTGGAAAGGCGGCACCGCCGGCTCGCGCATCGACTTTGTTTTTCACACCGCCGATTTCACGACCACCGCCGCCGCCATCGACCGCACCGCGCGCGACGGCCGCTACCCGTCCGATCACTATCCCGTCACCGCCGTGCTGCGGTTTAACTGAGGTTTCCCGGTGTTCTCGGTGGGTGCATGAGGACGCCACTTATCGATTGGGTTCAAACGAACGGGATTCTGCCCGCGCATCTACCAACGGCTATTGATCTCTGGAAGATCGCTGGATCGAGGTCCTGACGCCACCCGCCACAATCGAAAATCCGCGAGCCGGCGATCAGCCGGCCCGCAACCGCCGGTGGAGCCGATCAGGCGAAACCCAGATCCAAGGCGCAGCGGTAGCGGAGCCATTCGCGGTTAAACTTTCCGAAACCAAGCGGTGGTTCTTCCGGCCCACCCGCTGCAAGTAGCGCGGAGCCGGCATCACTTGAACTTGTCCCGCATCGCATCGATGCCCGGAATCTTTGCCATCAGGTGCCGGTGCTGCGGCTCGAAAGATTGCACGAGCGAGCGTTGGTGCGCCCCCACCAAGATCGTGAAGATATACGCCTCGTGGCCCGGCGACGCGACGGTCGGATGATACCCGCGGTCCACCAAAAAGGTGTCGCCGTGCCGCGTCATGACGACTTGCGGTGTGGCCGCGTCGGGCACCCCAGCCTGCTCGTCATAGCAGAACTGCGCGCCGAAACCCGTCTCCGGCCGGAAGCGATAATGATAGATTTCCTCAAACGCCGTTTCCTCCGGCGGCCGCTCCGTGTCGTGCTTGTGCGGCGGGTAGCCCGACCAACAGCCGGCGTCGGCAAAAAGTTCACTCACGAGCAGATTCCCGGCGCGGCCGGCAGCATTCTGACCGAGGATATGAAAAATCCGCCGCCGCGAATGCGTCGCCGCCGAGCCCACTTCCACCATCTCAACGTCCTCCGGCGTGATCCGAAACGGCGCAAACGCCGTCGCGCAAACTCCGCCCGCCACCGCGATCTCAGTGCCGTCGCGCCGCGCGCGCACCGTGACGGGCGAGTGGGTGCCGCAGTAAACCGAGTCTGCCGGGCCGTCCCAAATCCCCGCGCGCCGACCGACGTTCTCAAACGCCTGCCCCGCCGCCGTGACATCCGCCGCACCGGCAAGCACCACGCACAGCAACTCGCACCCCGGCACGGTCAGCGTCAGCGACTCGCCGGCCCGTAGCCGGAGCACATTGAAATAGCTCAAGGCGAGCGGACCCGTTCGCGGCTCGACGATCGCGCGGTTCCGGTTGTCGAACGCGCGCAGATGACGGGAAA
>CALSBN010000256.1:0-6468 GCA_943373185.1 Opitutus sp. GAS368 | reverse complement strand
AAATTGAGGTTTGAAGTTCAACGAGTTGAAAACCGAGATTTTTGGCTTTGGCGCGGAGTTTAGCGAGGGTCTTGGAGCGGCGAAGCGGGTTGTTGAGGTCATGGCGGGAGGGTTCGTAAGGTTTCTTGTCGCGCAGGCAGGCGTAGAAGGGCTGAAGGCGGGGTCAAACTTTGCACTTTGCAATCGAGGGCGACCATCGCGGCGGCACGAGGCGCGGACGCCGAAACGAGTCCGTGACCACCCAACTGCTCGTTGCGCCCGCCGACGGCCGATCTGGAGGGCCCGGCCGGTTTTGTATACTTCCTCACGATTGCGGACCACGTCTTGAACAGACGGGCAAAAGGGGCCTTGGGCTCACCGGCGCGATCGCGGCTTAGGCCCGAACGTCCTCGCCCCGGTTTAAGTGCGAGAAAGAGTCCGCGCACGCCTTCAACGCCCTTCGAAAAAGCCGGTTTTCAGTTTTGAGGGATCCGCGTTCGTGATCAGGCCCGAGGCTGCATTCACCCCGGCAGCCAACCGTCGCCCCAGGGCCAGCAAGGCGTCGGTATCGACCTCCCCGGGGTTTCCGCCGACCTCCAAGCTCCAGTAGTCACGCAGATCACGGGTATCGCGAATTTCTGGGAAATAGTCCGCACCGAACAAACTATCGATCGAACCCGTTCGAAAACGCAGCTTCTTTCTCGCAAGCAGCAGGCGGCGCGTGCCGTCATCGAGCAGACGACGGGCCTCGTCGGGGTGGCTCGACCGGATCACAAAGACCGAATCAAAGTCGGGATATCCGATCTTCAAATCGCCAATGCCGAGCGATCCGGCCAGCGCTTCGACCGGGTCGAGGTTGGTGATGTGCAGATAAAAAGGCGTGGGGTTTTCGAGCTTGCCCCAGATTCTGGTCAAGTTGCCCACTCCCTTTATCCGAGTTGCCTCGATGACGTAGCCGCGCTCGGCGAGGCTGGACCTGGCTTGGTCGGCTCGGATCTTCATGGCGCGCGCCAATCTCCGGACCGCGATGACGATCAAAACGACGGCAAGGCCGACCAAAACTAGCTCGAGGATGGGCAGGTCCATATGAGAAATCCGGGCGACGATCGGTTGAAGGTCAGTTGGTGAATCCAAGTGCATTTCAAAGGGCAAGCAAGGAGCCGGGGCCGATCCAAATGGGTGCGGGCAAAAAGAGGGCCTGAAAGGGGATCAAACATTGCACTTTGTAGTCGAGGGCGACCATCGCGGCGGCACGAGGCGCGGACGACGAAACGAGTCCGTTAGGACCCAATCGCTGATACCGGAGCTGATACTCGCTCACCCCCGCAAGAAATCTGAGGGCGCGCCTCAAACGAGGTTTCCCCCGCCCGAGGCCAATCCCTCGCACCAGCAAGGCACCGCTCTCTCGTTTACCCGAAATCGGGCCGGCCGTCGCCTTCGACCCGATTCCTCGCCACTCCTGTTTCCCGTCTTCTGCCCCGCCGCCCGATTGACCTCCGGCCTTTCCTCGACCCAAATTCAATTGTCCAAAAATTGAGTCCCCCGTCGCTTCCATGAAGTTCCTGCTCTTCACCTTCCTGTTTGCCTCCACGTTCACCCCCGGCGCCGCGCAACCCGCCGACAATCTCGCCCGCGCGCTCACGTTGCACGCTTCGTTCGACCACGGTCTCGACGCGGATTTCTCGCGCGGGGAAAAGACCAGCTACGTGCGCACCAAGGCCGGGCTCGTGCCGGCCGCCCTCAACGACGAGGTCACTTTCGCCCCCGGCAAGGGCCGTTTCGGCGGCGCGCTGCATTTTCCGAAAAAGGGCAACACGCGCCCGCTCTTCAAAGACGGCGGCGTGCTCGGCTACAACGCCTCAGGTTGGTCCGCCACCGTCTCCGTCTGGCTCCGGCTCGATCCCGACCGCGATCTCGCGCCCGGCTACTGCGACCCGGTGCAGATCGTCGGTGACGACAGCAAGCAGGGCTTCATCTTCCTTGAGTGGTCCAAGGACGAGACGCCCCGGTTTTTCCGCTACGCCATCCGCCCGCTTTCTTCGATCTGGAATCCCACCAACGTCGGCTGGGAAGACATTCCGGCCGCCCGACGACCGATGGTGCAACTCTCCGGCGCTCCATTTTCTCGCGAGGCCTGGACGCATGTCGTTTTCGCCTTGGAGAACATCAACAATAAGTCCGCCAAGCCTTCCGGTCGTCTCTGGATCAACGGCCAGCTTCAAGGTGCGATTGAAAACTGGGACCTCACTTTCGGCTGGAAGACCGATGCCGCGCAGCTCGTGCTCGGCGCCGCTTACGTGGGCCACCTCGACGACCTCGCCGTCTTCGACCGAGCGCTCACCGACACGGAAGTGCGCCAGCTCATGGCCCTGAAGAACGGCGTCCGCGATCTGCGGCCGTAGCGCCGCGCCTCTCCGTCGCGGTCCCGCACACTCCGGGCGCCCGCTTGCCCGGCGTTCGGCGTCTCCGCGCCTGTTTATTCTAAAGAAGAACGGCGAAGTGCCGAATAACTTCCGGTCGCTCTTCTTTAGGGAGAGCGACGTCCTCGAATAGAACTTCACCCGAACCACTCCCGGCTCGTTCAGAATCTTCCATCAGACAAAGTCTCATCCACAAACTTCGCCGCCATCCGTGGCACACACTTTAATCAAACGACGAAAACCCCGCCTGTTCCCATGCATCCCGTTACCCGCCGATATTCCCAGCCGATGACTGCGCTCGCCGTGATTTTGGCTCTCGCCGCGATTTGCAGTTCTTCGCCCGCCGCGGCCGACGAAACGAAAGGCGGTTGGTCGACGGGCCTGGATGTGGTGCTCGAAGGTTCGGCCGGCCTGCGTGGCGGAGCGACCAAGGGCGAAGCGTTGCACGGTCTCGCGCTCGCCACGATCGAATGGAGCCAAGCCGAGCGCGCGGACCGCGGCGTGCATTTCCAAACTTATGCCAGCGTCTTGAACCTCACCGGACGCGGCCCGACCGAGCGTTACCTCGGCGACTTTCTCGCCGCCAGCAACATCGAGGGCCACTCCAGCACCCGGCTCTATTCATGGTGGATCGAGGCCCGCTCCGGCAATTGGTCCCTTCGCGCGGGCGCGCTGCTCGCCGACGATGAATTCACCGGCACCGAGGGCGGCGGAAACTTCTTCAACAGCGCCTTCGGTTGGCCCGCGTTCATCTCCGCCAACACCGTCAACACCGGCCCCGCCTTCTTCGTCGCCGCGCCGGGCGTGCGCCTCGAGGGCACTTTCGGCGACACCACCGTCTGGCGGCTGGGCGTCTACGATGGCGACGCCTTCGACTCGGTGGACGGCGACCCCACCCTCACCCGCCGCGGTCTGCACTATCGGCTCGGCGGCGACCAAGGCGCGTTTGTCATGAGCGAGCTGGCCTTCTCGCCGAAAGAAAGCCCCAACCGCTACAAAGCCGGCCTGTGGGCACACACCGCGAAGTTCGCCGATGTCCGCGACGACTCGACGGGAAACCGGCTGGCCGTCACCGGCGGCCCGGCCCGCAGTCACTCCGGCAACCTCGGGGCCTACGGCTCGCTCGAGCGGACGTTTATCGGGAAATCCGGCGAGGCCGGACATCTCGCCGGTTTCGTGCGAGGCGGATTCTCGCCGGCGGATCGGAACACGCTCTCGTGGGCCCTCGATACCGGCATCGCCTGCACCGGACTGTTCCCCGGTCGTCCCGGCGACACCACCGCGCTCGGCCTCGCCCATGGCAATTTCAGTTCCCGTTTCGCCGCAAATGCCCGCGCGCTCGATCCCGGCGCGGCCGAGCCCGATTTCGAGCAGGTGATTGAGCTCACCCACAGCATCGTGCTCAACGACCGCTTCACGCTTCAACCGGATGTTCAATACGTCCGCCACCCCGGCGGCAGCACCGCCCAACGCGACGCTCTGGTTCTCCTGCTGCGGTTGAAAGCGAGCTTCTAGCCTTCCCGGTGTTTCCCA
This sequence comes from Opitutus sp. GAS368, assembly GCA_943373185.1. Taxonomy (GTDB): domain Bacteria; phylum Verrucomicrobiota; class Verrucomicrobiia; order Opitutales; family Opitutaceae; genus Tous-C4FEB. The sequence continues at coordinate 2,536 of CALSBN010000256.1, read as the reverse complement.
ACGTTCGTGTAAAAACCTCCTCACAACCCGACTTCGTTTCCCATGAAAAACTACCTCGTCCTGCTCGCTACCTCCCTGTCCGTCCTCGCTTGTGGCGCCTCCGCTTCGGCCGCCGACAAAGCCCAGATTGAATCCCGCTACCAAAGCTATCACGCCGCCGGCAAGGCCGTCGTCGCCATGGCTATCACCCAAAAAGTCGATCCCGCCGAGGTGGCGAAAAAAGTCGACATCATGGTGGCCGACGCCCTCTGGCTGGCGGCCGAATATGCCAAGGCGCAGCCGAAAGGAGCCAAATTCATCGGCACCTTCATCGCGAAAGCAGCCGCCCTACGCACGCTCTCCTTCCAAGAGTTGGAGACCGAGTGGCACGACCTCGGTTTCTTTGCCAAGCCGGGCAACGATGCCGGACTCGATCTCAAGGCGGAAGAAAACGAGCACTTCACCGACCCCTTGCACACCTTGGTCCATCCGTTGATGGTGCTCAGAGCCGCCGAGTCCTACGCGAAGGGCAAACAGCCCGATGATCTCAAGGCGATGAAATCGGAGATGGAGGAAGGCCTGGAGCAGGTCGAGAAACAGAAGGATTTTCTCCTGAAGGGCTGAGGTCCGCCCCGATCTGCCCACCTGGCGCCTCCGCCCTTAAACTGCCGGAATTACTCCCATGTTAACGCGCATCCTTTCCGCCGTCGGCGTGGTGGTGCTTGGCTTCGTCACGGTGGTGGCGGTGGTCTCTTGGCAGATGTCCCGGGTGTCACACACCGTGGCCTCCGCGAGGGACGTCGACATCCCCCTTTTCCGCACGGCGGTAAACATGAGCGAACAGACCCGCGTGCTGGAAACGACCGTCTCCGGGGCGTTCTTGGTCCTGCAAGCGGGCGAATTCACCGCCGTCCGTTCAGCCGCACAGCAATCGATCGACCAACTTCAAAGGGATGTCCGCACTCTGACCGGCCCTCAGTTCCAATCTTTAAGAGCGGCCATGGTCCCGCAACTCGCCACCGAAGGCGCCGAGGCGTCCCAACCTGCACCCGGTGCCCTCGCCGCCGACGGCGCCGCAACAGCCGGCTCCGCGCCCGCCGTCATTTCGGGCGAAGAGCTGCTGAAACGGCTGGATGCCGACGTCGCATCCCTCGCCAGCGCCACGACCCAAGCCCTTGCGCTCGCGGAACAGCAACTCGTCCAGCGCAAGGAGCTGGACGCTGCCCGGGAGGAGCTCTCCAAGGTATTCCGCGCGGCCCAGTCCCTCGCGGCCGTAAATGAAAAAGCTTACGCGAATCTCAGCCGGGCCACGCTCACCGTTTTGTATTCGAATTCCGGACGCGATCTGAGCTTCGTCGGCCGCGCCCGGTTCAAAGACGGGGCTACGGCGATGGAGAAATCGAAGCTCGATGAGAACCAGAAAGTCCAGTTCGGGAACCTCACCGTCCAGTTCGAGAAGACCTTCGAAAAGGCGTTCGCCGCCTCCGCCAACAAGGCCGACTTTGCTTTCTTCGCGAGCAAGAGTTCCGCCGTGCAAGCCCAGGTGCTTCGACTGCGGCAATTCGCCGAAGGTGAATTCGACTCCGGCCAAACAGCCCTCGCCGCCCTGACCGTCACGACCTCGCGTGTCAGCCTTTGGCTTTCAATCTTTACCATCGTGGTCGGCACCGGCGTCGCCTTCCTGATCGCCCGCACCATCACCGCCCGCATCACCGTGATCGTGCAAGAACTGCGCGAGAGCTCGACCGCAGTCGCCCATGCTTCCAGCCAAGCCGCAACATCGGCCCAAAGCCTCGCCGAGGGCTCCAGCTCCCAGGCCGCCTCCCTCGAAGAGACCAGCTCCTCCTTGGAGGAGATTGCCAGCATGGCCAAGCGCAATACCGACAACGCCCAGCGGGCCAAGAGCCTCTCTACCCAAACCCGAAACGCCGCCGAAGCCGGCACCGCCGATGTCGCCTCGATGAATACGGCCATGGACGCCATCAAGACCTCCAGCGGTGGCATCGCCAAAATCATCAAGACGATCGACGAGATCGCCTTCCAGACCAATATTCTCGCCCTCAACGCCGCCGTCGAGGCCGCCCGTGCCGGTGAAGCCGGCGCCGGCTTCGCCGTCGTCGCCGAGGAAGTCCGGGCCCTCGCGCAACGCAGTGCGACCGCCGCCCGCGAGACCGCCGAGAAAATCGACGACTCAGTCACCAAGAGCCAACAGGGGGCCTCCGTCTGCGTCCAAGTCGCCGAGCGCCTTCAAGAAATAGCCTCGAAATCCCGTGAGGTCGACGAGCTCATCGGTGAAATCGCCACTGCCTCCGGCGAACAGACCCAAGGAATCGAGCAGGTGAACAACGCCATGGGCCAGATGGACCGAATCGTGCAAACGACCGCCGCGCAGGCCGAAGAAGCCTCAGGCGTCGCGCGGGAGCTATCCACCCAGTCCCACTCGCTCCTCGGCAACATCGACGCCCTCGCGCAGGTCGTCGGCGGCCAACGTCAACGCCCGGCGATGACCGCGGCCGACGAGCGGGTCGCGCCAGCACCTCACGCCTCAGCAACGCCC
>CALSBN010000255.1:0-6513 GCA_943373185.1 Opitutus sp. GAS368 | reverse complement strand
ACCCGTTTCGGCGATGATGCGCTTTTTCCCCATGCGCAACGCGAGCATGGCCTGGCCCAAGGCATTGTTGATCTTGTGCGCCCCCGTGTGCAGCAGATCCTCGCGCTTGAGATAAATCTTCGCGCCGCCGCAGTATGCCGTGAGTCGTTCGGCGAAATAGAGCTCCGTCGGCCGCCCGGCGAACTCCTTCAGGTGTTCCTTTAACTTCGCTTGAAACGCGGGATCGCTTCGGGCCTCCGAATAAACTGTGCCGAGCTCTTCAAGCGCCGTCATCAAGGTCTCGGGGACGAAAACTCCGCCATAGCGGCCGAAGTGGCCACCCGCGTCCGGAAGCGAATGCCGATCCGGCGTAGCCGCGGCGTCAAAAGTGGGAGATGCGATCATGGATTATTTTGGACGATGCGAGACAAAGTAGCGGAGGCAAGCGGACGAACTACACTCGTTTCACCGTCACCAAAGTCAGGTCATCACGCTGTGGGGTTTCGCCTGAAAAACGCCCCACCGCGCTCAGGATGCCGTCGTTCATTTCCTGCGCGGAGCGATGGTGCAAGGTCCGGACCACATCGGCGAGGCGATGGCCGGAAAACTCTTTTCCGTCTTCGTTCGGCGCTTCGCTGACGCCGTCCGTATAAAGCACGAGCACATCTCCGAGGCCGAAGGGCTCGGTATGATCGGCAATTACTTCCGAAAAGAGCGCGTCCGGCACCATCCCGAGCGGCATACCCTCCGATCCGACAAAGGCGGGCAGATATGCCCCGCTCTTGGCGTCGAGGCGCGCGAACAGCGGCAGTTCGTGGCCAGCCCGGGCAAAAGTTACACTCCCTGCGACCGTGTCGATCACCGCGTAAAGCATCGTGATGTAGTGACCTTGATCGATGTCCGCCGCCAACACGCGGTTCAACTCGATGAGCACCCGTCCCGGGGAATCATGGCGCGGGGCAATTTGCAGCAGATTCGTCCGGCATATCGCCATGAGCAGCGAGGCCGGGATACCTTTGCCGGCGACATCCGCCACCACGATCGCGAGACGTGTCGGCGACAGCTGGATGACGTCGTAAAGGTCGCCTCCGATCTTTTGCGCCGGCTTGTAACGCGCATCCAGATCAATGCCCTCGATGGTGTCGGTCTTGCGCGGCAAAAGCATCCGCTGGATTCCACTCGCGACCGAGATATCCAGATCGAGTTGCTGCTTCTCCATCTGGAGGTGGAGAAACTCGGCATTGTGCAGGGCCAAAGCCGCTTGCTCCGCCAAAGACTCCATCAGCGAAAATTCCATCTCGGTGAACGCCCGCCCGCCGGCGGGGTTGGCGACCGCCAAGACCCCGAACGAACGGTCGCGAAAGAAGAGCGGCACCGCGATCACCGAGCGCACGACCAGGGCCGGATCATCGTGCCGGACCACGCGCCGATCTCCGGTCGCATCGGCCAGAAGTTCCCCCCGGCCGGTCGTCGCCACGCGGCCTACGATTCCTTCGTTGTCGGGAAACTCTTCGGCCTGAAGCACCTGCTCGATGAATTTGGCCCGGGTCGTCAGTTTGGCTTTGGCCTCGTCGCCGAGCGGCCGGTGGGGTGGAAACAATCCTTCGACTGCCGTCCCACGCATCGTGCCGCGCTCGGTTCGCTGAAACAAACACGCGCTCAGCGCACCGGTGCAAAGAATCGACGCGTGCACGATCCGTTGGTGCAACTCGGCCCGCGTCAGGCCCTCCCCCAACGCTTCGGCCATGAGATGCATGAACTCAACCACCCGCTGCCGGTCCTGCGTCGCCTGCTGCCGGGCCGTTTCACTGGCATCGGCTGCGGCGCGCGCGCGCCATAAGGGCACCGCTACGACCGCTACACCGACCAAAAACGCAATGACGACGGCAAAAACCATGGACCAAAACTGTGTTCCGAAGCTGCCGGGACGGGCAATCGTGAAGACTACAAAAAAGAGAAAAAGCCCCGTGGGCGATCCCCGGCGGCATCGGTCGGAACCGGATCAGCTTTGCTCAACGCGATTCTTCAAAAACGACAACACATCCTGAAACTTTGCCCGGTTGCTTTCATCGGCGGCCACCAGGTGCTCGTGGGATTCGAGCACCAATTTCGCGCGATCCAGTTCTCCCGGATTGGATGCCGCCAGAGCCGTCTCACACTTGCCGAAGCTCATCGCCACATCTCCGGCATCGACCGTCAGAAGACGGTGCAAACCCAAGTTGCGGATCAGCTCAAGATTGCGGACTCCCACCCGGGCGAGCACGATGCTCCCCGGAGGATTGGTCTTCTTCAGTTCCAGCGCCACGCCCGCCAGCACGCCGAGAAACGTGCTGTCCATGCTTGTGCAGTTCTGAAAATCCACCACGAAGCGCTGACGCCCTTGGCGTAGCATCTCGCCGACGAAATCCCTCAGACCGGTGCTGTTTTGAAAACATGCCCGGCCCTCGATGCGCACGACCACAGGATCGGAATACGCATCTACGAGATATACGGAAGGAGTCGAATCAGGCATGGAGAAAAAAGACGAAACAACCTGCTAGAACGGCACTATTCCCGGATACTTAAACCATCGCAAGCGGCTCCGTCGAGTCACCCACCAAGGGTAGCTCGACGGCGGTGCGCGAGAATCAAAATCAATTTTGAGCGACGATCTGCCGCAACACGTAGGGCAGAATCCCGCCGTGTTGGTAGTAATCGATCTCGATCGGGGTATCAATGCGACAACGCACGACCACGTTCTCGACCGCCCCGGACTTGCGCGTGATCTTCAACGTGAGGTCCTGCTGGGGCTTGATCGATTCATCGAGACCCACGACATCGTAAGACTCGGTGCCATCAAGCTGCAGCGTCTGAGCCGTGGTGCCGTCCTTGAATTGCAGGGGCAGCACGCCCATGCCCACGAGGTTGGACCGATGGATGCGCTCGAAGCTTTGGGCGACGACGACTTTGACGCCCAGAAGATTGGTCCCTTTTGCGGCCCAGTCGCGGGAAGAACCCGTGCCATACTCCTGACCGGCCAAGATGATCAATGGCGTGCCGGCCTTTTGATAGGCCATCGACGCCTCGTAAATCGAGGTCTTGACCCCGTCGGCTCCAAGGGTGTTGCCGCCCTCTTCGCCGCCGAGCATCAGGTTCTTGATGCGGACGTTGGCAAAGGTGCCGCGGGTCATGATGCGATCGTTGCCACGGCGCGAGCCGTAGGAATTGAAATCTTCGTAGGTCACACCGCTTTCGAGGAGGAACTTGCCCGCAGGCGAGTTCTTCTTGATCGCGCCGGCCGGCGAGATGTGGTCGGTCGTGACGGAGTCACCGAACAGGCCCAAAGCGCGCGCTCCGGTGATCGGCTTGATCGCGCCGGGTGTCATCGAGAAGTTGGTGAAAAACGGCGGCTCTTGGATGTAGGTCGATTTCTCCTCGAAGGCGTAAACATTGCCCGTCGTGGACGGGATTTCGTTCCACTTCGGATTTTGCTCGGCGAAGTTGATGTAGAGACGGCGGAACACCTCGGGCTTGAGGGCGGCCTGCATCTGGTCGCGCACCTCTTGCAGCGTGGGCCAGATGTCCTTCAAAAACACGGGGGCGCCGGCCTGATCGCGGCCGAGCGGATCGGTCGAGAGGTCGATATCGACACGGCCCGCGAGGGCGAATGCGACGACCAGCGGCGGCGACATCAGGAAGTTCGACTTGATGTTCTGATGGACGCGGGCCTCGAAATTTCGGTTACCCGAGAGCACGGACGCGGCAACGAGATCGTTCTTCACCACCGCTTCCTCGATTGGCGCCGAGAGCGGGCCGGAGTTTCCAATACAGGTCGTGCACCCGTAGCCGACCGTCTGAAAGCCGAGTTGGTCGAGGTAAGGCGTGAGACCGGTCTTATCGAGATAGTCGGTCACGACACGTGAACCGGGCGCGAGCGACGATTTCACGAGCGGGTTCACTTTGAGTCCTTTGGCGACGGCCTTTTTGGCGAGGAGACCGGCGGCGAGCATGACGCTTGGATTGGAGGTGTTGGTGCAGCTCGTGATCGCAGCGATCAACACGGAGCCGTGGCCGAGCTTCGTGCCACCGATATCGGCGGTCACGGTCGAGAATTCCTCGGCCTTCTTGCCAAAGCCATTTTCGGTGACGGGCTTTGAGAACGCCGTGACGAATTCCTGCTTCATTTTCGAGAGCTCGATCCGGTCCTGCGGACGCTTTGGACCGGCGACGCTTGGTCCAACCGTCGAGAGGTCGAGCGAGAGATCGGTCGAATATTCGATCTGCCCTTTTTCAGGAATACCCCAGAGATTCTGCGCACGGTAGTAGGCCTCGTAGAGCGCAAGCTGCTTGGGATCGCGACCGGTGGCTCGGAGGTAATTGACGCACTCGGCGTCAATCGGAAAGAAGCCCATCGTCGCGCCGTATTCAGGCGCCATGTTGGCGATCGTCGCGCGGTCCACGACAGGAAGTGCGGCAGCGCCGGGACCGTAAAACTCGACGAACTTGCCGACGACTTTGGCTTTGCGGAGCTGCTGCGTGAGCGTGAGCGCAAGATCGGTGGCGGTGACACCTTCCCGCAGAGCGCCAGTGAGATACACGCCGACGACGTCCGGCGTGAGGAAGTAAACCGGTTGGCCCAACATGCCGGCCTCGGCTTCAATGCCGCCGACGCCCCAGCCCACGATGCCGAGACCGTTGATCATCGTCGTGTGCGAATCGGTGCCGACGAGGGTGTCGGGATAGTAAACCGGGCCGGCGTTGAGCACACCCTTCGCGAGATGCTCCAAGTTCACTTGGTGAACGATGCCGATGCCGGGAGGGACGACCTTGAAGGTGTCGAACGCCTGCATGCCCCACTTCAGAAATTGGTAGCGCTCGCGATTGCGCGAGAACTCGAGTTCGAGATTCTTCGCCAACGCATCGGCGCTGCCCGCGAAATCCACCTGCACCGAATGGTCAACGACGAGATCCACCGGCACGAGGGGCTCGATGATCTTCGGGTTCTTGCCCAGCTTGGTGACGGCCGAGCGCATCGCCGCGAGGTCCACCAAGAGCGGCACGCCGGTGAAATCCTGCAATACGATGCGCGCAACGACGAAGGGAATCTCGTCCGTGCGGTCAGCCTTCGCCGCCCACGTCGCGAGCGCCTTGACGGCGGGCTCGGCGACACGCTTGCCGTCGCAATTGCGCAGCAGCGACTCCAGCACAATCCGAATCGAGACCGGCAGCTTGCTCACGTTGTAACCGGCCTTTTCGAGGGCGGGCAACGAGTAGAACGAGTGCGATTCGCCGTTGGCGGAGAACGTCTGGAGCGTGTTGAACGGATTGGGAAGGCTCATGAAGTTGGGGTTTTCGATACTCGATTGAAAGGGAGCGCAGGCCGCGAACGTGGCTTGGTTTATTTGGCGAGGACGGCCTTGATCGCGTCGAAGTTCGGCAGATCCTTCGGCGTGGCCGTCTGCTCGGCGTAGGTTACGACGCCGTCTTTGCCGACGACGAACGCGGCGCGAGCCGAGGTGTCGCCGATGCCCGCGAGCATAGGGAAAAGAACGCCATACGCCTTGGTCGTTTCTTTGTTCAGGTCCGAGAGCAGCGTGATGCCGATCTTGTTGGCCTTGGCCCAAGCTTCCTGGGTGAACGGGCTGTCCACGCTGATGGCGTATACCGTGGCCCCTAGCTTTTCGTAATCACCGAGGCCGCTCGTTTGGTCGCACATCTCCTGCGTGCAGACACCCGTGTAGGCGAGCGGGAAGAACAAAATCACGGTCTGCTTCACGCCAAAGTTGGCGCTAAGCTTCACGTCGACGAGCCCGTCGGCGGTTTTGGACTTGAGGGCAAAATCAGGGGCTTTTGAGCCGACAGCGATGGGCATGGTAGTGATGGATGAGGGTTGATGGGAACGAAATTAAAACGACGAGCTAGACTCTCGCCCAACGCCGCCGCAAACCGTTTTTCCCAATAGCAGACGTTTTTCTACTTTAAGGCGGTGCGGCATTAGAAACGCTCTTGCGCGGCCGGCGCGGCGGGCCGTTAACTTTCTCTCCCCTGATGAACCTGATCGAAGACCTCCAATGGCGCGGCCTCATCGCCGATTGCACCGACCTTGCTGCGCTCACCCAGCGCCTGAGCACGGGGCCGATCACGCTTTATTGCGGCTTCGATCCGACCGGGGACTCGCTTCACGTCGGCCATTTGGTGCCGCAGTTGACGTTGCGCCGCTTTCAGCTGGCGGGCCATCACGCGATCAGCCTCGCCGGGGGCGCCACCGGCATGATCGGAGACCCGGGCGGAAAGTCCGCCGAGCGCAATCTGCTCAGCCGCGAGCAACTCGCCTACAATTACGGCCGAATTTGCATCCAACTCGGGCGACTCCTCGATTTTTCCGCCGCGGGAAATCCGGCGAGGATCGTCAACAACGCCGATTGGACGGCACCGATCAGCTTCCTCGATTTTCTGCGCGACGTCGGCAAGCACTTCTCGCTCGGCAGCATGATCGCCAAAGACAGCGTAAAGAACCGGCTCGGCAGCGAGGCCGGCATCAGCTTCACGGAGTTC
>CALSBN010000254.1:0-6548 GCA_943373185.1 Opitutus sp. GAS368 | reverse complement strand
TCGCGAGCATGGCATCGCGCAATTCCTCGGCGGTGAGCCGGCGCGGGGCAAAGGCGGCGTAGCTCGTGCCGGCCGGGTCTTTCTCGGCGAGGAGCTTGCGGTCGGGGTGCGCGGTGGAGCGGCGATAGGCCTCGCTGGTCATGATGAGGCGGTGGAGTTTTTTGAAAGACCAACCCTCTTCGACGAAAGTAGCGGCCAGCCAGTCGAGGAGTTCGGGGTGCGTGGGCTTTTTGCCCGTGCTGCCGAAGTTATTGGGGTTGCCGGCGAGCGGCTGGCCAAAGTGCCAAAGCCAGACGCGATTAACGATGGCGCGGGTAGTGAGCGGATTGGCGGGGTCGGCGACCCAGGCGGCGAACGCGGCTCGACGGCCTTCGATCGCGGCGGGGATCGCGGACGGCGGCGGGAGACCGATAGCGCTGAGCACGCCGGGGGCGACGGGCTCTTGGCCGCCGAACGGATCGCCGTAAGGCAAGATGCGCGTCTCTTCGAGTTCGCCCTCGGTCATGCGGGTGGCGGGCATCCGCATGGGTGCGTTGACGGATTTCAGGTCGGGCGTGCGACCGGAGTAGACGGCGAGGGCCACGGGCTCGTAGCGGTCGAGTTCCCATCTGAGGCGTTCGAGACCTTTGCGGGCGACGCGCTCGTTGCCGTAGTCCTCGGGGCTAAAGCCGACGAGTTTCGGCGGGAATTGTTCTTCCGGAATTTTTTTGCGGGTGAGGATTCCGCGGGCTTGTTCGAAGACGCCGTTGAACTCGCGCCGACGGCCGGCGCGTTCCCCGCGGTTGGCCGTAGCCTCGGCCACGGCGGCGCGCCAAGCGGTCGGGTCAAGGTTGCGCTCGGTGAACCATGATTCGGCGGCGGCGACGAGTTGGGCGTCGAGCCGCTCCAGCGTGGCGAGGTAAGAGGCGCGGCGCGGCTCCAGATATTTTTTCTCGTCGAAGCCTTCGAGGTTCTCCGCGGGGAGAAACGCGGCGGGGCGCTCGCTGAGCTGGGTGGTGGCGAAGACGGCCTGGATGGCGTAATAATCGCGCGTGGGCACCGGATCGAATTTGTGATCGTGGCAGCGCGCGCACTGGAGCGACTGCGCGAGAAATGTCTCGCCGGCGCCGTTGGTGACATCGTCGAGGAAGCGTTGGCGGGCGATTTTGGGGACTTCCATGCCGGTGAGTTCCCAAGGGCCCATGCGGAGGAAGCCGGTCGCGAGCAACGCGTCGGGGCCCGGGGAGGCCAGTTCGTCGCCGGCGATCTGCTCGCGGGCAAATTCGTCGTAGGGCTTGTCGGTGTTGAAGGAGCGGACGACGTAGTCGCGGTAGCGCCAGGCATTGCCGCGTTCGTAGTCGTTGGCGAAGCCGCTGCTGTCGGCGTAGCGCACGACATCGAGCCAGTGCTGCGCCATCCGCTCGCCGTAGTGCGGGCTGGCGAGGAGGCGGGTGATTAGATTTTCGATTGCCGATTTTGGATTCTCGATGGTCGCGCGCTCGAAGGCGGTGACTTCGTCGGGGGTCGGAGGGAGGCCGAGAAGATCAAAGGTGGCGCGGCGGATGAAGGTGCGGGCATCGGCTGGCGGGGCGAGCGGCAGGCCGGCGGGCAGGCGCGCGGCGAGAAATGCGTCGATGGGGTGCGGGCCGATCTCGGGCACGGCGGGCTTCTTGACGGGCTGATACGCCCACATGCCCTCGGGTTTGTAGCGGCGGTTTGTCCAATCGGGAGATAGGCCACCGCTCGTCGGCATGATGACGCCGTCTTCGGCGGACCATTTATCGGCGTTCGCCGCCGCGATGGACTTTTGTTTGGCGTCGTCGGGCCAAGGTGCGCCGGCGGCGATCCAAGATTGGAGCCAGCCGATTTGTTCGGAGGAAAGTTTGTCGGCCTCCTTCGGCGGCATCGCTTCGAAGTCTTCGCTTTGGCGGAGCACGGCGAGTAGGATCGGACTCTTTGGGATATTGGCGGTGTCGATCGAGGGGCCGCTGTCGCCGCCGATGAGAAATGCGGCTTGGGTGCGAAGATCGAGGCCGCCCTTGATTTTGGCTTCGTCCTGGCCGTGGCAGGAGATGCATTTTTCCGCGAAGAGCGGCTGGACGCGGCGGACGAAGAGCGCCTCGGCGTCGGCGGGTTCCGCACTGAGCGGAAGCAAGGTGCAGAGGCCGGCGATGAGGACGGTGGCGATCAACGCCGTTGGGCGGGCGACCGGAAAGGAGGTCCGGGAAATCGCAGGGGATTGATGGCGCGGGGACATTTGGGCTTGGGGCGAAAGCAAGGCCGGCGGGGGTAAACTTTGAAAAGCGGGATGGGTTCGCAAGTGCCGAAGCGCGTTCGGGGGCCGAGTGCGCGGGACTGGCGGCGGCGAGTGCGGTGGGCGTTGGGGTGAGGTGCCGCGTGCGGTGATTCCGCGCACCAAGAATGCGCGGTGCGATTTGCCTCCTCTTGCGTGGGGATTTGGGCACGTTGGCGGGCACATGGCTCTCATCGGTAAACGTAATCGGCTCCCTTTTCTGCGCGAGATGCCTCCGGGCTATTTTCTCGATGGCGGCACGCACGGCGATGTGTTGTTGCCGGGCAAGCAGCTGAAGCAGCGGCCGGCGGTCGGGGCGTTGGTGGATGTTTTCGTCTACCGCGATTCGGAGGACCGGATCGTGGCCACGACGGAGACGCCCTACGCGATGGTGGGCGAGTTTGCCTATCTGCGGGTGGTGAGCGTCAACCCGCGCATCGGGGTGTTTCTCGATTGGGGTCTGGAGAAAGATTTGTTGCTGCCGATCCGTGAGCAAACGGTGCCGTTGCGCGAGGGTGCGTGGCTGGTGGTGCGGGTGGCGCTCGACGAGAAGACCGACCGCGTCATCGCGAGCGCGCGGCTCAATCGCTATCTGAATCTCGTGCCGCCGCCGTTTGTGGCGGGGCAGCCGGTGAAGTTGCTGGTGATCGGAGAATCGCCGTTGGGCTACAATGCGGTGGTGAACCATACGCATCGCGGGCTGTTTTATTTCAGCGATCTGACCGGTCCGCTGGCGACGGGGCAGGCGATGGACGGTTTCATCAAAGCGGTGCGGCCCGACGGGAAGATCGACCTCACGCTCAACGGCGGGCGGGTGGGCTACGGGCGGATTCTGCCGCTGACGGAGAAGATTTTTGAAACGCTGAAGTCGAGCCCGAGCGGGCGGCTGGCGTTGCACGACGGCAGTCCGCCAGAGGAGATCCGGGCGACGTTTGAAGTGAGCAAGAAGGCGTTCAAGCAGGCGATCGGCGTCCTGTTTAAAGCGAAGCGGATCGTGATCGAGGCGTCCGGGATCCGGCTGCCGTAGTCGAGCGGCGGCGGGTTGGCCGCCAGTTTGGTTCAAGGCTGAGGCGCGAGCACGCGGGCCAAGGTGGTTTCGAGTTGTTCCAGCTCGAAGGGCTTGGCGAGCGCGGCGCGGAAACCGTATTGGGTGAAGTCGCGCAGCGCGGGTTCGTTGGCGTAGCCGCTCATCACGATGGCGGTGACTTTCGGATCGAGGGCGCGCAACGCTTTGAGCGCATCGAGCCCGCCCATGCCGCCGCGCACGGTCAGATCGAGCAACACGGCGTCGAAGGGCCGGCCCTCGACATGGGCCGCCTGATAAAGCGCGAGCGCGGTTTGGCCGTTGTCGGCGGTGTCCACGCGGTAGCCGAGGCGGGACAGGGCGCCACGGACCATGTCGCGCAAACTGGGCTCGTCGTCCATGACCAGAATTCGTCCCCGCCGTGGGTTAAGCGGCGGATTCTTCACGGGAGCGGCGAGAAGGGGCGCGCGGGTCGCGGGCAGATAAACGTGGAACGTGGTGCCGGTGGTTGCCGAGGACTCGACGGTGAGTGCGCCGCCGTGTTGTTGGATGATCGAGTGGCTGATGGTGAGGCCGAGGCCCATCCCCTTTTGGGCGCCGCGCTGCTTGGTGGAGAAGTAGGGGTCGAAAATTTTGGGCAGGATATCGGCGGCGATGCCGGTGCCCCGGTCGACGACGTCGATGCGAAGGTATTCGCCCGGGTTCAACGCGAGGCCATCGCGTTCGGGCACGGTGAGGTTGGCGGCGCGCACGCTGACGACGCCGCCGGCGGGCATGGCTTCGCGGGCGTTGAGGATGAGGTTGACCAACACGCGTTCGACCTGACCGGCATCAATGTCGGCGTTCCAGAGATCGGGCGGAAGGGACAACTCGGCGCGGACGTTGGAGCCGACCAGCGGCAGGGGAACGACTTTTTGCAGGAGGGCGGCGAGATCGGTGGGTTGGCGGGCAAAGGCGCCGCCGCGGGCGAAGGTGATGAGCTGTTGGGTGAGCGTGCGGGCGGAAAGGGCGGTGTGCTTCGCTTGGTCGAGGTAGCGGATGCCCTCGGGCGAAGCCGGATTGTTGGCGAGGGCGAGATCGACGTTGAGAACGAGAGTGGCGAGGAGGTTGTTGAAGTCGTGGGCGATGCCGCCGGCGAGGATGCCGGTGGATTCGAGTTTGCTCAGCACGAGTTGGTCGGCGGCGGCTTGTTTTTGTGCGGTGAGGTCGCGCACGGCGGCAATCCGCGCGGGGCGACCCTGATAGGTGCAGGGTTGGCCGGCGATTTCGACGGGGATGGTGGAACCGTCTTTGCGTTGGCCGAGGACCTCGTAGGGAGCGGTGCTTTTGGATTCGAGCGCCTCAGTAAGTCGCGCGCGGGACTCGGGGGCGGTGAGATCGAGCGCCGAGGTGCCGATCAGCTCGGCCGGAGTGAAGCCGAAGGCCCGGGCGAAGCTCGGATTGGCGAACACAATGTTGCCGTCCCGGTGGATCACCCAGCCCTCGAAGGCGGAGTCGACGAGGCGCTGAAAGCGGTCCTCGCTCTCGCCGAGCGCCGCAGCTTGCCGGGAAACGCGGCCGAGCACCCGGCGTTGCCACCAGATGATCGAGGCCATGGCGAGCAGGCCGAGGGAAATCTGGACGGCGTAGGGGCGCAGATCGGCGAGGCGAATGGGGTGGGGCTCGGTCGGGCCGATCCAGCGGTCATAAATGCGGTCGAAGGCGCCGTTGGCGCGGACGGTGGCGAGGGCGTCGTTGATCCGGGCAAGGGTGGCGGTATCGCCTTTGCGCACGGCGAAGCGGAACTCATGGAGGATGCCGTCGACAAAGCCGCGCTTCAGGCCGCGCGGGTCGGTGATGTATTTCCCATCGCTGCCGTAGATGAGCAGGACGCCGTCGCATTCCCCACGGGCGGCGGCGTCGATCGCGGCTTGGGGCGAGTCGAACGGCCGCAGCGTCGCACCCCAGCCGGCGTGCTCCAGCGCGTGGTTGTAGGCGAGACTGCCTTTGAGCGTGCCGATGATCTTGCCGTTAAAATCGGCGGTGGTGCGCAGCGGAGCGCGGTCGGGGCGGTAGTAAATGATCCCGTGGACGTAGGCGTGGGTGATGGAGAAATCCATCGTGAGCAGGCGCGCCCGGGTGCGGGCGACATTGGCGAGCGCGTCAAGCTGGCCGGCATTGAAACGGCGGAGCAGCGGAGTCCAGCGATCGGCGACGAGCTCGACTTCGCCGAGCCCGGCGTCGCGCATTTCCGCGATCAGGTCGGCGCTAAAGCCCGTGGGTTTACCGGCGGCGTCGGTGAAGGAAACCGGGTTGTCCGCGCTCTCGACTCCGATACGCAAAGCCGGCGCGGCGGCGCGGAGACCCCCGGCGAGCAACAATAGAAGCAATAGCAGGAGGAGGCGCATGCGGCGGTCGGCGACGAAAACAAAACGGAGAGCTTCAGGGCCGCGTCCGGACAGCGTCGAGGCCAGACTTTTGGGAAGGGGGGAAACTACTAAAGGGCGTGGTCGTTCGGACGAAGATTCGAGCGACGGAGGACCGGTGGGAAAAAGGGAGCGGTGGCTCCCGGCCATGCGGGCCCACTACGGCCGGGAGCGCACGGGGACGTGGACCTCGAAACGTTTCAGGAAAAAGGGCACGTAGGGTGCGTTCCAATAGACGCCGTAAGGTTCGCCGGCGGCCTCGACGGCGGACTGCGCGGCGAGCCAGGCGAGAAGGTTGGCGCGGGCTTTTTCGAAATTGGCGCGAGAGTAACCGCCGCGCGCGCCATGGCTGGCGACGCGCCGCTCGGGGATGGTGATGACCTCGACGCCCGCCTCGTTGCCGGCGACCTTGGCGCGCTCGCTTTCGGCGACCCAAAAAAACATCGCGGCGTCATCGATACGCGCTTCGACCGGGGTCGTCATGGCGATGTTGTGTTTTGAGATGTAGCGGAAGAGCGGGCCGAAGAGGTTGTCGGCGCCGTCGAAATAGTTGCCCCGGCCGGCGGATTTCAGGAGCACGCCGGCGGGCAAGGTTTTCAGCTCGGTGGTGCCGGGTGCAGTGGGCGGGAAAGCTTCTTGGGCGGTCATAGGTGGAATGAGCGCGAGCAGCGCCAGCGAGACGAAGGATGCGAAACGGGGCATGATCGAAGAGGACGCGAGAAACGTGCGAACGCAAACCGGCGGGCACGGACATCACTGGAGACGCGACGCCCCTGTGACCTCGTCCGCTACCCGGAGGACCGGTAGCCGCGGCGCGGGGTTCGGACTTTCCATCCGAGGGCGCGGC
>CALSBN010000253.1:0-6623 GCA_943373185.1 Opitutus sp. GAS368 | reverse complement strand
TCCGCCCCGGCGACCTCAAGGCGAGGGCCGCCCAATCTTCAGATATTTCACGACCAAGTGGCTGCGCACCGTGCGGATCGCAAACCAGCCGGCGGTGAGCGGCGCGGGATCGGTAAAAGAAAAGATCAACTCCCCGTCCCGGTAAAACTCCGCCTTTCCGTCCCGCGCCACGAGCCGGATGCGGTAGGTGCGGTTGGGCTCCAAGAGGAACTTCGGCTCGCTCAAATCATGCTCGGGCAACAGCGGCCGCGCCGCCGTGCCGTCGTAACGGCGAAACCGGGTCGTCGCGTTGTTGTTGCCGCCGTAGCCCACGTAGTAGGTCAGCAGCGAATCGTAGTCTGAAAACTTCCCCGTGCGCGCCTGCCCCGCGGCAAACGGAGCCGCCGCCGAGCGTGGATCCTGCGCCATCCAAAAACAATTCAGGTCCGACAGGCGGTCCGTTTTTCCGCCCGCCATCACGAGCGTCGCCTCGTAGGTGATTTCCACCGGCGCGACCAATCGCTCCGACCACCACGCGGTGCAACCGCCCGTGTCTTGAATCACCAACTCGCCCGCCCGTTGGGTCGCCGTGCCCGGGGCAACTTGCTCGATCTTCCATTCCGCCCGAGGTTCGTTGGCGTGGAGCACAGCCCCGAACATCACCAGCACGCACCCGATTCCGCGTCGAAGTCTCATCGTCGGAGCGCAGCACAATCTCCGCCATCAATCGAGACTGCGATTTCCGAACCTGTGAAAAATTGCGCTCAACCTGATACAGCCCGAATCGTCGGGCCCTCGACCCATCGTCCCCGCACCATGATTTCCCGCGGGTCGTGGGGTTGCCCCAGCTCGCCGCGTTGAATTTGGGCAATGATCGTCTCGGCCGCCACTTCGCCTTGTAACTCCAGTCGAAGGTCCAACCCCGCACAGGCTCGTTTCCGCTCGCTCCAACTGAGATTGAAGAACGCCGTATCCTGCGGCACGCGCCGACCCGCCTTTTGCAACCAAGCCACCGCTTCGTCCTCGTGCCCGACAACCACGTCCGGCCGATGTTCGGCGTGCCAGCGTTTGAAAGCGGTTTCGTTCAAATCCTCCTCGATCAAGATCGGCACGTTTCCGATGCGCCCCGTGTGCCGTTGATAGGAGGCAAACGCCGCCGACCATTTATGGCGGATCCGGCGATCCTTGAATCGCGCGACAAACAGCCCGACCCGCCGATAACCCCGTTCCGACAGGCGATCCAGCGCGTCGGTCATCGTGCCGAAGTGGTCCAGACACACGGTGTTCAACGTCGGATTCGGCTGGCCGTAGTCGATTTCGAGCGCGGCAAACTCGGCGATCGGAAAATCCGCCAACAGCCCCGTCGGCTCCGAAAACAGGAAGATCACACCTTGCACCCCGCGTGCCCGCAGCACCCGTCCATAGCCCGCCGCGTCAAGGCCATCCCGACCGTAGCTGAACTCATCCAGCTTGAACCGCAGTTCCTTGGCCCGTGCCACCGCTCCGGCAATACAGCGCCGCTGGGCCGGCAGCAGCTTGGGCTGGGCCGCCGATGGCACGTGGATCACGGCCAGATTCCCCAAAAAGCTCGACGTCCGCCCCGCCCGCAAATGCGACATCAGCTTTCCCACGAGGTCATTGCGCCGGTAGCCCTGTTTGGCCGCCGCCGCCTCAATCTTCGCCCGCACTTCCGCCCGCACCGCCGGGTGTCCCGACAACGCCCTCGAAACCGTCGAAGTCGATACGCCGCACACCTCGGCCAAGGAACTGAGGGAAGCTTTTGCCATCGTCATGCAACGCTTGCATCACACCGCACCTGACACGAGCGAAATCCTGTTTCATTTCTTGGAAGTCTGAAAGCAGCACCCCGCTGCCCCGACGCTCAACCCCGAGCCCATCACCGAATATGGCCCATCGTCCCCTCCCCTACTGTCGTCCGCGCTTGAGCGCCGCTGCCGCTGCGCTCCTGTTTGCCACTCAGCTCACCGCCCAGACCACGCCGGTCCAACCAAGTCCCAGCGCCCCGCGCGTGCCGGCGCCAGAAGAGGTCGTCGTGCTCTCGCCCTTCTCGGTCGCCTCCGACGCCGACCGCGGCTACCAGGCGCTCAACACGCTTTCCGGCACCCGTCTCAATTCGAAACTCGAAGACCTCGGAGCCTCCATCACGGTCGTCACGAAGCAGCAGATGCTCGATACCGCCGTGCTCGATATCAACGACGTCTTCCGTTACGAAGCCAGCACCGAAGGCACCGACAATTTCACCACCTTCAACCGTAACCGCTCCGGAGGCATCAACGATCAAGTCCAGTCGAACCCCCAGCAGTCCAACCGCATTCGCGGCGTCTCGACTTCGGGTCAAACGGCCGGCGGCGCGAATACCTCTTTCGGCAATTTTTCGAGCAACAACAACATTCCTCTCGATCTCTACAACATCGACGCCGTCGAGATCTCCCGCGGTCCCAATTCCAATCTCTTCGGCCTTGGGGCCGCTTCTGGCACACTCAACGTCGTGCCCACTCAGGCCAACCCCGACCGTCAGACTTTCTCCGGCACATTGCGCCTCGACGACCGCGGCGGTCATCGCGAAAGCCTGAACATCAACCAGCCGTTGATTAAGGGTAAGCTCGCCGTCCGGGTCGCCGCCGCCAACGAGTCCAAGGGGTTCATTCGCAAACCTTCCTCCGAGCGCATCGACCGCCAATACGGCACAATTCTTTTCCGTCCCTTCAAAAACACCATGATCCGGGCAGCCGGTGAGTTTTATCAGAACGACTTTCGCCGCCCCAATTCAATAACCCCGCGTGACACCACTGCGGAATGGCGGGCCTCGGGTAGCCCGACCTGGAATCCGATCACGCAAATGGTCACCTCGGCCAACGGCTCGATGAGCGGGCCATTCCCTGTCGATTCAAGGAACGTCCCGCTTGCGGGCATCGCTGGAGCCAACACCTTGGAGTGGCTGCTACCTGCCGGACTCATCGGTAATTTTGGAGGCAGTTCATACGGCCGGCCGGTCACCTACATCGAAAACAGCAGGGTCGATTTTTTCTCCGTCCAACGCACCAGCAACATTGTCACCTCCGGTCTCCCCGCCAACCCGTTCTCCAATACCGCGCCCAACAGCACGCTACGTTATTTGTCCAGCGCCACCAACGTCATCCGGCAACTCTCCGTGCTCGGCCCCACCGGATTGCCGCTTTACCTCGTGCCCGGGACCGCAGACAAATCCGTTTACAATTGGTCCAAGTATAACGCGGTCGCGCCCAACCACGGCGAAGACAAGGCCAACACTTACAGCGTCGAGATGGAACAAGTCGTCCTCAATACGGCGAACCATCTTGTTGCCGCCCGTGTCGGCATCTTCACCCAAAACTTTTCCCGCAAGAATTTTGCTCTCATCGATAATCTTGAGACCATTCTTTATGTTGACGTCAACGAACGCCGGCTCGACGGCAGTCCAAACCCCTATTTCAAGCGTCCCTATATTCAAGCCAGCAGCCCCAGCATTAACGACAATCGGACCGATGATGAAATTCAGTCTGCGGATTTGGCCTACCAATTCAAGCCCACCAACCTCCCCCGCCTGCTCTCATGGATCGGCGAACAACGCCTCGGCACACACGCCGAGGTTAAGCGCACCGACGAAATCGGCTACGGTTCCTCACAACGTGTGATCAGCGATCACGAATGGACCAATCGCGCCGACCGCCTAAACGTTCAGAACATCGGCCAACGCTTCTATCTCGGCGACGCTGTCGGTCAAAACGTCGACTACGGCGCCTCACCCATCGACAACATCAGCGGAAAACACCCTCTCACGTATTTCAACACTCGCACCGGCCAGTGGGTGAATGAGCAGGTGACCGTCGACGATGTTTTTTCCAGCGGACAAGGAGCCCGTCGGCGCACCGAGGTTCGCACTTTGAACGCAACTTTGCAGAGCTATTTCTTCAAAGACCGCTTGGTAACGACCGTCGGCTTCCGCCAGGACCGCCAACGCGCACGCACCGGAGCTTCGTCTTTTACCAATCCCGCGACCGGCTTTGCCGATTTCTCAAACACCGGAATCTTCGGACCAGTTAACAATTTTCGCCCACCTGCCGCTGGGTCCCCACTGATCAGCCTCGGCGATTGGGTAAATCAAGATGGCGACACCAAAACCTATGGTGCCGTGCTAAAGGCGACAAAATGGTTGAATCTCCATTACAACAAATCCGATAGCTTCGCCCCCCAAATCGTCAGGCAATCGCTCGGCCTTGGTAATGTCCCCAACCCCCGCGGCTTCTCGACCGAGTATGGCTTCAGCCTTTCCAGCCCCGACGGAAAATTCAATATCCGGCTGACCCGCTTCTCGACCAAAGAGCTCGACTCCCGCGGCAGTGAGATCGGCACGCTTGGCAACCGCTCGCTCGACATGGAAGGGCGCGCGGCGAGCCCATCGGCGACCATCCAACTGCCTTCCTTCCGCAACTTTGTGACCGAAATCGTCCGTAAGCGCTTGATCGCCCAAGGCATCGCAACTCCCACCATTGACCAGATGTTTCCCCAAGTCGCCGCGTTGATGGCTCCATACGGCACCGACAAGGCCCGGAACGAAGAGTGGTTGGCCCGCCTTTCGGGGCGTGATGGCAATCCACAAACGGTCGGCGTGACCGACGTCAGCTCGAAGGGATTTGAATTCGAGGCGACCTACAACCCCACCAGGAACTGGCGAATGAAATTCACGGGCTCACAGACCCAAGCCCAGGATGATCGGGTCTCCCGGGAAATCTACGATTGGTGGCAACAACGCATTCCCGTTTGGTCCACCCTACGGAGCGATATCGTTCCCGGCGACGGCCAAGGGCCACGTTGGTGGGACACCGTCCCTCCGGGTGCGAGCATCACCCCGCAAACTCGCTACATCTCCGAACAAGAGGCCCCTTTTCTCGCCGCTGCCACCAATCAAGGACGTCCGCGCTCTCAAATCCGCGAGTATCGCTTTACCGCGCTTACCAACTACCAGTTCAACAACGGCATGTTTAAGAACTTCGATGTTGGCGGCGCCGTTCGCTGGGAGAGCAAAGCGTCGATCGGGTTTCTTGCCGCTGCACCCGAGACGTCCGGACCTTACCGCGGTGCCGTTCTTTACTTGGACAACAACAAGCCAGTCTGGGACAAAGCCCGTGCTTACCTAGACGTGTCGGCTGGTTATCGCTTCAAACTGTGGAACGATAAGATCCGGTCCAAGGTGCAGCTCAATATTCGTGATGTGTTCGAGGACGGCAGCCTTCGGGCTGTTGGTGTCAATCCCGACGGCACACCCTACGCTTATCGGATCATCGACCCACGTCAGTTTATCCTCAGCATGACGTTCGATCTTTGATTCTAACGGCGCGAACCGCGCCTGATAGCTCTAAATCCCGAAGCGCGTCCTTTCCCGGCGCGCTTCGTCCTTTTTTATCACCCATCCAAAAAAAATGAATCGTCGCGATTTTCTCGTCACCTCAGTCACCGCCACCACCGCCCTTGCCCTCGGCGCCCGCGCCGCCTCGCCTGCCGTCCACGGTTCCGTCAACGACCTCCTGCGCGAAATTATCCGCGCCAACGATGCCCGCATCCCCGCGCTCCTTGCCCGTCAGGAGCGCACGCCCGGCCACCGCTGGCTCGGCGGTCTCACCAACTCCCACGGTCTCGCCACCGTAGCCGACACCAACGGCTTCGTGTCCGCCTTGGCCTGCGCGGCCTGCGCGCCCGGCTCGCGTTACTTCAACGATGCCGCCCTTGCGGCCCCGATGCTCGCGGCCATCGCCTACATGCTTTCCGCGCAGCACGCCGACGGCACCGTCGATTACTACGCGACCAATTTTCACTCGACGCCGGATCTCGCGTTCATCCTCGAAGGCTCGTGTCCCGCCTATCAACTCCTGCGCGGCAACACCTCACCGGCCTTTGCTCCCGTCACGGCCGAGCTTGCCAAGTTCATCAAGCGAGGCGGCGAGGCCCTCATCGTCGGTGGCGTCCATACCCCCAACCACCGCTGGGTCGTCTGCGCCGCGCTCGCCTGGGTGAATTCCCTTTTCCCCGACGCCCGCTACGTCGCCCGTGCCGACCAGTGGCTGGCCGAGACCATCGACCTCGATCCCGACGGCCAATACACGGAAAAGTCCACCACCGTTTACTCGCCGATCGTCAACCAAGCTCTGATCAACGTGGCCCGCCTGCTCAACCGCCCAGCGCTCTTGGAGCCGGTCCGCCGCAACCTCGAGATGACGCTCTATTACGTGCATCCCGATGGCGAGGTCGTCACCGAAGCATCGCGTCGCCAGGATCGTCACACCCGCGGCAGCATGGCGCGCTATTATCTCTCGTATCGCACCCTCGCGCTCCACGACGGCAACGGCCGATTTGCCGCCATGGCCCGTCAGATCGAACGCAACGCCCGCACCCAGATCGGTGAACTCGCCGCCTTCCTCACCGAGCCCTCCCTCCTCCGCGACCTCCCCGCCGACGCCCCGTTGCCCACCGATTACGCGAAACACTTCGCCTACTCCAATCTCGCCCGCATCCGTCGTGGCACCCGCAGCGGCACCATCCTCGCAAACAACACCACCGTTTTTTCTTTCCGACACGGTGCCGCCGCCCTTGAGGCCGTGCGTTTCGCG
>CALSBN010000252.1:0-6686 GCA_943373185.1 Opitutus sp. GAS368 | reverse complement strand
CACCGCGTGCCCCATCGGCATCCGGGTAATCGTGAGACCGTCCCAATTTTTCGGGGAGGCGAGCATGCCCGGCGTTTCGATACCGAGATTCGGAAATCCGGTGGTGCTGCCGAAGCCGAAGGCCCGAGCGTAATTATAGAATCGCTCGTCACCCATCGCCATGGCGAGATGCGCAGCTCCCTTGTTTGAGGATCGGGCTACAATCTCAGCGACCGAGAGTCGGTGGTCATAAGTGTGATCGTCTTTCGGCAAACTCCTCGTGCGGCCCTTGTAGTCAACCGTCGGGCTGCTGCAGTCGAACGTCGTTTGGGCGGTGACGAGGCCTTCGTTCATCGCCCCGGCCGCCGCCACGATCTTGAAGACAGAACCGGGCTCATACATGTCAGCCAAAGCAATGTTGCGCATTCGCCCTTCCTCTTCCTTCGCCAACAGATTGTAGCGGTTGAGATCGAACGACGGGTAGTTCCCGAGCGCCAAGATGAAGCCGGTGCGCGGGTCACTAACGATGATCGTGGCTTTCTCGGGCGCGAACTTGGCGGCGATGGCGGCGAGTTCTTCGTCAACAATCTGCTGCACCACCGCGTCGATCGAAAGCTTCACACTGTAGCCGTCTGAAGCCGGAACCTCACGGCTGCGGAATTGGGCGAGTTCCTCCCGCTTGCCGTCTTTTTCGGATTCAATCCAACCGCTGTGTCCGTGCAGATAACTGTCGGCATATCGCTCGATACCGGTGATCGCCCGTTCTTCGCGATCAACGTAGCCGATGATATGCGCGGCCAAGGCATTGTTCGGGTAAGCGCGCCGGTAGACCCGCTTGCCATAGACGCCCTTGACCCCAAGGGCATTGATCGCCGCGAACGTGGATTCGGTAATCGTATCGCTCAACTTCGCCCAGCGGATCGGGCGGCCTCCGGATGAATCGCCGTGCGTTTCTTCTTCCGCTTCGTCGTCAGCCGTTGTTTGGGTTGAAACCTCGGGTTTGGCCGTGGCCGCCATGAAGTCGAACTTCAAGGGGCCTTTTTCGCCCTCGCTCGGATTCGGTCCGGAACCAGAGCGTCGGCCGGCCGTAGCGCTATCAACCGGTCGGTTTTTCGTGGTAAAGATCTTGGTCAGTTCAGCGGGCGGTATGCCGATCAAGCTGGCGAGCCGGGGCCACTTGGCTTCGTCCTCTTTACGCAAAACCTGTGGATCCACGCCCAAAATGATCAGGGAACGGCTGGTCGCGAGTTTTGCGCCGTTGGCATCCAAGATGTCACCTCGCCGAGCCGGCAGGGGATCGATCTTGAAGCGCGCCTTGGAAACAAAACCCAACAAAGAATCGCGATCAATGACGTGCAACCAAACGAGGCGCGCACCCACCCCGGCGAAACTCAGCAGCACGAATGTCGCGAGGATCAGCTGACGGGAATTTGAGGCGAAGCCTTTGGACATCGTCACTCCTTGGCAGCGAGCCGAAAGGTCACAGGCACAGCGCGGTCATTCAGCAGGCCCCGACTCGATTTGGCGGCGAGCCGCAAGGTCGGGCTCTCCGTGACGCTATGCACCTCGGGCAGAATCAGCCCAAGATTCATGCTGATGTTGCGCTGCCTGAGCACCGCCGGGCTTTGTTGGATTTCTATCGCCGTGTTGGTCTCCGCGAGGTGGCGTTTCAGCTCGGCGAGGCGGGCCTCAAGCACCTTGTTCGCATTGGCCGTGATCGAGATCTGATGCCGCATCCATACGGTGCCCAACCCGATCGATCCGCTGAAGCAGATGGTCAGGAGAGTGTAGATCACAAACTGATTCACAAAGGCGTGATTGTTGGTGCGCATGGGGAATGAACGAGCTGGTCCAGGGAGGGATGATTGAGGCGAGGCGTTAGAGTTTCCGGAGGGCGCGCAGTTTGGCGGAACGGCTACGGGGATTGGCGGCGATCTCTTCATCGGTCGGCGTCACGGGCTTGCGGGTGAGAGGCTCGGCGAATTTCGCGCGAAGATCCTGCGGCAACGAATCGTGGGCACCCTCGGGCTGACCACATTGTCGCCGGAAAAACTGCTTCACGGGTCGGTCTTCGAGCGAGTGGAAGCTGATCACCACCAAGACGCCGGCAGGCGCCAGCTTCGCAAATGCCGCCGGCAAGGCCCGGTCGATGGCGCCAAGTTCGTCGTTCACCGCGATGCGGATCCCTTGGAAAGCACGGGTCGCGGGATGAATTCTGGACGTATGGCGATCGCGCGGGGGAATCGCTTCGGAAATCAGCGCGGCAAGGGATGCCGTGCGAGCCAGCGCCCCGGTCGCACGCGCCGCGATGATCGCCCGGACGACGCGGCGCCAGTTCTGCTCTTCACCGAAATCGCGAATCGCCCGCACCAGCATTTCCTCTGTCGCCGTCTCCAGCCACTGTCCGGCGGATACTCCCGCGCGCGGGTCCATCCGCATGTCGGCCGGAGCGTCACAGCGGAACGAGAAACCGCGTTCGACGGCGTCGATTTGAAACGACGAAACACCGAGATCGAAAAGAATCCCGTCGAAATTCGCAGGCTCGATTTCACCAAGCCGGCCGAAATCCAAGTCGATGAGCGTAAAACGAGGGCCGTAAATCTCCGACAACTCCCCTGCCCGCGCCACAGCGGACGGATCACGATCAAGGGCAACAACCGAAACATCGTTGGCCGCATCGAGAATCGCCCTCGAGTGACCGCCGCCGCCGAACGTGCAGTCCAAGTAGCGACCGGACGGACGCGGACTCAACAACGCCAACGTCTCACGCAAGAGAACAGGCTGATGGCCGGAAACCATGGAGGGCAATCGAGGTTCAACGAACGCCGCGGACATTATGAGAACGTCGGAGTTGTTTGGATTGCGGGGCAGGCACCGCGCGTAGGACTAACCCGATACGAACCCGCGAGCTGGCAGCGGGCGTGGCCAACGCCGCGAAATCGAGACCTTGTTCGGCATCGATCCACGCCGGAAATGCCCGGCGAACGGCAACGCGCCCGGAGGCGGCCCTGCGCAAGGGCAGCTGGGCAGCGGAAACTTTGGCGATGCGGCGCATGGGGTCAGATTCCGATTCGGCGCATCACATCGCCAAAGCTTGCGTCCGAGGTTCGCGCCTCGACCTTTTCCCACCGCGCGGGTGCGTAGAGATTAAACTTGGTCAACGATCCGACCAGCACTGCGTCTTTGCCGATTCCAGCGAAGGACAACAGCTCGGCACTTACCCCGACCCGACCCTGCTTATCGAACGAGAACGATTGGGTCCGAGAAAAAAATCGTGCGGCAAAATCCTGACCGGCTCCATCGCTCAGGGTCATTTGGGCGATCTTGGCATGAAGCTTTTCCACTTCGGACGGAGGCAAAACGGCGACGTAACCGTCGGGATGCGGTGTCGCCAAAAACGTGTCGCTCTCTCCGTGCGCATATCGCCACGCCGAAGGGATCGTTAAACGACCTTTCTCGTCGAGGGTGTGCCTGAACAAGCCTGTATAAAATGCTTTGCCGGTTTGCGCCATGGGGTGAGAAGCCGCGAAGTGCTCCACAACACCCCATTTCAACCCATTTCAGCCCATTTCCGTCAAGCAAAGAACCGTCAAAACACGCTTAAGTTGTTCACAATTCTCGCGAATCTTCGGAGTCGGCCGACTAGCGCCGAAGGCTCGCCAATCTTCAGCGCCCTAGGTCGGGAAAACGAACGCCCCTTTTCAACCAGCGGCACCCGGATTGGTCTAATGCAAGAATCCAATGCCCCTGAGGTGGGCAACAGGGTGCCAGCACGGTTGCAAACAGCCAAACGGATCTTTGCTAAACGCCTAGCTTTACGAACCAACCACCCCGCCAGACCATTTATCGAGGACAACGCGTAGCCGGGTAGGGCACGACGTTCGGGAGGGAATGGTCGCGCTGTTCGAATCTCGCGCACCGGCTCTTGGAGACGGAGCGGTGCCGCTGGTCCTGTTCATTCAAAAACGAAAGCGGCGTTCAACTATGGAGAAAGTCTCATCCCAATGACTTTGATTTTGTTTTTTCCTTTTGGCTTACCACTGTCCCGACATGGCCAACGAGCAAAGCGAGGTTCTCGAAATCTTCACACGCACCCGAGCTCTGTTGAGCGGGCATTTCGTGCTCCGCTCCGGAATGCACAGCGGACATTACTTCCAGTGCGCTCAAGTTTGCCAGCATATGGACGCGGTTGAGCGCCTGGCCGAGCTTCTATTGGCGAAAGTGCGCGGCGCCGGAATCCAATTCGATACCGTTCTGGCGCCAGCGATGGGCGGCTTGGTGATCGGACAAGAGGTCGCGCGGCAGGCCAAAGCGCGCTACATTTTTGCCGAGAAAGAAAACAACGTGCTCGTTTTGCGACGGGGCTTCACACTGAAGCCGGGTGAACGAATCTTGATCGTTGAGGATGTAGTGACCCGGGGAGGCCGGGTGCTTGAGTGCCTCGAGATTGTTCGCGCCGCCGGCGGCGCCTCAAATGCCGTGGCCATGTTGGTGGACCGTAGCGCCGGAAACGCGAGATTTGCGATTCCCGCTGTATCCCTATTGGAACTCAGCTTCCCCACCTATGCCGCCGATGCCGTGCCGGATTCGCTGATGAGTATCCCGGTGCAAAAACCCGGCAGCTAAAGCTTACCGGATTTTCGGGAAGTGGGCCACGCCCGCCGTGAATCACTTCACCGATACGGCGATGAACCGATAGGCGCCGCGGAAGTTAACCAGGAGCAGATTGCGGCCTTGGACCAGGGACTCCTTGGCCGTGGCCAAATTAACAACCGGCACACGGTTGATTTCAATAATGACCATACCCGGGAATAGCCGGTCGACGAAAGGTGAAGTCGACTCGACGTCGGTGATGACCAAGCCATTCACCCGGGCTTCAATTCCGCTCCGCTGCCGTTGCTCATCGTCCAGACTCACGGCGTTCACGCCGGCTAGGAGCTCATCGGGCTTTTCGGACAGCTTACCCAGCGTGACGTCCAGCGTCATTTCTTTCCCATCCCTCATCAGCTTAACCTTCGCTTTCGAGTTCGGAGCCATTTGGGCGACGGCCAAACGCAGCTCTTCGAGCGAGCTTACCGACTTTCCGTTAAGCATCAAAATCACGTCGCTCCGCTTAAGGCCGGCTTGATCCGCCGGACCGCCTGGGGAGATGTCAGTGATCGCCACGCCTTTGGCATCTTTCGGCAAACCGAGTTGTTCCGCCACGTCGGCCGTCACAGTTTCGGTTGTAACCCCCAAGTATCCTCGGGTGACGGTGCCCGTCTCGATCAGACTGCTCATGACACTCGCGGCAAAATTGATCGGAATCGCAAAACCGATCCCGATGTTTCCGCGCGAAGGAGAGATGATGGCGCTGTTGACGCCGACCAAGCGACCCCTCGCGTCAACCAAAGCACCGCCTGAATTGCCCATGTTGATTGCGGCGTCAGTTTGGATGAAGTTTTCGTAGCCGGCCACGTTTTCGAGTAATCCGAGTTGGTTGCGGCCTTTCGCGGAAACAATTCCCATCGTAACAGTCTGCCCGACTCCAAGGGGATTACCTACGGCAAACACAACATCTCCGACGCGGAGTTTTTCACTGTCCGCAAGCGTAATGACCGGCAAATTGTCGGCGGCGATCTTGATCACCGCTACATCCGTCTTGGGATCGGCGCCGATGACCTTGGCCGTGAATTCCCGGTCATCGGTCAATGACACCTTTAGCTCATCGGCGCCTTCAATGACGTGATTATTGGTCAAGATGTAGCCATCGGCCGAAACAATCACACCCGATCCCAAGCCTTCTTGCTTACTGTTGCGCTCGGAATCCGGCACGGCGTCGCCAAAAAACTGGCGCAGTGGATTAGCGACCCGTTGCTTCACGATCTTCGTCGAGTAAATCGAAACGACCGACTTCTGCACAGGTTCGATGACGTCAGCATAACTGACGACACCGGACGACCTACCCTCAACGACAGGCGAAGGGTCGATCTTTAAGACCGGCTGTTTGCCCGCCCCTTCCTTTCCATCAAGCCCGGTGAAAGATGCGGCAGCAACGATGAATAGAGCCAGCGACCGAGTAAGCGTGAAGTTCATGAAATGATTTCGTCCGACACATGGTCGAATTGTTCCACCGTCAAAAACGGCGCCAAGGGCGTGTGCCTCAAAAACCCTTGATCCTAAAAAGTCCTGTGACGCTTGAGTTGCTGTTGATTCGGGTAATCGCCTGGCCCAACAGCGGGGCGATACTCAGAACCGTAATCGGCAATCCACGCGTGTCGACCGGCACGGAATTGGTGGTAATCAACTCGTCAATCACACCGCTCCGCAACCGCTCGTAGGCGACTTCGTTCAAAACACAGTGACTGACGGCCGCCCGGACACTTCGGGCACCGTGATCACGCAACATCTTTGCCGCGGCGGTCAGCGTGCCGGCAGTCACCGTAATATCGTCCACCAATAGCACATCGCAGCCGGCAACCTCGCCCACGACATTGATCGCTTCGACCGTGGTGGCGTTTTTTCGTTTTTTGGCGACCAAACCCAATCCAGCTCCAAGAATATCAGCATAAGCTGATGCCATCTTCATCCCGCCGACATCGGGCGAGCATACGACTAATTTGTCGCTTCGTGTTTTGGCGAGATAGTCGAAGAAGACGGGCGATGCAAAAAGATGATCCACCGGAATATCAAAGAAGCCCTGAATCTGTTGGCTGTGCAGATCCATC
>CALSBN010000251.1:0-6812 GCA_943373185.1 Opitutus sp. GAS368 | reverse complement strand
CCACGTCGCACAAAACCGCCGGATCGACGGCATCGACCGAGGACGAGAGGGTCGTGAGGGCAAGTGGAATGCGGGCGCGGCGAAATATGATCATGCGAGAAATGTTTCCGGCGCGACACGGAGCAGATCTGTGAATCGCGTCAAGCTGGAGAAAATTGTTCTCCGGCGGGAAAACAGTCGGGCAATGCGTCGGAAGGCCCGACGCGAGGCGGAGAGCATTTTCAATCTTGCAGACACGTCGCGGCCCGCGACCGTGGCAGAAATCCTGCTAACCCTCCCCGAATGTCGCTCCCCTTCGAACTCCTGACCCTGCTGCAAAACACCGTTGGCGCCACCAATGTCATCACCGAGGGAGACTCCCTCGAGACACTCTCCAAAGATTTCTACTGGTATTCTCCGGTGTTGAAACGCCAGCTCGACGACAAGCGCGCCGACGCCGTTGTGCGTCCCGGCACGATGGCCGAGTTGCAGGCCGTCATCTCCGTGTGTTGCCGGGCGCGGGTGCCCGTGGTGCCACGCGGCGCCGGGACCGGCAATTACGGCCAATGCATTCCGATCTACGGCGGCGTCGTCGTCGATCTCGCCCGGCTGGATAAAATTTTGGAAATCACGGCCGATGGCGTGGTGCGCTGCGAACCCGCCGCCCGACTGGGGCCGATCGAAACCGAGGCCCGCAAGCTCGGCTGGGAACTCCGCTGCATGCCCTCGACATGGATGAAGAGTTCGATGGCGGGATTCTTCTGCGGCGGTTCCGGCGGAATCGGCTCGATCACTTGGGGCGGCATCAACGCCCCGGGCAACGTCAAGTCGGTGACCTTGCTCTCCTGCGAGGAGACACCGCGCCTGATCCGGCTTGAGGAGGCCGATTGCAAACGCGCGCTGCACACCTACGGAACGACCGGAATCATGGTCGAGATCGAGATGCGCCTCGCCCCGAAGATTGACTACGACCAGATCATCATCAGCGGCCCGGATTGGGGAACGCTCGTCGATTGGAGCGACGCCGCCGCACACCGCGGCGAGTGGCGCAAACGCCTCGTCACCGGCTTCGCGTGGCCCGTGCCGTCCTATTTCAAGCCGCTCGCGAAACACCTGCGCACCGGCGAGCACGTGACCTTTCTCCTCACGGACCGCGCTCAAACCGACCTCGTGGTCGCTTCGGCGGTCGCCGCCGGCTTGAGCTGCGTTTATCGCACGCCGCTCACCGATCCGCCCAAGCCGCCGTTCATCACCGATTACACCTGGAACCACACCACGCTCTGGGCCATGAAGAGCGTCCCCGGCATGACTTACGTTCAGGCCGGTTTTGGTAAAAATTTCCGCGAACAGTTCGACCTGCTAGAGAAACGTTTCCCCGGCGAGATCGAGCTCCACCTCGAATGGATCGCCGGCAACTCCAAGATGCGCGACGACAACTCGCTGAGTCCGGCCGGTGAGAATATCAGCGTCGGCGGTATCCCGCTCGTCCACTTCAAATCCGAGGCTCGCCTCCAAGAACTGCTCGATTACTGCGCCGAGATCGGGGTGTTTATCGCCAACCCGCACACTTACGTGCTGGAAGAAGGCGGCCGTCATCCCAACATCGCCGAAAAACGCGATCTCAAGGCCGATCTCGACCCGCATGCGCTGCTCAACCCCGGTAAGATGAAGAGCTACCCCAAAAACCCTTTCGCGCCGGCCCCCACAATCGCCTAAACCCATGGCCAACCAACCTCCCGTCGTATCATTCCAAGGCGTTGAGAAACGTTACGGGAATGGCCCGCTGATTCTCGACGGGATCAATTTTGAGGCGCAGCGCGGCGACTTTATCTCGCTCATCGGCCCCAGCGGTTGCGGCAAATCGACCATCCTCAAGCTCATCTCCGCCCTGAGCCCGATCTCTTCGGGCAAGATCATCGTCGACGGCATGTCTCCCGAAGCCGCGATGGAGGAGATGTTCTTCGTGTTTCAAGAACCGACGCTGCTGCCGTGGCTCACCGTGGCGGCCAACGTCGCGGTGCCGATGCGCTTGCGCGGCGTCTCTCAAAAACGCGATGAGATCGTCGCCAAGTCCCTCGCGATGGTCGGCCTCGCCGAACGCGCGAACTACTACCCGCGCCAGCTTTCCGGTGGTCAAAAAATGCGGGTCTCCATTGCCCGCGCTCTCAGTGTTTCGCCCCGCATTCTGCTGCTCGACGAGCCTTTCGGAGCTCTCGATGAAATGACCCGCGATCACCTCAACGAAGAACTCCTCAGCATCCGCCAGCAGCAGGCTTGGACTGCCTTCTTCGTCACCCACTCCGTCGCCGAGGCCGTGTTTCTGTCCAACCGGATTTTCGTCCTCTCGGCCAATCCCGGCCGCCTCTATCAGGAGGTGAAGGTCGACCTGCCCTACCCCCGCACCGAAGAGACCCGCCAGTCCGCCAGCTACCAACACCTGGTCGGGGAGGTTTCGAAACTTCTGCGCTCGGTCGAGCGCTTGCAGGGCGCAGCCAAGACCGCCGCCACCGCATGAAATCGACCTTCGACCGCCTGCTGCCCGCCTTCACCGGTGCCGGCCTCATCGCCCTTTGGTATGCGGCCCGTCTGCTGCTCAGCGAAGAACAGCGCTTCCTGCTGCCCCCGCCCCACGAAGTCGTGCTTGCCTTCCGCGACAACGGCGCGGCCATTTGGTCCGCCGCGCAGAACACCGCCGTCGGCGCCCTGCTCGGGTTTCTTTTTGCCGTCACGCTCAGCTTTATTCTCGCGCTGCTCCTTTCCCTTTCCCCGCGGATGCGCACCGGATTTTACCCTTACCTGATGGTCCTCCAGATGACCCCCATCGTGGTGCTCGCCCCGATTTTGATCCTATGGGTCGGACCCGGCATCAAGAGCGTCGTGATCATCACTTTTTTGATCTGCTTCTTCCCGATGGTGGTAAACACCACGCAGGGACTCATCTCCACCGACCGCAACCTCGTGGATTTTTTCCGCATGTGCAAAGCCACGAAGCGGCAGACAATTTTCCTGCTCCGCGTGCCCGCCGCACTGCCCTACTTTTTCACCGGACTGCGCATCGCCGGGACCCTCGCGCCGATCGGCGCCATCGTCGGCGACTTTTACGCCGGCAACTCCGCCGGCGGCGGCGGCGGCCTCGGGTTTCTTACCATCGTTTTCAGCGCCCAGTTCAAGATGGCCGCGCTTTTCGCCGCAGCTGTGGCCAGCTGTGCGATGGGATTTATCTTTGTCGGCGGCGTCGTTTCCCTCAGTTGGTGGGCACTGCATCGCTGGCATGATTCCTACAACAAAGCCGACACCTGATTTTCGATTATGAAAACCCTCTTCCACCTCATCCCGGTTCTCCTCCTCGGCATGCTCGTCGGCTGCGGTAAATCCACTGAATCCAAACCCGCCGCGGCCGCCGGTGCGTCACCGGGCAAGGCGCTGAAAAAAGTCCGATTCCAGACCGATTGGTATCCCCAAGCCGAGCACGGCGGTCACTACCAAGCCTTGGCCAAGGGCTTTTACGCCGAAGCCGGCCTCGACGTTGAAATCCTCAGCGGCGGCCCCGGCCCGACCGTTCCCCAGAAGATGATCGGCGGTCTTGCCGACATCGCGATGGGCCGAAGCGACGACATTATGGTCCAGGTCGGAAACGGTCTGCCCTTTGTGATCGTGGGCGCACTGATGCAGCACGATCCGCAGGCCCTGCTCCTGCACGACGAGAATCCCGTAAAGACCTTCGCCGACCTCAACGGCAAATCCATCATGGCGGTGCCTGGCACGAATTGGATCAATTTCCTGAAGCTCCGATATAAAATCGAATTCAACATCGTGCCGCTGAACTACGGCCTAGCCCAGTTCATGGCCGACAAGAATTTCATCCAACAGTGCTTCATCACCAACGAGCCCTACTACGCCGCCAAGAACGGCGCCAAACCGCGCACCCTTTTGCTCGATGATTCCGGCTTCAAGCCCTACCGGATCTTCTTCACGACCCTGAAATTTGCCCGCGAGAATCCGGAGGCGGTCCGCGCTTTCGTCGCCGCTTCGATCCGCGGTTGGGATGATTTCCTCGCCGGCGATCCGACCCCCGGGAAGAAAATCATCGCCGAGCGCAACGAGCAGATGTCGCTCGAGTTTATGGCCTTCACGATCGAAGCCCTGAAGAAGAACCAGCTGATCGGCGGCGACCCGGCCAAGGGCGAAGCGATCGGCCTCCTCACCCGCAAACGTCTCCAAGAACAGATGGATACCCTCGTCGAGCTCAAGGTCTTGGCCGCGCCCATCCCGATGGAGAAACTGGTGCGCTTCGATTTCCTCCCCCCCGCCCTCCAAGCGAAAGTAGATTGAGCGACCGCCCGATCGGCGCGCATCCACCCTCCTGCGCATAAAGATCAAATACCTGACCAAAAGAACGCGGCACCCCCGACGTTCGAAGCCAAAGGTCCTCTCGTTTGGCACCCAGCAACGGATTATCTCAATGTCAGTTGCCGCGTTAGCCGGCTGGAGCCCGGCGTTTTCCTGTCATCCTTGGCCCGCGTATCCGTCCGCCCGGTCCAGGGCGTGCGCAACCTCGGAAAAAGGGTTTCGCTCGCAGCGAGCCATGAGTGGCACATGGGCTGCTAAAATGGTTCTGTTTCGAAACCCAACTCATAAACCAAATGACACACAAACTGACCCGCGCGGGCATCCTGCTCGCGCTCTCCAGCACGCTACCGGGCGTGCTGTTTGCCCAAACGGCTCCAAAAACATCGGTTGGCGCCACTGGCATCACCGAGCTGGAAAAATTTATCGTCACTGAATCCGCCGCCGCAGCCGCCGGCGGTCTGATGCCCACCTCACGGGCCAGCGACTCCGTCTTCGGTTCGGCGAAATCCGTTCTTGATATTCCCCGCTCCGTCACGGTCCTGACGCCCGAGCTCATGCAGAAGCTCGGCGTCCGTAATTTCGACGACATCGCCCGTGTGATTCCCGGCGGTGAACGCCCCAACTACTACGGCGTGCCCGGCACCCCACATATCCGCGGCGACTTTGCCGGCACTTTCTTCAACGGCATGCAGCGCGCCTTCCAACGCAATGAAATGCCCACGTCGTTCGGCTCGCTCGACGGCATGGACGTCGTGCGCGGTCCCGCCCCCGGCAACTACGGCCCGACCCAAGGCGGTGGCTTCATCAACTTTCTCCCTAAGTCGCCCTATTACGACAAATTCCGCGGTTCGCTCCGCACCACCGTCGGCACGTATGACTACTTCAATACGCAGCTCGACGTCGGTGGACCGGTCCTCGCCTTCAACAAGCCGATGGCCTACCGCATCTCGCTGACCAACCAAAACGCCGACTCCTACTACAACAACGTCCAGAACAACTACATTTCGATCTACGGCGCCCTCAAGGCCCAGCTCGCTCCGGATGTTTCCCTGTTCACCGGCTCGGAATACTACAGCTACAAATCCAACGAGAACGCCGGCTGGAATCGCGTCACTCAGGACCTGATCAACAACGGCAACTACATCGTGGGCGAAGTGGTCAACGGCACAAGTGCAGCGGGCGGCGGCTACGTTCTCCCCGGAGCAGTTCCCTTCATCGGCTTCGGCGGAAGTGCCGCGACTATCGGCGGCTCCCAGTTCGACAACAGCGGCGGTGCGATCATCCCTCCCGCCAGCTACGTCGCGACGCTTTCGCCTCAGCTGCAGGCCCTGCTCAACCCGACGACCGGTGCCTACACCGCAGCCTTCTTCAACGCCGGCGGCAAGGCCCTCACAACGAAGATTGACGGTAACCAAGTGCTCGCCGACCCGGGCGACTTCGCGAACGCCCAGAACTTCCTCTACTTCGCCGACCTAGTAAACACCCGCTCGTCGTCGCTCACGCTCAAAAATCAGTTCATCATCGACTATATCAACACCGAGAAACTCTCCTCTTACGGCTACGCCTTCGACATGAAGCAGTTTATCGTCGAGGATAAGATCAGTGTTGAACAGAAGTTCACGGGTATTCTTTCGAACCTGATCTCCGGTGGTTCGGTCCGCTACAGCTGGGCCAAACAACTGCAGGACTTCAGCGCGGAGCCATTCTCCCGCCGCGACATCAGCAAAAAGCAGATTACCGCCAACTCCGTCGTCCTGTCGGGCCCACAACGTCCGGCCTTCGGCGACACCCGCAATTTCTGGGCTCAAAGCGCCAGCACCGATCTCTACCAGCTCGCCTTGTTCAGTGTCGGCGAACTCAAGTTCTCCGATGCTTTCAGCACGTTCTTCTCGGCCCGCATCGAAGGCGCCAGCTTCAAGAACACCATCCCCGGCGAACACGAGCGCAACGCCCGTCGCGGTCAGCAAGTCGCCAAAGGCGGCAAGAACTACTACATGGCCAGCGTAAATCCGGTCTACAAGATCGCCCCCAACGTCTCGGTCTACGCCTCCGGTCTTTACGGCACGTCCCTGACGCCTTCGCAGGGCGGCAACGTCTCCTCCGAGGCCAACTTCGGTGAAACCGGTCTGGTTGAAGGCGGCGTGAAAGTGTCGTTGCTCGACAACACCTTGTTCGCGGCGCTCTCCGTCTACGACTCGACCCGTCGTCGCTTCAATAACTTCACCAACGCCCAGGACGGTCTGCGTTCCCAAGGCGTCGAGCTCGAGTCCACCTGGATGGCCACCAAGCAACTCTCGTTCATCGCCAACTTCGGCGTGAAAGAGACGCAGTTGATCACCCGCCCCGGCTTCCGCTTCGGCGCGACTCAGGATTACTACACGCCATTGCTCGCCGGTGGTCTCTACATCGACTTCGGTGACGCCACCGGCCTGATCGCGAAAAACAACCCCGACGGCCTCTTCGCCGGTTCGCCCCAAGGTTCC
>CALSBN010000250.1:0-6954 GCA_943373185.1 Opitutus sp. GAS368 | reverse complement strand
GGCTCCGCACGGGGCGGGTTTGGCCAATCTGGCTTTTTGCGCGCCTGGCACCCGGGTCGTCGAAGGGTTTAACCGGACTCATGTGAACGACTGCTTTTGGCAAATCGCCGCGCTGCGGGGGCTCGATTATCGGGCGGTGGTGGCCGGTGGCGCCGAGCCGTTGACCTGTGATCCGAAGGCGAACCGATTGGATTTCGCCCTCGATGTGTCCCGGCTTTTGGCGGTCGTGCGCTGAAAACGGGCTGGTATTTTGGCGCGGCGGGATTCGAATGGAGGGCACTCCACTATGAGAAAATCCCCTTCACGTCCCGGAATGAATTTGCTGCGCGGGTTGATGCTGGTCGCCCTGTCCGTCGTCGGACTGCGGGCGGCGGCGCCCGTCGATCCTTTGCTTGGCCGTTGGGCGCTTTCGCTGCCCGGTGACCGGGCCGGTTGGTTGGAAGTCCGGCGGGAAGCCGGATGGTTTGACGGTTCGATTCTCTGGGGCGGCGGCAGCGTGGTGCCGCTGTCGAGCGTTGCGATCGTGGACGGGGCGTTGACGGTGACACGCGTGCGTGACCTTCCGCGCAAAGATTCGGCGGGAAAAGTGGTGCGCACGCAGCAGGCGACGGAAATGATTTCAGGCCGGTTGGAGGGCGACGTGCTCAAGCTGACGCGCACGGCGTTCAATGCGTCGGGCACAAAGATCGAGCGCGAGGAGTTCACCGGGAAACGAATCCCGGCGCTACCGCCCGCGCCCGATTTGAAGAAGGTGAAGTTCGGTGCACCGGTCGAGTTGTTCAATGGCCGCGATCTGACGGGCTGGCGGCTGATCGAGACAAAATCCGAGAACGGCTGGTCGGCGGTCAACGGAGAGTTGGTCAATCGGCCGGCGCCGAAAGTGGAGGGGCAGCCGGTGCGTCGATTTGGAAATCTGCGCACGGAGCGCGAATTTGAGGACTTTAATCTCACGTTTGAAGTCAACGTGCCGGAGAAAAACAACAGCGGCATTTATCTGCGCGGAATCTACGAGATCCAGGTCTTCGATTCCTTCGGCAAGCCGCTCAATTGGCATAATATGGGGGCGCTCTACAGTCGCATCACGCCGAGTGTGGCGGCGGAAAAGCCTGCGTCGGAGTGGCAGAGCTTGGACATCACGCTGGTTGACCGTCATCTCACGGTGGTGCTCAACGGCACGACGATCATCGTCAATCAGCCGATCCAAGGCTGCACCGGCGGGGCCCTGTGGTCGGACGAGTTTCGCCCCGGACCGATCTTCCTACAGGGAGACCATGGCTCGGTTTCGTATCGCAAGCTGGTGCTCAGGCCCGTGGTCAAATGAGCGCCAAAGTCTGGCTGTTTTTTTTGGGCGCGGCCCTGTTGGGTTGCGGGCTAGTCGCGTTGCGGGCGGCCACGCCGGCGGCGCCCGCGAGCTACGCGACCATTGATGAAGCGATCGCCAAGGGCGGAGTGGAGGACGTGAAGAAGTTTATCGATAGCAACCCCAAGATCCTCCAAGGGGAAGGGGGCACGAAGCTCGCGCCGCTGCACCAGGCGATTTTGCGGCGCAAGACGGCCATCGCCCTTTTCCTGATCGAGCGAGGGGCCGACATCAACGCGCCCGACAACGCGTCGCGGACGCCGTTGCATTTGGCGGTGGAACGCAACGACCGGGCGGTGCTGGTCGCACTGCTTGACGGCAAGGCCGAGCCGGTGCGCCGCGACCGGATTGGCTGGACGCCATTGCACCACGCGGCAGCGAAGAATCAGGTAGAGTTGGCGCGGATTCTTTTGGACCGGGGCGCACCGCCCAATGCGTTGAGCGAGCTGGGAGGCACTCCGTTGCACGAGGCGGCGGCGGGTGGCGGCGTGGAAATGGTGAAGCTCTTGCTCGAGCGCGGCACAGATCCGAAGGTGCGGTCGAAGCCCGGGGTGACGGCTCTGGATCTGGCGAAGGAATATAAGAATACCGACGTGGTCGCGCTGTTGGAGACCGTGCGTTGATCCCCGGAATCGGGGCACAAAAAAGGAGCCGCATGAGAGGCGGCTCCCGACAAAAAATCACCTGAGCCCGTCGACTCAGTTGGTGATGTCAAAGGTCGTGCTCTTTTCGCGAATCGGGAGGTAAACCTTATACCACTCTTTTTGGGCGTCGCTGCCGGAGTAAGCCTTGAGCGCGGCTTCGTCGGCGAATTCCATGACGATCGCATGGGTCGCGGTGCCTTGAACCTTGATGGCCTTCACCCAGGTGCGGGTCATGCCTTTGAACTTGGCCGGCATGGCGGTGACGCCGTCAAGGGCGGCTTTGATCTGTTCGGGCTTGGTGTCGGCTTTCCAGGAAACGGTAACGACGTGGATGACCGACTTCGGCGCAGTTTGAGCCGAGGCGTTGACGGTGCCGAGCGCGAGGAGGCCGGCGGTGACGAGGGCGAGCAGGACTTTTTTCATTTGGGATGAAGCGGAGACGTTGATGTTTGCACGGATGCCAAACGCGGCACCCGTCTCAAAGATTGGTCGCACTGATTGTGATGCTGTCAATTTTTGTGTGGTTGGAAACGGCCGGGATTTTACGGGCCACGGGCAAATGGGCGGCTTGGCGCATGAGCTCGGTCTTGCCGATCCGCAGGCGTTGGGCGAGCGCGTTGAGGCGGACAACCTCGGTTTGGCTCACGGTGGTGACGCGGTCCGTGCCGTCGCGATCCACCCATTTCACATGATGGTGCTTTTGGCGGGAAACCTTTACGAGTTCGCGGAGAAAGTCTTGGTCGACGACGGGAAGTTCCATGACCGGTGAGTTGGTCGGGTTGCCCTCCGAGGTCAACGGGACGTTTTTCTCAATAGAACTGGGGGATAAAGATCTCCTCGGGCACCGGAACCCGGAGGTAGTCCGGAGAGTGGACACGTTTTGGCAGGACGATCCTGGGGCGCTTGATCTCCCGGTAGTTCACCTGTGAGAGCAGATGCCGGATGCAATTGAGGCGCGCCTTCTTTTTGTCCACAGCGGGGACGACCCACCACGGTGCCTCGGGAATGTGGGTGCGCCGGAGCATGATTTCTTTGGCCTTGGTGTAGAGTTCCCAGCGCTTGCGGGATTCGAGATCCATGGGGCTGAGTTTCCACTGTTTTAAGGGATCGTTGATCCGGGCGCGGAAGCGAAACTCCTGTTCCTCGTCCGAAATGGAGAACCAATATTTCACCACTTGGATGCCGGAGCGGATCAGCATTTTTTCGAACTCCGGCACCGTGCGGAAAAACTCCTCGTATTCGTGATCGCTGCAAAAGCCCATCACCCGCTCGACGCCGGCACGGTTATACCAACTGCGGTCGAAGAGCACGATCTCACCCGCTGCCGGCAAGTGGGCGATGTAGCGTTGGAAATACCATTGGGTCTTTTCGCGGTCGGTGGGCGCAGGCAGGGCGGCCACGCGGCAAACGCGGGGATTCAGGTGCTGGGTGATCCGCTTGATGATGCCGCCCTTGCCCGCAGCATCCCGACCTTCGCAGACGATGACCAACCGGTGGCCGGTCTGAACCACCCAGTCCTGCAGCGACACAAGCTGCGTCTGGAGACGGTAGAGTTCCTTGAAGTAGAAGTCGCGCTGGGCGCGCTCGGCCGTGGTGCCCGCAGCGGACGAGGCATCGCGGGCCGCTTTCGGATCCCAATCGGCGCGCTCCATTTCAACCTCCTCATCGAGATCGTCGATGATCTCGTGACGGATCCGCCGATAAAGCAGGTCCCGCTGTGACGAGGCGAGCGACGCCCGGGGCGCCGGCGATGGCCGGCGGTGGACCTTCTTTGAGGACGGCGACTTTTGCTTGGGGCGGATGGAGGGCATTTGGAAAGAAGAGGACGCAGGGAAGTGGAGCGGCTGGTTGCACGCAAGCGGGTCGGTATCGGGCGGGGAATTGTAACGAGTCCGACACCCCAAGGCCGGGTTAAGTTTCCAGGTCGGGAAAATTTCTCTTTGCTCCACGAAGGGGTTTTTGCGCCGATGGCGGGTAACATGTCCCGAATCACCCATGCTTTCTCCCGTGCCGGTGAACAAAACCGCGCCGCTTTCGTTGCTTACTTGTGCGCGGGCGACCCCAATTTCGACACCTCATTGGAGGCCTGCCGGGCGTTGATCAAAAGCGGTATCGACGTGTTGGAACTGGGCGTGCCGTTTTCGGATCCGTTGGCGGATGGACTTACGAACCAACTGGCGGCGCAGCGGGCGTTGGAAGGCGGCATGACGGCGGCGAGAGTCTTCGAGTTTGTGCGACGCATCCGTGAGTTTAGTGATGTGCCCGTTGTATTCTACACCTACTACAATCTCGTGTTCTCCAACGGAATCGACGGATACGTGAAAGCGGCGAAGGCCGCCGGCGTTGACGGCATGTTGGTGCTCGATTTGCCGCCCGAGGAAGGCGCGGAGTTCGCGGCGGCCGCAT
Source organism: Opitutus sp. GAS368 (assembly GCA_943373185.1). GTDB lineage: Bacteria > Verrucomicrobiota > Verrucomicrobiia > Opitutales > Opitutaceae > Tous-C4FEB. Next base: position 2,544 of record CALSBN010000250.1, on the reverse strand, counting down.
CTAAACACGGAGTGGATACGGTGTGCATCGTGGCGCCTACGACCCCGTCGGTGCGCATCGCAAAAATCACGGCGGCGACCACCGGTTTTATTTACTATGTGTCACGCGAAGGTGTGACCGGGGTGCGCTCGGAGGTGGCCGGTGGCATCGCGGAGGCGGTCGCCCGCATTCGGATGCATACACGCTTGCCGATCGCCGTGGGTTTCGGGATCGGCAGCCGCGCACAAGTGGCCCAGGTGGCGGCGCTGGCCGACGGTGTGGTCGTGGGCAGCGCCTTGGTGAATGTGATCAAGGACAACTTGGCGACACCCGCGCAGATCCCGGTCGTGATGGGGGAAAAGGCGGTCGATTTGGTTGCCGGGACCCGTCGCTGAGCCCACGCGTCCCAACTGCGTGTAAAAAAACAAGGGGAGCGGGGTTTAAATTTGCCCTGCGGGTTCGGAGTCGGTGCGCTCGCTGTATATGAGGAAAATCCTTATGATCGACGATGACCGGCTGCAGTTCCGGGTCACGCAGGCGAATTTTAAGAATTTTCAGGGTGAGCTATACGAACTCGAGTGGGCACCGACCTATGACGACGGGCTCGCCAAGATATTGGGTGGCGGCTACGTGGCCTGCCTTTTGGACTATCAACTTGGCCCGAAGGACGGGTTGCAGCTGATCCGGGAGGCTGTCGCGGCGGGATGCCGGACTCCGATTGTCTTTTTGACGGCGGACTCGTCCTCCCAAGTGGACATTGAGGCGATGAATGCCGGGGCGCTCGATTATCTGGTGAAGGGTGAGATCACGCCGCGATCGCTTGAGCGTTCACTACGGTATGCGCTCAAACTTGGCGAGACGCTGGAGGCGCTTCGGCAACTCGCCACGCGTGACCAACTCACAGGCATGCTGAATCGGCGGGAATTTGACCGGATCATGGCCGAGGAGGCGGAGCGCTGCCGGCGTTTTGGCCAACCTCTGGCGTTGGTGATGGTGGACATCGACCATTTCAAGGCGGTGAACGATACGCACGGGCACCCTGCGGGGGACGCGGTGTTGAAGGAAGTCGCAAAGACACTGACCGCACAGTTGCGCACGGTGGACCGGGTCGCGCGCTTTGGCGGCGAGGAATTTGCGCTGGTGCTGATGCAGACCGGTCGCGCGGCGGCGACCGAAGTGGCGCAACGGGTGGTGGACGCCGTGGCGGCCAGCCCGGTGATGATCGAGGGCGGGGTTTCTTTGAAGCTGACGATCAGCGCCGGAGTGGCGGTGTTGCCCGACGATGTGTCACGGATCGAGCTGTTGATCGGCGCGGCCGACCGTTCGCTCTACGCGGCCAAGCGCGGCGGACGCAATCGGGTGATGACTCACGCCGAATTGGCCCGAGGGGTGTAAGAAGCATCGAACGGGATCGGCCCGAGCGGGTTCGCGAGAGCTGATCCTTCGGCTCGCCCGGCAACGGAAAGAGCATTGAGTTCATGGCATGAAGCCTACGATCCACGTTCTCACCGGCTGCACGGCGGTAGGTAAGACGGAGTGGGCGTTACGCTGGGCGGAGACGCACGGGGCGGAGATCGTTTCATGCGACTCGCTTTTGTTCTACCGGGGCATGGACATCGGCACGGCAAAACCCGGCGCCGAAGAGTTGGTCCGGGTGCCGCATCATCTGATCGACATCTGCGGGGTGACCGAGGCGATGGATGTGGCCCGCTACATCGGATTGGCCCGGGAAGCAGTGAAGCAGATCGAGGCACGGGGCCGGGCGGTGTTGGTGACGGGAGGAAGCGGCTTTTACCTGAAGTCTTTTTTGGCGCCGGTAGCCGACGATGTGACGGTGCCGGCGGAGCTGCGCGCCGAGGTCGAAGCCCGATTGACCAACCACGGGCTTGCGGCGCTGGTGGGCGAGTTGCGCGATTTGAATGCGGATGATTTGGGTTCGCTGGATGTGGACAATCCGCGCCGGGTAACTCGGGCCTTGGAGCGGTGCTTGGCGACGGGGCGGACGCTGAAGCAGTTGAAGGCGGAGTTCTCGGCGAAGCCGGGCGCGTTTGCCGATTGGCACGTCGAATTGCTCGAACTCACCCGCCCGACGGACGAGTTGGCCCGACGGATTGAGGACCGCGTGAGAGGAATGATCCGGGCCGGGCTGGTCGACGAAGTGCGTCGCCTACGGGCCGCCGGTCTCGAACAAAATCCCAGCGCCGCCCGCGCGATCGGCTATCGGGAAGTTTTGGCGTTGTTTGATGGACGGCTCGCGGAACGGGACTTGGTGAACGAGATCGTCAAGAACACGAAAGGCCTGGTCCGAAAGCAGCGGACGTGGTTCCGGACTCAAGTTCCGATGCATCGGGCCGTTTCGGTGGTCGACGCAGGGGAAGACTTTCCGGTCACCAAAAGCCCCTGACAAGATTTAGGGCTTTGGGCGGGAGGACTGCCGCCGGCGCCAGTAGATGAGGGCGACGCAGGCACCCATGAAGATCGCGCCGTAAGTTGACGGCTCGGGAACAGGCGTGATTTGGCGATCATACGACTGCCACGCGGTCTGATTGTTTGAGTAGAGCGTGG
>CALSBN010000249.1:0-7052 GCA_943373185.1 Opitutus sp. GAS368 | reverse complement strand
TTTGCACACGCACTCGCTCTGGAGCGACGGCGACGACTATCCGGAAATGATCGCCGATTGGTATAAACGCGCGGGCTATCATTTCCTCGCCATGTCGGACCACAACATCATGGCGGAGGGGCAACGCTGGTTTGCGCTCAAGCCCCCGGCAGTCGTGGCGGGCAAAGTGGTGCAGCGTGGCGGCGGGGTGGTATTGGAGAATTACATCGCACGCTTCGGCGCCGATTGGGTCGAGCAGCGTGAAACGGCGGGCACACGCGAAGTGCGGCTCAAGCCGCTCGCCGAGTATCGCACGCTCTTCGAGGAGCCGGGGCGGTTTCTGATGATTCCGGGCCTGGAGGTGACTTCGAATTGGAAACGCCCGGCGACGGCCACGACGCCGGAGCAAGGCGGGCCGGTGCATATGAATCTAACGAATCCGCGCACGCTCGTTGCGCCGGTCGAGGCGGACAACGCACTCGAGATCATGCAACGCACCGTCGAAGCCGTGCGCGTGCAGCGGGAGGAAACGGGGCAGCCGATGTTTCTCCACCTGAACCACCCGAATTTCGTCTGGGGAGTGACGGCGGAGGAACTGATGCAGGTGCACCACGAGAAGTTCTTCGAAGTTTATAACGGCCACCCCGGCGTGCATAACGCGGGCGACGTCGCGCACCTAAGCAACGACGAGATCTGGGACGTGGTGCTCACGCGCCGGCTGGCGGAGCTGAAGCTCGACGTGATGTATGGCATCGGTGTCGACGACTCGCACAACTACCACGAGCAGATGCTCGGGAAGAGCAATTCGGGCCGCGGCTGGGTCATGGTGCGGGCGCGCCACCTCACGCCGGAGTCGATTGTTTTGGCGATGGAGGCGGGGGATTTTTACGCGACGTCGGGCGTGACGCTGAAAGAAGTGACGCGCACGGCGACGACGCTGGCGTTGGAAATTCAGGCGGAGCCGGGGGTGACCTACGTGACGCAGTTCATCGGCACGCGCCGGGGCTACGATCCGTCGAGCCAGTTGCTGCCGCCGCGCGCGGGCGACGCCTCGGCCGCGAAGACCTTGCCGCATCGCCGCTACAGCAAAGACGTGGGCGCGGTGCTGGCCGAAGTGAAGGGGACGGCGGCGAGCTACACGTTGCGAGGCGACGAAATCTACGTGCGCGCGCGGGTGATCTCCTCAAAGGCCAAAGTAAACGGCAGCGTGGCCGACGAATTTGAGACGGCGTGGACGCAGCCGGTGGTGGGCGCCACGAAGTAGGCGCGCTCCCGCAGCTTTAGTCCGACTAACGGCTCGGTCCCGCCGCCGATGTCAGCTCCACCAGCAGCGGCCGGTGATCCGAAGCGACGGCTTCAGGAATGACGGTCGAGGAGAGCACGCGCCACGTGGTCGCGGGGCGGAGGAGGACGAAGTCGATCCGCACCTTGGGATTTTCAGCCGGGCTTGTGGGCGCGGGCTGACTGGCGGAGGCATCGGTGAACGATTGGAGCAGCGCCTGCATGATGCGGGTTTCGGGGCGGGCGTTGAGATCGCCGATGAGGATCGTGGGGATGGCGTCGGCACCGAAGAGTTCGATAAGGCGCGCGGCTTGTTGCCAGCGGGCGGTGTCGTCGCGCGAGGCGTCGAGGTGGGTGCCGACGAAGCGGAACGCCGATTGGCCGGGCGGGCGCACGGTCGCGGAGATGGCGATGCGGGGCTCGACCTTCGCGGGATTGGGCAGCGGGTGAACGGTAAAGTCGGCCAACGGCCAGCGGCTGAGCAGGGCCTGGCCGTAGGCGCCGCCTTGGTAGTCCATCGCTTTGCCGTAAGCGAAGTGCAGGCCGGTGAGGCGGGCGATCTCGGCGGCTTGATCGACGCCGCCGGTGCGCGTGGTTTTTTGGTCAACCTCTTGGAGCGCGACGACGTCGGCGCGGGCGGCGGTGATGACCCCGGCGAGGCGGACGAGGTCGAGTTTCCCGTCCACGCCTTCGCCGTGGTGGATGTTGTAGGTGAGAACGCGGAGGGTCGGCGGGGAGGCCGGCTCGGCGGCGCGGAGGCCGGTCAAGAGTATGGCGGCGGCGGGCGCAAGCGTGAGGCTGAGGGTGGAGAGGAAGGAGCGGCGGTGCATGCAGGCGGAAGTTGTAGAACCGACCGATGGTCGGTTTTCGGGTTAAAAAAGAAGCCCGACCGGCGGTCGGGCCTCGTAAGGGTGCGGACCGGAGTCGGCGAGCCCGGCTACAACGAAGTTAGGGTCAGGCTGGCCGCACCCGGCGGTAGGCGCTTTACCTTCAGAGTTTGGCCGGAGTGGTAGCGCCGGCCTTGGGTGCCGGTGGCTTGGGCTTCGTGGTCATCTCGAAGTCGTCGGTGCGGAAGGGCGTGACCGGCAGACCGTCGGCAGAGAAGAGATTGCAGACGGGGTTGTCGGCCCAAGCGTAGCGGACGGCGACCGGCACGGGCACCTCGGGGTGCGAGACTTCGACTTGGTTGGGGGCGATGATCCTGCCGTTGGCCCAACGCCAGACGCGGTCGGCGCCGCAGATCGCGAAGCCGCGGGCTTCGGTCACGTCGAAGGCGCGCAGGGTGCTGCCGAAACAATCGAGGGTGACGACGACTTTGTCGCCGGCGACCGTCATGCTCTGATACTCGGGGCTGCGGTAGGGAAACTTCAGGCCGTAATCCTTCACGAGCGCCCAACGCACGAGGCGGGAGGCGACATCGTATTTGTTGCGCGGGTGGATGTCGCGGCCTTCGCCGACGTCGATGATCACGGCTTGGCCGGTGTTGGGCAGGCTCAGGGTTTTGGTCTGCGTCTCGCGGAGCTCGGCCCAGTCACTCTCGCCGGGCGTGGCGGCCTCGGCTTTGAAGTCGGCGAGTTGCGCCCAGTAAAACGAGAAATCGCCCTGACCCTGCTCCTTGCGCCACTGCTCGATGAGGAAGGGAAACAACGTGGCGTGTTCGTAAGCGCGGGACGCGTTTGACTCGCCCTGATACCAGATGACGCCCTTCAGGCCGTAGCCGAGGGTGGGATTGACGACGCCGGCAAAGATATTTCCGGGACGGGAGTTGCCGGTGAGCCAAGCGGCGGGATCGGCCGGGGCTTTGGCGGCGGGCTTCTTTTCGGCTTTGGCCTTCTCGGCGGCAATTTTGTGGTCGGCCAAAGCTTTGGCGAAATCGGCCTTACTCTTTTCCGTGGAAAGGTTGGCTTCGCGTTGGCGGGTGTTGGCCATGAGCAGGGCGAAGCGCAGGTCGTTTTCGATGGTCTCACGGCGAACCCATGCTTCGGCGGCAGATCCGCCCCAGGCGTTGTCGATCAGGCCGACCGGCACATCGAGAATGTCGTGCAAATAGCGGCCGTAGATGTAGCCGATGGCGCTGAAGTTTTTGACGTTGGCGGGATCGGCGACCTCCCACTTGCCCTTGAAATCGGTTTTCAAATCCTGCGTGCCGACCTGCGGGACGGAAACAATGCGGAAATGCGGGCGCCGGGCGCCGGCGCCTTCGAGGTCGCCGGTGTAGGTCTGACCGACGGACCATTGCATGTTCGACTGGCCGGAGCACATCCAGACTTCGCCGATCAGGACATCCTTGATTTCACGGCGCGCCGCGCCGGAAACGATGGTGAGGGTTTGAGGGGTTTTGTTGGCGGGTTGCGCGGCGAGTTTGACGGTCCAGCGCCCGTCGGCGCCGGCGGTTGCGGCATAGGATTGGCCGGCGAACGAGACGGTGACAGCGCTGCCGGGCGTGTCCCAACCCCAGACCGGGTTGGCCAGCTTTTGCTGCAAGACCATGTGATCGCCAAAGATGGCGGGGAGCTTGAGTTCGGCGCGGGCCGCAGGAACGACGGCGAGTGCGATGGAGCACAGGAGGAGAACGAGTTTTTTCATAGGGGAAGGGACAAATTGTTCGGGGGCCGGCGGAGTTATTCGGTCACGATGCGGGGCCAGCTTCCGCGCCAGGTGCCGAAATGGCGGGTGAGGCGGGGAAATTCAGGCGAAGCGGGATCGGGCGCCACGACATTGCCGGCGGCGTCGAGGTAGAGACATCCGACTTCGGCGGCGGGCAGGCATGCGATCAGATCCTCGGCCGCGTTCACCGCACCCAGCAATTTCTGTTTCAACTCCGTGAGCGAAACCGGCCGCGCGAGTTGCACATCCCGGAGGTCTTCCGGCCGATACTTACTGGTCCGCACGATCTCGTTCAGGATGAAGAGAGGGCTCAACCCCGGGTCCTTGCCGCTCGCGGCCCACACCAGAACACCCAGCGGAAGATAGGTTTCATGGAGGTGGAGCAGGTCGAGAAAATCTCGGATCACGCGGCGCCCGGCGGTAGCGAGGACTTTGTTGGTCGCCAGATCGGCCGGGTGCAGCCGGTAGCCCAATATCGGATCGGATTCGACGGGGAAAAATCGAAACGCGGAGTCGAACACCCATTCCAACTTCAGGCGTTCTTCGCCGACCGTCACCCAGGCGCGGTGAAACGTTTCGCTGCGCGTCGCCCATTCGACGGCGAGCCCGGCGGCGCGTAGCACGGCAAAATCGCGTTCGGCGTTCTCCGCCACGAGCCGGACCTCGTCGTGAAACAGGTCGATGTCGCCGGAATATCGCGGCGAATCCGGATCGCGATGCAGAACCGAGGCTCCCGCTACGTGGCTTTCGGGGTTTCGGTTCTCCCGGAGAAGGCGAAATATTTTTTCCTGGATTGCGGTGTGGGGCATAACTTCGCGCCGAGCAGGAATCCGCTGCGGCCTCCGTGGACTTGTAAAGCGGAAGCGATGGCCGGCAATGAATCTTCTGTCACATCGACGGCCGGTGGCCAATTCCAGAAACACAGGGCGCGAAAACGCGGAGTGGCCATGATCTCCCGCGCCAGCGCCAGGCGTTCCTCCAACGACAATTCCGGCTCGGCCGCAGGCGGCGCGCGGTGGGCGGAGGCGGTCGCGTTCATGATGGGGCGAAGGTGCGCGCGCACGGTCGCTCCGTCAATCCGCCAGCCGTCCCGGGCCACGGGTGGAAACGGGACCGTTGGGCGGGTCTAGGCGGCGAACTCCGGTTGGGAAACAGGAGTCGGCCCGGGTAGTCGCGTGGACGAATTGATCGGTCAGGCGCAGACGCAGGTTCTTCTGAAAAGTGCGGTCTTCCAGAGTGGTCGCGTTCCATTGGCCGACTGCTTCGACGAACGCCTCCGGCCAGCCGAAGGGTGCATCGATCCCGATGGCATCGGCCCCGCGAACCAAGGTATCGAGGGTGGCGTCGTCACAGTGAAGCGTGGCGACGCGGGCGATGGCGTGCCCTTCGTTGTGTCAGTCGATCATGCACGCCGCTGTGTCGTCGGGCTGCGAAGAGAGATCGATGCCGAGGGTGATCGTCCGGGTTCGTGATCTATGCAGAAAAAAAGCGCGGCCGGAAAGGCCGCGCCTCGGAAGCAGATGCAGTTTCTGCCTTACGCTTCCAACTGCGGACGGGAGGGCTCGGGCCAGTCGATGTGGTAGAACTTGCCGCGGGGCTTGTCGGTGCGCTCGTAGGTGTGGGCGCCGAAGTAGTCGCGCTGGGCTTGGAGCAGGTTGGCCGGCAAGCGGGCCGAGCGGTAGGCGTCGTAGTAGCTCAGGGCCGATCCAAACGTCGGGATGCTGATGCCGTTCTCGACCGCGAGGCTGATGACTTTGCGCCAGTTGGCCTGCGCTTTCTGGATGGTTTTGTTGAAATAGCCGTCGAGGAGGAGGTTCGCGAGCTTCGGGTTGCGGGCATAGGCCTCGGTGATCTTTTGGAGGAACGCGGCGCGGATGATGCAGCCGCCGCGGAAGATCTGGGCGATCTGGCCGAAGTTGAGTTTCCAACCGTATTCGCCCTGCGCGGTGCGCATGAGCTGGAAGCCCTGCGCGTAGGAGCAAATCTTCGAGCAATAGAGGGCGTCGTGGATCGCCTTGATGAGCTCCTTTTTCTTGGCCGGGGAGACTTTCTTGATCTTCGGGCCTTTGAGCACTTTGGAAGCGGCGACGCGCTCTTCTTTGATCGCGGAGAGACAGCGCGCGAAGACGGATTCGGCGATGGTCGGAGCCGGCACGCCCATGTCGAGGGCGTTGACGGAGGTCCACTTGCCGGTGCCTTTTTGGCCGGCGGTGTCGAGGACGATGTCGACGAAGGGCTTCTTCGTCATCGGGTCCTTCTGCTTGAGAATGTCGGCGGTGATCTCGATCAGGAAGCTGTCGAGGGCGCCTTTGTTCCAGGTGGAGAAAATCTCACCCATTTCGGCGGGCTTGAGGCCGAGGAGGCCCTGCATGAGGGAGTAGGCCTCACAGATCATCTGCATGTCGCCATACTCGATGCCGTTGTGGACCATCTTCACGTAGTGGCCGGCGCCGTTTTCGCCGATGTAGGTGGTGCAGGGCACGCCGCCTTTGACGGGCTTGCCGGGGGTGGCGCCCATGATGGGGCGGCCGGTCTTGCGGTCGACCTTGGCGGCGACGGCTTCCCAGATGGGCTTGAGCTCTTTCCAGGCTTCGAATTCGCCGCCGGGCATCAGGGACGGGCCGAAGCGCGCGCCTTCTTCACCGCCGGAAACGCCGGAGCCGATGAAGCGGAGACCTTTTTCCTTCAGGGATTTCTCGCGGCGGATGGTGTCGGTCCAAAGCGCGTTGCCGCCGTCGATGATGATGTCGTTGGCCTCGAGCAGCGGGATAAGGCTGTCGATGACCGCGTCGGTGGCTTTGCCGGCCTGGACGAGGATGATCATCTTGCGCGGCTTGGCGAGAGACTGGACGAATTCCGGGAGGGTCTTGGCGCCGATGAGGCCGCCGGGAGTGGAGGGATTTTCCGCGACGAATTTCTCCGTCTTCTCGACCGTGCGGTTGAAAACCGAGATCTGGAAGCCGTGGTCGGCGATATTGAGGGCGAGGTTTTGACCCATGACGGCAAGGCCGATGAGTCCAATGTCGGAGTGCGTTTTGGCCATAAAGGTGCGGAAGAGTTACCGATCGGTCGGCGGGAAACCAATCTGATTTTGCGGCTGCGGCGGAAAAAGTCCCGGCCGGTCGAAAGGCCGCGTGCGGCCCGGCTCAGGGCCGCGGAGCGTTTTGCTGCTTGGCCTTGTAGGT
>CALSBN010000248.1:0-7132 GCA_943373185.1 Opitutus sp. GAS368 | reverse complement strand
GGCGCTGAGGGGGAGCGGGTCCATCGGCCGACGTGGCTTCGATTACGCCGGCATCCGACGCGGGCTGGTGACGCGGGCGATTTCGCGTTGGAGCAGTCGTTGGGCGGCGCGTTCGCGCCGGAGGTCGGCGAGGACGGCGGCGAGATGTTTGGCGCGCGGTAGCCGGGCGTCGCGGTAAAAGAATGAAGGCAGGCGTTTGCCGCGATGCTTCGTCCCAGAGGCTTTGAGCGCGGCGCGTTGCTCGGCGAGGGCGGTGCGGTATTCGGCGCGGTTGGCCTCGACGCGTTTTTCGGCCTCGGCCCGAAGTTGGGCGGGGGTGAGCGAAGCGAGGTCGAATCGCGCAGGGGTGCGCTGCCGAATGACTTCCCAGACGGCCAGCGGAATCTCCACTTTCACCCCGCGCTCATTCGCCTCAAAAACGCATCCGTCGAGCGTGAGCCAGACGTGCGGGGTGCGCTCGAAAAGCTCTTCGTGGAGGCTGAAGTTTTGGCCGTGAACGAGGGTGGCTTTGGTGGACATGGGGAAAAAGGGAGGGCTACGTGGACGTGTTGGCGCCGACAAAGCGGTTCTGCCACACGCTCATGAGAGGTCGCCAGTCCCTTTGGTCGGCGGCTTCGAGCGCGGTGAAGTAGGTCGCGCGGGCGGCTTCGCCTTCTGCGGCCAAAACCACGCGGGGCAGATCGAGGCGACGCAGCAGTTCCAGCAGGAAGATGCGGATGGTGCGGCCGTTGAAATCGCGAAACGGATGCACGGTGAGAAAGCGTCCCTCGGCGAAGGCAAGAAACTCCAGGGTGAGGTCGGAGAGGCTGGCGGAAGCATCAGGCCAGCGGGCGTTGAGATCGGCAGTGTAGGTCCGCATGTCCTGCGCAATTTGGTGGGGCGGTGGAGGCTTGAGCCGGCCGACGGTGACATCGATGACCCGCCAGCGTCCGGCCCAGTCGGGCACAAGCTCGCCGCAGACGCGGGCGTGGAGATCGAGGACGAGAGCTTCGTCGAGCGGGCGGGCGGCGAAGGCTCCTCGGTAGAGATCGGCCTCGGCCAGCGCGACCCGCCCGGCGAGCAGCGGTGCTAGCTGCTGGTAGCTGAGGAGACCGCGGGACGTTGCAAGCCAGCGGGTGGCTCGATCCGGGCGAGTGTCGCGCGGATGGTCTCCAGCGGCACCGGTTCCCCCTCGAACGCCATGCTTTCCGCCACGTCCGCCGGGATCGCTTCCCAGCGGTGGCGGAGCTTGGTCTCCGCCGGGAGGCGGCGCCAGCGGTCGATGTTTTGGGTCCACGTCATGCATGGGGAAGGTGCCGGGGAGAGGAGGGAAGTCAACGGGCGGGGCCTCAGAGCTTCCGGTGAAGTTTGACGTTTTCGGTGGCGGCGATGGGCGCATCGGGCTTGGTCACTTCGATGGGTTTGCCGTCGAAAGTAAGATCGTAGTCGGCGAAGTCACGGGCGGCGGTGGCGCCGGGTTTGGCGGCGATCTTGATGCGTTCGAAAAGTTTGTGGGCGGGAGCGTTGCCGAGCGGGGTGGCGTGTTCGAAGACGAGCAGGGCTTGCGGGGCCATCGTGCCGCGCGAAGCGGAGCGGTCATGGTCGAACATCATGGCGAGGGCTTCCCAGAAAAGATCGAGATCGGCGGGCGTGAAGCCGGTTTCCTGCGCGAGGTTGGCGGAGATGAAGCCGTGGCAGCGGTAGAGGCCGTAAGGGATGAGGTTTTTGCGGCCCATCGTTTGATTGGGTGAATCGGCGTCCTTGGCCTCGGTCGCGGCCATACGGGTAATGGAGAGATCGAGTGGGAGAATGGCGTCGATACTGCGGGAGAAACTGAGCTGCACGGGACCGCGCACCTGGCCAGCGTTGGCACCGGTGGACATGACGGCGCCGAAGGTGCGCACGTCGTAGAATTTTTTGCACATCTCGGTGCGGGCGAGGGCGACTTGGGGACGAGTGGCGGTTTTCTTCTTGCCGTCCACGTCGTGGCCGAGGTCGGTGTGGGCCTGCTGGATGCTTTCGTTGAGAACGGAGCCTTGCTGCACGAAGATGTCGTAGCCCGCGGCGCGGGCGTGCTTGAGGAGAGCGAAATTGCGAATTTTACGTTTGAGGCACACATCGGAGACGAGTCCGTGCATGTCTTGCGGGTCGATGCGCGGGGAGTTGGCGGCATCGGGATCGCCGTTGGGATTGCCGTCTTTGCAGTCGAAGAGATAAACGAAGTCGTAGCGGGAGGTGATGGATGAGTTCATAGTGGGAAGTGGATTGGAGGAGGCGGATTTAGGATTTTAACTTTGAGAATTCAGGCGGTAGCGGCGGCGAGTTTAGCCGCGTCACGTTCGTCGCGGCGCTCGGCGCTGATGCGGCGGTAGTCGGCTTTCTGGTGATAGAAACCGAGGGCAAAGCGGCCCTGTTCCTCGAGGGTGAGGGTGGGCGGAAATTCACAGCCGAGGGCGGTAGTGATTTCCTCGAAGTCCTTGCGGATGTTTTCCGCGATGCCGCCGCCGGCTTTGGCGAGGTGGAATTGGGCGTTGCGAAAAAGGCGGCCCATGACGAGCGAGGGGGTCACGCAGGCACTGGCGTAGAAGCGTTCGGAGATGCCGGCGTTGAGCTGACCTTGGGCGAGGTATTGAAGGCGATCAAAGACGGCAAAGAGCCGTCCGCAGAGGTAGGCGGAATCAGGGCAGGCGGGGTCGAGTTGTTTGTTCATGATGAAAGGTTGGTCGGGCAGACGGTTGAGCACGGCGCGGACGAGACCGAGCCGGGCGGGATTGAGACGGGGATCGCGTTGATCATCGGGTTTGCGTTGATCGAGCGATTGACGGCGAAGGGCAGCAGCGAGGGCCGTCCGTGGCAGCGGCACTGGGGCTCCGCGTAGAATGGCGTAGAAGAGCGCGGCGGGGAGCGGCGGGGGCAGTTCGTCGAGCTCGGCGCGGACCATCGCATAGAGGATCGCGCCGAATTTATGGCCGGAGCGCAGGCTCACGCCGTCGGGGTCGATGATTTCTGAACCGTCAAACCACGCGGCGACCGACGCTTCCACACGACTGACGGTGGTCTCGAGCCAATCGCGGACGACAATGCGGGCGCCGTTGCCTGAGAGGCCGAGACAGTAGTAGGCGTTGGCATCAAGACCGATTTGGCGTTCGCCGCTGCGGATGGATTGGAGCAGATGAGCGACTTCGTCGGGGTCGGCGGTGGTGAGCAATGCGAGGGGATCGTGGACGATGGGCTCGCGCGTCCAGTGGAGATAGATCGTCTCGTTGAAAACGAGGTTTTGCTCGCGGGATTGCTGGACGAGGGTGTTGAGCGCGGTGCGGATTTTAAGCTCGGCGACGGGTGAGAGCGGGGCGTTTTGGGCCTGCTCCAAGCCGAACGAGCAGAACGAGCTTTTATCGAAGCTGATGAGGTTGGTGCCTTGAGCGAGTCCGCCGGGGATGCCTTTAATTTTCTCAGTAGTATCGAGCGTGGGGGCGGGATCCCCGGTGGCGATGCAGATGCGGGTCGCTCGGCTGGCGGCGGCGGCTCCGGTCTCGGCGCGGCGACGCTGACGCCAGAAATCGCGGAGTGTGGGTAGAAAGAGGAGGTCGTCGCCCTCGACCGCGAAAGTGACGTTCTCGTTGGGCTTGGCTTTGGCGGCGGTAAGATCGGCGTGGAACGAGGCAAGTGCGGCGGCATCGTCGAGGAAGGCGAGCACGGCGCGCAGTGCGGGCGCTGCGTCGGGGGTGGCGTCGGCGGCCGCAACGAAGAGACTGCGGAAATAGCGGTGTTGGGCGCGGCGGTTGTCGTGCTTCTCGGGAAACTTGGGATCGAGAAACAGCGTGGCGCGCTCCAGCGAATCGCAAAGGAAATAGGCCCGGGCTTTTTCCCCGGTCTGAGTGAGTTCGTTCGGCGACGTGAAGGGACGGCTGAGAGTCTTTGGTGGTGGTTTTTTTGCCGCGGGCTCGTCGGAGAGCGGTATGGGACGACCGGAAAGGCGGCCATCGCGTGTGAGCGGGATTTGCCAGCGGACTCCGACGGGCTCGAAGTCGGCATCGCCGAGACCATCGCGCTCGGCATAGGCGAGGAGAGCTTGGAGGATCATACGGCACCTCCTGCGGCGGTGAGTTGACCGCGGACATCGGTCCACGCGGGGAAGGCGACGACGCCATCCTTGAGGTGGGCGCGGAAGACGGTGACGCGAGGTGCGGTGGGATTGGCCTTGGGAGCGGATTGCGCGGCCTTGTCGGAGTTTTGTGCGTCGAGGTCCCAGACGTCGTAAACCATGAGGCCGAGGTCGGCGTCGCGGTTGATCCCGATCGGGACGGTCATGGCGGAGGCGTCAGTGAGTTCGAAGTGGGCGGGGAATTCGCGGCAGCCGAAGACGGGTTGGGCGAAGCATTGGCCTTTCTCGGCGCGGCGGCGGAACATGCCGTGGTATTTGCCGAGGTTGTCGTCGCCTTCGGTTTCGTCGTGGCCGGGCGGACGCTGGCGGGGACGGCCGGCGAGCGGACTGAGAACGAGTGAGGCCTCGATGACGTAGTCGACGTCGCGCAGCGCGAGGGTGTTGCGCTGGGTGCGCTCTTCGTCTGCGAGGATGGGCTCGGCAGTGCGGGTGGAGAGGACGGCCTTCACCTCGTTGCGGCGGAAGGCGAGGAACTGGACGGGGCGGCGGACGGCAAGGCGGTGGATGCGCCAGCGAAATTGCGGTTTATAAAGAATGGCTTCGAGGATGCCGCGCGCGGCGGAGGGCGTGGGCACGGGGTAGCTGACGCGTTCCACTTTCATTTCTGGACGTGTGAAACAGGCGAGATCGCCCCAGACGCGGAGGTGGTGAAGGGTGTTCATAAAGGGATGGGTAAACTAAAGCACGCAGTCGGCGGAGGTAGCGGCGACGGCACCGAGTTCGGAGTCGTAGTGGCCTTTCCAGACCCAGAGGTCGAAGTCGGGCACAGGCTGAACGATGGCCCCGCAGGCTTGGGCTTTGACGAATTCGTGGGGGTAAAGATTCACACTGAAGCGTTGCGCGCGGCGGCACTCATCGGCGGTGAGGTGACGTTCGCGTTGGAGTTTGGCGATCAAAGTTGCGCCTGCGCCCCACTCGACGATCACGGCACGGGTGTCGGAGTCGATAAGGCGGCATTTTTCGGAGGCTGCGGGGAAATCGAACTTTTGTGAGAGTTCGAGCACGGCGTCGCGTTCGGCGGCATCGGGGCCGGCAAGGCGGTAGAACTCCCCAAAGTAACGGGCGTAGGTGGCGGGTTGATCGAGGGCGGCGTCGGGATGGCGAGTGAGAAAGTCTTCGGTCTTGTGCGTGGCCAGTTTGTAAACGCCGGGTGGCATCGCGGGATCGGCGGGGTGAAAAATGGTGACTCGCCCGAGTGCGGTCATGCGGCCCTCGCGGTTGCAGCGTCCGGCGGTCTGGATGATCGAATCGAGGGGGCCGAAGGCGCGGTAAACTGCCGGGAAATCGACATCGACGCCGGCCTCAATGAGCTGCGTGGAGACCAAGCGGCAGGGTTGAAGATTAATCGGGTTGAGACGCTGACGGACTTCCGCGAGCACGGCGAAGCGGTGAGCGGGGCAGAGCCGGGATGAGAGATGAAAGCGGCCTTCGGCCGGGAGAAGGCGGAAGAGTTCGCGGGCGTGGGCGGTGGTGTTGACCACGCAGAGCATCTGGTCGTGGGCGGCGAGGCGGGTGGCGAGGTCGGGCCAGTCGAGTGGGCGGTCGCGCGGCTCCAGCACGATTTGTGTGCGACGGAGGGCGGTCGCGAAATCCTCGGCGCGTGGGTTGATTTCGACGGGATTCCAAGCAAGGCCGGGAGCGAGCGGCACGGTGGCGAAGGCGGGCTGCGTGGCCGTCATGAAGACGGTGGTGCAGCCGTAGTCACGGGAGAGTAGGCGGGTGGCGGAGAGGAGCGAAGGAGCGAGGGCAGGCGGGAGAGTTTGCACTTCGTCGAAGAGCACGACGGAGCGGGCGATGGCATGGAGACGGCGGCAGGCGGACGTTTTATGGGCGAAGAGGCTTTCGAAGAAGCGGACGTTGGTCGTGACAACAATTGGCGCGGACCAGTTTTCGGCGGCGAGGCGGGCACGACGTATGCGCGTCTCCTCGGCGTCGCGGCCTTCGCCGCCGGGCTCCGTCGAGGGAGTTACGTTGGCGTGGTGTTCGAGCACGTAATCCTCGCCGAATTCGGCAGCGAAGAGATCGCGAAATACGCGCGCAGTTTGCTCGATGATACTGGTGTAGGGGATGACGACGATCAGGCGACGCAGACGGTGTGGGTCGTCGGGTGCGAGGTCGCGGTTGTGGTGCGCGATGTGGTGCAGGGCGAAGACGAGCGAAGCGAGCGTCTTGCCGCTGCCGGTGGGCGCGGTAAGGGTGAAGAGACCGGGCGGGCGTTCCGCGTGGGAGAGGCAGGCGTCGAGGAGTTCGCGGCGGAGACGACCGAGGTCGGTGTCAGTGCGCTTGCCGGCGAGGTGCGCGAGGACATTGGCGAGTGCGGCGTTTTCGCTGAGGGAACAGGCGATACGGACGGCGGATTTAGAGGCGTCGAAATGGCTCTCGGTGTCGAGAAAATCGGCGTCGGTGAGAGCGCTCAGAAGGAAGCGGGCGCGAAGGGCGGCAGTGAAATTATCGGTGCGTGGCGAGGAAATCGTGGGAAAGGGCGGCGAGCCATCGGCGAGGTAGCGGCGCACCAGCTCGGCGAGATCTTCGGTGCAAGCGGTGAGCACGGACCGTTGTTGGTCATCGTTAAACTTCAACAGGGTCTGTCGAAGGTCGTGCGCTGTCGGTAATCCGGTATGGTGACCGTCAATCGGATAGGCGATGAGGGGTTGCCCATGCGTGGCGGCGTAGGCGGCACCAGCCGCCCAATGATTGATTCCATGGATGCGTGGATCGCGGAGGCGGGCTTGAAAGCGGGCGGAGTATTTCCCGAGATCATGCAGCAGGCCGGCGAGGTGGGCTTCGGTGCTGGCGTTGAAGGGGGCGGCGAATTTGGCGGCGAGGGCCGCGACGTTTTGCAGGTGGTCTCGGAGCGGTTGCCATTTCCCAGAGGATTCGGGCAGGCGGTTGCCGTCGGGGGCTTCGGCGGTGTGGGCGTAATAGATCATGCGCAGAAGGGCGTCAATTTGCGCATGATCTTAGCGCGGGGGGTGGGACATTGGCGGG
>CALSBN010000247.1:0-7178 GCA_943373185.1 Opitutus sp. GAS368 | reverse complement strand
CCCAGATCTTGGGCTCCAACAGCGAGTAGACCCGTGCCTGCTGCGCCAACGTGTCGGCATCCAGCAGGCAAAGGGCGTGATTCTTGATATTTGGTTTCGCCCGAAAAAGCGCACCGCCCAACAACCACGCCGCCATGCCCGCGGCCCCGTGGTAGTAGAACGATTTCTTCATGCTGCTCGGATCGAAAAAGGAAATCTTGTCGTCCCAAAACTCCTGCGCCGACGCCGGCAACCCGGACCGCATCGAGCGATAGACGGCCTTGTAGCGCTCGTGCGAACCGATGCCGAAAAACTCGAACAGATCGCCGAAATCACCGCGCCGGATCAGCGCGAGCTTGAGCTCGAGCACGGCGTTTTGGCGGTAGTTGACGTCGACCGCGTGGATCTCGGCGGGCCCGTCGAGCAAGTAGTCGAGCGCGTTGCACCCGGCGCTGGTGATCATGACGACGCGGCTCTTGGCATTGAGCCGCATGAGCTCGCGATCGATGCGCGGATCTTCCCAGCAGGCGTTGTAGATCAGTTGCCCGCCATGGACGTGGTGAAAGACCAAGTCATGCGTGGCTTTGAGGAAACGGCGCGCAGGCGACGGACGAGTTCCAACAGTCATTACGGCGAGCAATCCACGCGATTTGGCCAAGCTCAAGGCCAAGCCCTAAGCCTGCCGCAATTGTCACCTGTTCGACACAATCGCCCGCGAGCGCGTTCGAGGAGAATTCCCGCCCCGGGCCGGGTTCGAGGCTTCCCGAATCTTCCCGACACTGCTGCCAACGGCCACTGGCATGAGAACAGCTCATCCGCCGCCGCCCCACCCATGAAGATTCTTGCCGTCTCCGACCTCCATTTTGGCCTCAACCAATTTGATTGGGTCGTGCAGCGGGCGCCGCACTACGACGCGGTCATCATCGCCGGCGATTTGCTCGATATCGCCGGCCACCTCGACCTCGATTCGCAGATCACGATTGTCGTAAAATATCTCCGGGCCATCAGCGCCCAGACCCGCCTCTTCGTCTGCTCCGGCAACCACGACGGCGACGTGCGCAACGAGCAGCAGGAATACGTCGCTCGCTGGCTTCAACGCGTGAGAGCGGTCGGGCTCGTCGTCGACGGCTGCAGCACCACCGTGAGCGGCTTCAAAGTTTCGGTGTGTCCCTGGTGGGACGGCCCCTCCACGCAGCAGGCGATGAACACCTTCCTGCGCGCCGAACGCCCCACGCCGGCGATGCCCTGGCTTTGGATTCACCACGCTCCGCCCGACGGCTACGGGGTGAGTTGGACGGGGAAAGTTCATGCCGGAGACGCGTCATTGGTCGGGCTCATCCAGGAGTTGCGGCCCGATTTTGTCTTCTCCGGCCACATCCACGACTCACCGTTTCGCAAAGGCGGCGCTTGGGCCTCGCAGGTTGGCGGGACGTGGGTCCTCAACGCCGGCCGCCAGCTCGGTTCGCCGCCCGCCTGCATCGAACTCGATCTCACCACCCGCATCGCGCGTTGGCGCTCTCAGGCCGGCGACGAAGAACTTACCCTCTCGGCCGCCGACGCCACCGCCCACCGCTAATCGCCGGTGGATCGTCGCGGGATGTCGCGCGGACGTTTATGCATGAGCGTGTCGAGCACTTCGTCGATGATGCGCAGGTGGTCGGCCCGATCTTGAAACTGGTTTTTGATCTCCACGAGGTAGCTGGCCATCGAGTCGAGCCGCCGCGCGAGCACCACCGCAATTTCGATGGTGGTTTCCGGGTTTTTTAGAAAATGCTCCGCCGGATCCGCCACGTGGCGCAATGTGCAAGCCGTGCTCGCCTTCACCGTCGCCGTGGGTGTGGTCTTCAAGAGCCACGACATCTCGCCCAACACCGCGCCGGGTTCGAAGATCTCCGCGATCAAGACGCCCCGCTTGAAAACCTCGACTTCCCCCGACTCCAGAAAATACAGCCCGGCCAGCGGCTCACCTTCGGTGATCAAGACGTGTCCGGCCGGAACGTTGATGGGCGGGACCGATTGCAGCGTGGGTAGGATCATGGGGTCGGCGATGAATTTTTACCCCATGAGCAGGAAACAAGCCGCCGCCCAACCCACCAATGCGCCCCCCGCGCGCGTCCTAGTGCCTCATGCCGCGAGCGACGAACCAAAGGCCTACACCGAGAACCGTCAAAACCGCCGCGACGGTGAGAACCGCTTTGATTTTTTCAGACCGATCCACCTCCAGCCACTTGTTGCTTTGGCGCCGGCGCGGTGCCTTCACCTCGGGCGACGGGAGCTTGTGCTTCCTCGCCAACTCAGCCCGATCGGAAGCATGCAGCATTTTCGGCTCATGCCCCTTGGCTCCCACTTTGATTTCCTTAACGGATCGCACGACAAATCAATAACACGGAATCGCTTGGCCGTGAAGTAGGGCAATTTCTTAATTCCCGAAATTCATCACTGAACCGCGGCGCGTCAGCCCGTTTTCTTTTTGGGAAAACAGTCGTCGCAGAGAACGCTTTGTCCTTCTACTGCCAACCGTGATGCGTCCTGTTCACTTTCCACAAGCCTGCCCGATCCAAACCCGGAAACCTGGGTCCACCCTAAAGCGGCTTACCCGGTTCGCCCTGTTCTTTTCCGGTGTGTTCACACTCCAAAGCGCCGAAGATCGCCCCGCGCCCGCGCCCAACCCGTCGGAATCGGCCGACGGCGATCGAACCATGGTCGCGGCAGACCCCCAGCGCCTCGACCGCTTCGTCGTGACCGCCGCCCGGGCCCGGCAAGCTCTCGACCGCGTCGCATTTTCCGCCCGTCTCATCGACGGCGCTGACCTTCGCTCCGCCCCCACGGCCACCCTCGACGGCGCCCTTCGCGCGATCCCCGGTTTCAGTCTCTTCCGCCGCAGCGACAGCCTTTCGGCCAATCCCACCGCGCAAGGCGTTTCCCTCCGCGGTCTCGGCCCCAGCGGGGCCAGCCGCTCGCTCGTTCTGCTCGATGGTGTCCCGCTCAACGATCCTTTCGGCGGCTGGGTGCTTTGGAGCCAGCTCCCACGGGAATCACTCGCCGGCGTCGAAGTAATCCGCGGCGGCGGTGCCACCGCCTGGGGCAACGCCGCGCTCGGCGGGGTTGTGCAGTTGATCACCGCTCCCGTGCGCGACCGTAGCGCGCGGGTCAGCGCCAGCACCGGATCCTACCAGACCCGCAGCTTCGAATTCGGCGCCACCCACCCCGCCGGCAAAGGCGCCGTGCAACTCCTCGGCCGCGCGTTCTCGACCGACGGTTTTGCCCTCGTCGCCCCGGAACGGCGTGGTCCGATCGATGTGCCGGCCGCCAGCGACCATCGCTGGCTCGCCGCCCGTTGGCGCACCCCGTTGACCGAGCGGGCCGAAGTCACCGTCACCGCCCGCACCTTCGACGAAACCCGCCACAACGGCACCCCCTACCAAACCAACCGCTCCCGCTCCGATTTCGCCTCCGTCGTGCTCGTGGCGGAGCCCACAAAAAATTTCTCGTGGAACGGCACCGCCTACGCCCAGAGCGGCCGATTCGCTTCAACGTTCAGCGCCGTCAATGCCGCCCGCACCGCCGAGACGCCCGCCAGCGACCAGTTCGCCGTGCCTGCCACCGCCGCCGGGGCCGCTTGGTCCGGAACTCTGGCTCACGCCGCCGGCGCCCGCACGTCCTTCGGCGTCGATGCCCGCGCGGTCCGGGGCGAGACCCGGGAAAACTTCACGTTCACCAACGGAGCCTTCACGCGCCAACGCTTCGCCGGCGGCAAACAATCCTTCGTCGGCCTTTATGCGCTCCACGAGCAACCCCTTGGTTCAGACTGGACCGCTACGTTCGGGGCGCGCCTCGACGACTGGCGCGAAACCGACGGGCACCGCCGCGAGTCCATCAACGCCACCGGCGCGCTCGTCCGCGACGATCGTTACGCCGACCGCGATGGCCTCGAATTCAGCCCCAGCGCCGGCCTGGTCTGGCGCGCCCTTCCCGACCTCCGCCTCCGCGCGGCCGTCCAACAAGCCTTCCGCCGCCCCACGTTGAACGAACTTTACCGCCCCTTCCGCGCCGGCTCAACCGTCACCGAAGCGAATCCCGCCCTTTCTACCGAGCGGGTGCGCAGCGCCGAAGTCGGTGCCGACTGGACTCACGGCCCACTCACCCTCGGCACCGCCGTCTTCTGGAACGAACTGCACGACGCCGTGGGCAACGTGACCATTGCCCGCGGTCCCGGCACCTTCCCCATCGTCGGAACCCTCCCCGTCGGCGGCCTCGGTCGCCAACGCCTCAACCTCGACCGCACCCAAGTCCGCGGACTGGAGCTCTCGGCCGGATGGCGGGCCAACGATACGCTCCGCTTCAACGCCGAAGCGCTGATCAGTGATGCCACGGTGCTGCGCGCGACCCAAAGTCCTGCCCTCGCCGGCAAACGCGTCGCCCAAGTCCCCCGCCACAGCGCCACGCTCGGCGCGACCTGGCGCATTCCCCCCGGCCTCACCGTCACGCCCCGGCTGCGCTGGATCGGGGCCCAATTCGAAGACGACGAAAACGCCCTCCGTCTCGGTGAATTCGTCGTTGCCGACCTCGGCCTGAGCTACCCCGTCGGCCGTAACCTTGAGGTGTTTCTCAATCTGGAAAATCTCGGCAACACCCGGATCGAGACCGGCCGAAGCGCCGACGGCGTCGTCAACACCGGCACACCCCGCCTGATTCTCGGCGGCTTCCGCGGCTCTTGGTAAGCCCTCCGCCAAACAAAAGCCTCCGCCTAAAGAGGAGGCTTTTACAAAATGGAGCAGGCGGAGTGACTCGAACGGCACCGCTCCCTTTGCAATCGAGCTTGGGCGTTGAGACTTTTACCAATCGCCTTTGCTTTTGCCCCTCCGTCGGCGGCGGTGGCACGGGCGTCCCGCCCGTGGGTTTGGGCAAAGGCAAAGGGCTATTGAAATTACAACCGCTTCAGATCGGCCGGCGCCCAAGGGGGGTGCACCCGCCGAAGAAGCGCCGGAAATTGACCCCACGTTGGAGACTTGAATACCGGGAATAACTGCGATCAGGAAAAGGGCCGTTCCAACGGTTGCTCCGCTTGAACGACATGGAAAGTCGCGCGGCTGTCGGGGGTGCGCCAATTGCGGCCTTCGGGTGGATCTTGTGCGAAATCGACCGAGTCCCGTTCCACCGAAGTGCAAAGATGCTTGTTACACGAACGTCACGGGTCCGTCACGGGTCCGCCACAGGAGACGCCTATGATTACGCCTTGGCTAACTATGCGCCCAATTTGACCGCCGCCTCCGGCACCTCCGATCATCTCCCGCCCGTGTTTTTCGCTCCGGTTGCCCAAGCGAAGATTCGCCGAAACGGACTGAATTCGTGACTCCATTTCCGTCATGTTCTTATCTCGCCAGTCCAAACTTTTCCTTCTGCTTTGCGCCGCGACGTTTCAATGCGGAACGCTCGACGGTGTCGCCGCCGGTTCCCTGCTTGCGCCCCGCACCGAACAGACCGACGCATCCACGTTGAACGCGGCCGGCAGATTGGCGGAGGAAGTCGCCGCGATCGCCGGGGCCGCCGGCTCCAGCCGGGCAAAAAAGGAGAAATTCATTTCCAGCGCCGTGCGCGAAGCGGTCGTCGCCTCGGCCGCGGAAGTGAAGGGCGCGCCGGCGATTTTGCGGGCCACACTGGCCCTGACGACCGCCGCCGCCGGGGCGGCTCCGGCGTTCGCCGATGTCATCGCCCGCGCCGCCGCCTTCGCCGGGCCGGTCGCCGGAATCGACTCCGCCCAAGCCAAAATCCGCGCCGCCGCGTTTACCGCCGCCAAAGAGAGCGCCCCGGGCCGCGAACCCGAACAGATCACATCGCTCTCCGGACCATCGGCCGAGCTTGCCGGCGCCGGGGCCACCGTCCGCTACACCCGCCCGAGGTCGGCCGACTCGGAACCGGAAAACGCCGGGTCGAACGCGCCCAATGCGGCCGGCTCCGGGAAGATAAACCTCGGTAAGAATTCAAGCCTCGCTTTGACCACGTCGATCAACGTCAGCCACGACAGCAACCTCTACCTCCAACCCAAAGACGAGGTTTCGGAAACCATCATGGCGTTGCGACCCGGCGTGGAATTCACCTTCGGCCAGAAGTCTCTCACGCACGGCAGTCTCGGTTACCAGATGGCCTTCACCCGCTACGACAAATCCGAGGCCAGCTCGAGACTCGGCACGGCGACGGCAGACTTTGGCTACACGGGCGGGCGCACCACTTTGGACGGAAAGCTCTCCTTCGGCCAAACCGAGCAAGGCACCCGCGATACCGCCTCGGTTTCCGGCCAATCGCTGTTGCGACGGGACTTCGGCTCCTACTCGACCAACGGCGAGACTTCGATCACGTCCAAAACGAGCGTCGGAGTCGGGGTCAACGGCGCTTGGACCCGCTTCAAAAAGGCGGGGGTGATCGGCGACAAAAACCTCACGTTGCCGCTCAAGGTCTACGTCGACATCACTCCGAAACTCGCCGTCTCGGCCGGTTTCTCCTACGACCAGACCACTCCGCAAGGCGACGGACCCAAGGGACGCGGCAATTTCTACAATGTCGGCTTGCGCGGCAGCATCACCGAAAAGCTCTCGTCCAATTTCTCGATCGGTTACCGCAATCGTTCCGTCGGCGATGCCCCCTCCGAATCCTCGCTCGGCTTCGACGGCACCTTCGGCCTGCAACTCACGGCCAAGACCAGCCTCAATCTCGCGCTGGCCCGCAATTTCTCGACCAGCCCGTCCGGCGAGTCGCTCAAAAACACCAGTCTCTCCCTCTATCTCAGCTCTGCGCCGACGCTTAGCTGGCAATTCGCCGGCGGCCTGAGCTACCGCGGCGTCGACTACGGTCCGCGCGTCTTCGTGGTGCAACCGGTGCTCACCCCCAACGACCGCGCCGACAAGTTTCTCCAGCTCAATCTCAGCGCCACTTACCTGTTCACAAGCTGGATGAACGCAACGGTCTCGTGGGCGGCCAGCCAGAATCGCTCCAACTTGGCCGACTCGGAATTTGCGGGTTCCATCCTCAGCGCCATGCTCGGCTTTCGCTACTGATGCACTTGTTCCCCCCATTCCTCCCCTGCCCGCGTGCTCTCGTGTCCGGACTCCTTGCTTTGGTCGTGTGGGCCGCAACCTCGCTGGCCGGAGCCGCCGTCCCGCCGCCCGCCCCTGCCCCCGCTCCGCCCCAAACCGGCGCGCGCG
>CALSBN010000246.1:0-7259 GCA_943373185.1 Opitutus sp. GAS368 | reverse complement strand
CACCCTTAAACTTATCAGTCATGGCTCTCGCAAAAATCACCTCTTTCACCGGCCGCGCCGTCGCGGTGCCCGGCAACGATATCGACACCGACCGCATCATCCCGGCGCGCTTCATGAAGTGCGTGACCTTCGACGGGCTGGGCGAATTTCTTTTCAACGACGTGCGCAAGCAGCTCGATGGCACGCTCAAGCCGCACCCGTTGAACGAGGCCCGTTTCAAGGGCGCGACGATTTTGCTCTCCGGCGCGAATTTCGGCTGCGGCTCGTCCCGCGAGCACGCGCCCCAGGCGATCCAGAAATACGGCTTCCGCGCGATCATCGCCGAGGGCTACGCGGAGATTTTCTTCGGCAACTCGATCACGCTCGGGATTCCGTGCGTGACGGCGACCCGCGAGGACATCGCCAAGATTGCGGCGGCGGTCGAAGCCGATCCGACGCTCGAGGTCACGATCGATGTGACGCAGCAGGAAGTGCGTTTCGGCGGGCAGACCGTGAAGGGCGCGATTCGGGAATCAGCGCGCGACGCGCTGGTCAACGGACGTTGGGATGCGATCGGGGAGCTCATCGACGGCCTGCCGGCCGCGCGCGCCACGGCGACCAAGCTGCCCTATCTGGCGGCGTGAGACGGCGGGTCGGGGCGGATCTCTGGGACGTCCGCTTTGGAGATCTTGGGTATCTGACGGGCGCGGACGCCTCGGAGAGGCGTCCCTACCCGTTGCGGTCGCGCCTCCGCCGACAGCCCGGATTTGACGGGAAAAGAAAAACTGAACTTCATCATTTTTTCTGAACCTTTGCCGGACTCCGGCGTCTCCTGTTGCACACACCTTTATGTTTTTAGCCTCCATTGATGCGGTCCGCATCGTCAAAGAAGCCGGTTTGCTGATCTACCCGCTGGGTCTCTGCTCGCTGATCGCAACGTTCATCATTGTGGAACGACTCTTTGCCCTGCGCACACCGGCGGTTATCCCGGAGGACTTGGCGGAGTCGGTGATCGAGGGGCGGGCTTCGACGGGAGACAAACGCTCGGCCTTGGGCCGGATTCTGAATTTTGCCTCGCGGCATGTCGGCGACGCCGAGGCCGTGAAGGCCTATGCGCGGCTTGAGGTGATCAAGATGGAGCGCGGGGTGGGCTACCTCGACACGATCTACGCGGCGGCGCCGTTGATCGGGCTGATCGGCACGGTGACGGGTTTGCTCGGGGCGTTTTCCGTGGTGGATCCGCAGACGAAAATGCCTGATCCCGTGCAGTTCACCGAGAGCGTGGGCTATGCGCTGTCGGCGACGATTCTCGGGTTGTGCATCGCGCTGCCGGCGCTGATCGGCAGCGGACATCTGCAACGCGTGATCAGCAAACATGCGGCGCAGTTGGATGTGTTGCTGGAGCGGGTGCTGGCCAAGCAAGGCGCGGCCGAACAACCGACGACCAAGCAGCCATGAGTCTTTTGCAACGGCGGCCGCGGCCGCGCCCGGAATTGCCGCTCGTGCCGCTGATCGACGTGCTCGTGATGCTCGTGCTCTTCGCCTACGTGACGATGCAGGCGCGCTCGGGCGCGGTGCTCAACCTGACGCTGCCGAAGGTGGACACCGCAGGTAAGAACGAGTTTCAGGGCAAGGTCACGGTCGCAATCGACAAGGAGGGTGTGGTGACGTTCAACGGCCAGACCGTGAGCGACGAGCAGTTGATCACCCTGCTGCGCGAAGTGCGCAATGTGGACAAAGACATCCCGGTCCTGATCAAAGCCGACGAGACAACGCAGTTGAAGAAATTGGCCTTCGTGATGGATGCGTGTCGCAAGAGCGGACTGAACAAATTCAGTCTGCAGTCGCGCTAGGGTCCGAGGACGAACGTCGAGTCGCCGGCCAGTCAGCGTTCACCCGAGTCTCATGAAGATCGTCATCACCGGAGTCACTCGCGGGCTGGGTCGGGCGCTGGCAAAGAAATTTATCGCGCTCGGGCACACGGTGATCGGGTGCGGGCGGAGCGGGACGGAGATTTTTGACCTGCGGATGGACCACGGTGCGCCCCACGATTTCATGGTGTGCGATGTGGCGCTCGACGCGAAGGTCGCGCTCTGGGCGGCGAAGGTATTGGAGCACGACGCGGCGCCGGATATTTTGATCAACAACGCGGGCGTGATGAATCCGCTCGGGCCGTTGTGGGCGCAGAGTGACCGGGAGTTCACGAAGGTCGTCGATGTGAACGTGCGCGGCGTGGCCAACGTGATCCGGCATTTCGTGCCGGCGATGGTCGCGCAGAAGAAAGGCGTGATCGTGAATCTCAGCTCGGGCTGGGGACGGGGCGTGGCGCCGGAAGTCGCGCCGTATTGCGCGACGAAATGGGCGATCGAAGGTCTTACGAAGGCGTTGGCGGTGGTGTTGCCGGCCGGAATGGCGGCGGTGCCCTTGTACCCCGGCGTGATCGACACCGACATGTTGCGCGCGTGCTGGGCGGAAGGCGCCGCCAATCACCCGAAGGCGGAGGCGTGGGCCGAAGTGGCGGCGCCGTTTATTCTGAAGCTCGGGGCGAAGGACAACGGGCGGAGTCTGAGCGTGGGTGGATTTGAGGGGTGAGGGCGAAGAACGTGGAGGCGTTGTTCACCACGAAAGACACGAAATACACGAAAGGCGGAGGAGAAGTTGCCCGCGGATGGACGCGGATGGGCGCGAATGGGACGGAAAAGGAAGAAGATTGAAGCTTTAGCGTGTGGAATGAAACCGACCGGCGGTCGGTCCTACAGTTTCGGAAAAAACGCGGCGGCGCGGAGGACGGTCGCGGCGTGGAGGCGGGCGGTGTGCTCGCGGTCGCGGTTGTAGCCGCCGCCGTAGAGAATCGCGGTGGGGACGCGCGCGGCGGTGACGAGACGCAGGATGTGTTCGTCGCGGGCGGCGAAGTCGGCGTCGGTGAGTTTCATTTGGCCAAAGCGGTCGTGTTCGTGCGGATCGGCGCCGGCGATCCAGAAAACGAGGTCGGGGGTGAAGTCGGCAAAGGCCGGCGCGAGGGTGGCTTCGAGCTGCTCAAGATAGTCGGCTCCGCCGACGTAACGGGGGAGCTCGACGTCGAGGGAGCCCGGGGTCTTTACGGCCGGGTAGTTTTTCCCGACGTGAATCGAGTAAGTGAACACGCGGGGATCGGTGGCGAAGATGGCATGGGTGCCGTTGCCCTGGTGGGCGTCGGTATCAAGGACGAAGACGCGGAACCCGGGGCGCGTGGCGTGCAGATCGCGGATGGCGATGGCGACGTCGTTGAGGACGCAGTAGCCTTGGCCGTGGTCGGGGAACGCGTGGTGCGTGCCGCCGGCGAGGTTGCAGGCGAGGCCCTCGGCGAGGGCGGCGTAGGTCGCGGCGAGTGTGCCCGCGACTTCAAGGCGAGAGCGGGTGAGCAACGCCTCGCAGGCAGGCAAACCGAGTTTCAGCGCCGCGCGTTGGTCGAGCGAGCCGGTGCGAATCTGTTCGAGGTAGTCTGCCGTATGGACGCGCAGCACGAGGTCTAACGGCGCGGGGTCGACGGAATGAATCGAAAGGTAAGGAGCGTTGGCAGCGCGGACGAGAGCTTCGGCGCGCCAGAACTTATCCATCGGAAACGGGTGCTTGGCGGGGAGCGGAAAGGTGTAATCCTGATGGTAGAAACAGCGCACCGGTCGAGTGAGCGAGGATGCGGGCGCGAGGCAAATCGTTGAACGAAGCGGGACGGAGCGGACAGCGGATTGCTCTGACAGGAATCGGAATCAGCGCGGACTGGCGCAGCCGATGAGCGCCAAGGCGGCGGTGGCGAGTTGGCCCAGCTGGAGGAGCGAGGCGGAGAGAATCGGTTTGGCCAGCCAAACGTCGACTTCGTGCAGCGAGAGCAGGCTCGTGAGCGACAGCGTGGCGTAGAGGCCGAGGCCAAGCCAGGTGAGCCGGCGGGCGCGGTCTGCGGCGTGGCGCCAGATCTTCAGGCTCAACCAGAACGCCGCCGCGGCGAGCACGCTGGTGAGCGCGAGTTGCAGGCTGGCGCGGCCGCCATACCAGCGCTGCGCGACAAAGTGGTCCCGCGCGAAACCGCCGATCAGCGTTTCCATCGGCAGGATTTCCCAAACGGCGGCGAGCAGGCAGCCGATGACGGGAAGCCACCTTGAACTTTCCGCGACCTCGCCGACCGGCGGAGCGGATCGCGACGGGGTGCGCTGCCGCCAACAGAAGACTCCGGCGGCCACCCAGATCAGGGTGATGAATACTTGGAGCCAACGTGAGTCTTGGCGGAGGACAGCGGGATCGGGGCGTTGATCGAACACGGGCAACGGGCGCAACGCGGCGTCCGACGTCGGGAGTTCGGCGGCGGTCACGATCTTGATCGGATCGCTCGTGGCGGCGGCGACGCGGTCGTCCCATCGGGCGGTCGGTCCGGCGAAGATCACCGCCCGCACGCTGCCCAACTCGGGGCGGGCGGGAACCGCGAGAGAAAAGACGAGCGGAGCGGTCGGCCCGGTGACCGATTGGGCCGGGGCGCCGCTGAGCACGCCGCGGTGTTCATCGTGTGTGGTGGTCCAGTGCAGGTCGGCCTTGAGCAACATCCCGGGGGGCGTTTTCGCGGTGGGGGTCACCCGCAAGGTGAGCGGGCGGTCGGCGGTGGCGGTCTGAGGCGCTTCAACGGTGAGCCACGCGGCGGGAGCAGGGGTCGGGCGCATGGCCAACCACGCGAGCGCGCCCAGCACCAAGGCTCCGAGCAGCGGGAGGATTTGGGGCCGGAGTGACATCAACGGAGGGACGGGCACGCGCTCAGTCCAGCGCGGCGGCGCGTGGGGTGTCAAAACCGGGCGTAGGCCAGATCGTGGCTTGGGCCGAGAGGCGTGACCGCGGCGGGCGTCGGCGAGCGACGCCCCTACGTTGGGCTGCGGTTACTCGGAACCCGCGGGCTTGGCGGTGGGTTTCCCGACGGGGAGGACGGTGACGCGGGAGACGCGGGCGGCGGAAAGGTATTGCTTGGCCAACGCGGACAATTCCTCGGCGGTCATCGCTTCGATGTCGGCGATACGATTGCGGGCCCAGTCGAGGCGCTCGGGTTGCTCCTGCGCGCGGCTTAGGACGGTGCCGAGCCAGTAGCCGTTGCTGCGGAGGTTCTCCCGGCTCGCCGTAAGGATGGGTTGTTTGGAGCGGTTGAGCTCTTCGGCGGTAACGCCTTTTTCGGCGAGGTCGGCCGCGATCGAGACGACGACATCGGCGATCTCCTGCGCCTTGGCGGGATCGACGCTGACTTGGGCAACGAGATAGCCGTAGCCGGGGTAGATGTCGCTCGCCGAGCTGCCCGCGCCGGGGCTGTAGGCACCTCCGAGTTCCTCACGGACTTTGACCCGGAGGCGATCGCTGAGGACCTCGCCGAGCATGTTGAGGCGGCGGCCGATTTTGACGTTCAGGGCGTCGGTCGAAGGCCAGTAAAGGCCGATGAGTCCCTTGGGAATCTCGGTTTCGACGGTGTAGGATTTGGTCAAAGGCTCGGCGGGCATGGTGATTTTGCGTTGGGCGGCATGGTCGGCTTTTGGAGCGCGGGCCGGGAGGGCGCCGAAGGTCTGGGCGATGGCGGCGAGGGTGGGCTCGAGTTCGAAATCACCGACGACGGCGAGTTCGATGGCGCCCGTGGCGAGTTGGGGGGCGAGCCACGCGCGGACCTCGGCGAGGGTGCGCTGGGTCATGACGGCTTTGGACGGGAGGCCGAAGCGCACGTCGCCTCCGGCAAGGAGCCGGCTGAACTCGAGGGTGAGCGGACCGTTGGGGACGCGGGCGAGTTGCAGGTAAGTCTGCTCGATGCCTTTTTCCGCTTGGCGGGCGGCCTCGGCGCGGTAGCCGGGGTCGGTAATTTTTGCGGCCATCAACTGCAGTTGCAGGAGGAGGTCGGCGCGGTTGGTGGCGCCGGAGACCACGAGGGCGTCGGGACCGACATTGAGGGCGGCGCCCACGGTTTTGCCGGCGAGCAGGCGGCGGAGATCGTCGGTGCTATGGCGACCGAGTCCGCCGGCGTTGTAGGTGAGGTTGGCGTAGGTGGTGAGGCCGGGTTGCGAAAGCGGTTGGGTCAGGCCGCCGTCACCGACGCGGGCGCTGAGGTTGATGCGGCTGGCCTCAAACGGGGTGGGCTTGAGGTTGACGCGGACGCCGTTGGCAAACGTCACGAGGGTGATGCCGAGGTCATCGACGGTGGAGCGGGCGGTGATCGTGCCGGGCCGGCCGAAGTCGGAGTAGGCCCAGACGGCCTCGGCCTCGAC
The DNA here is from genome assembly GCA_943373185.1 of Opitutus sp. GAS368. Taxonomy (GTDB): domain Bacteria; phylum Verrucomicrobiota; class Verrucomicrobiia; order Opitutales; family Opitutaceae; genus Tous-C4FEB. Next base: position 1,026 of record CALSBN010000246.1, on the reverse strand, counting down.
GGCGGGGGCGGCGACGGGGACGGCGGCAGATTTTTCGTAGGCGGCGGCCAGCAAGGCGGCGGCCTCGGCAGGCGGGATTTTGGCGTTGCCGGTGACGGAGACGATGCGACCGCTGGGAGCCCACGCGGCGCGGAGGGCGGCGAGGCACTCGGCGGGAGTGACCTTTTCGAGGGCAGGGCGGTAAAGCTCGAGGTCAGCCGACGGGTGGGTGAAGACATTCTTCCCGTGGATCGCGGAAGCGAGGGACGTGGCGAGCGAACCGGAGCGACGGGTGGCGGCGGATTTCACGGCTTGCTCAAGCGAGTTGATGAACGTGGCGGTGACCTCACGGAGTTCAGCGGCGGAGAAGCCGTGGGTGAGGGCGCGACGGAGTTCCTGGTCGGCGACGGCGAGCGCCGCGGGCCATTGGTCGGATTTGCAGGTGAGATCGATGGAGGCCTCGCGATAGAGATCGTAGCCGTCGGAGACAGAGGTGGAGCCGCTGGAGAAAGGGGCGTTTTCCTTTTTTGCGAGGGTGGAGAGCCGGCGACCGATGATAGCGTTGGCGAGCGTGCGTGGGAGGCTCTCGAGGCGGTTGGCGACGGTGTCGGGTTTGAAACCTTGCGGCGTGAGGGTCGAGATGGAGACTTCGGTCGCGGGCGACTCGGGCTCGGGGTGGTAGTAGGTGCGGAGGCCGGCGGTGGCGGCGACGGTGCCGCGGTCGGGCACGGGGCGGACGGGGGCGCGGGCGGTCAAAGGGGAGAACGCGGCAACGACCTGTTTTTCAAGGGCGTCGACGTCGAAGTCGCCGACGGCGATCACGGTGATTTTTTCGGGGCGATACCAGGTGTTGTAGAAGTCGACGAATTCCTCGCGCGGGGCGCCTTCGATGACGGAGTTGAGACCGATGGGGAGGCGTTTTGGGAGCAGGGTATCGGGGAAACTAAAGGCCAGGTTGGCGACGAGGGTGCGGAAGCCGATGGTATCGCGGTCGCGTTTCTCGCTGACGATGATCCCGCGCTCTTTGTTGATTTCCTCGATGCGGAG
>CALSBN010000245.1:0-7317 GCA_943373185.1 Opitutus sp. GAS368 | reverse complement strand
GCCCAACACCAACCAGAGGAGGACGGCGTAGTTGAGCGGATCGCGGTGGAAGGCCCGGGCGCGTTTCTGGGCCAGACGAACGAGCAATGCGGGCACCGCCACGAGCAACACCGCTTCGGCCGGAAACAGCGGCAGGCCGCCCGCGACCTGCAACTGGGCGAAGCCGCGGTTGCCGGCGATATAGCCAAAAAGGGCGCCCGCCAACAAACACGCCTCGGGGTAGGCCCCGCTAAAGCGCTCGGTCAACGCCCAGAAAATCACCGCGGAGCAGCCGACCGCGAGCAGGTAGTTTTCGTTGGCGAGGCTCGCGGCGGCGACACAGCCGACGGCGGCACCGGTCAACCCGGCGAGACGGATGCGCCACTGCGGGGTCATGGCGTTGGGACCGCTCTCTGCGGTTGGACTGCCTGCAGCCGCACCCGGCACGCCTCGGTCACGGCATCGACCGACCAGAATTCAAGACAGGCCAACGGCGCGTCCGAGTTGATGCAGATATCGGTGCCCAAGTTGGAGTTTTCGCAGGCGATGCAGGGGAGCGTCGCGTGGCGCAGCACGGTCGTGCGTTCACGAAACCAGTAGGGATCCCAATCATAACTCGAAGCCCCGGAGATCATGACCGTCGGCGTGCCAAATGCGTTTGCGAGATGCATCGGGCCGGAGTTGTTGCAGAGAAACAGGCGGGCGTTGGCCAGCAGAGGCGCGAGGTCGTCCAGCGATTCGCAGGTCTTTTTGGAAACCCCGACGGGCAGCGTCGTGATGCCCGTGTCGGGCCGATCAATCCAGGTAACCGGATGGCCGTCGGCGGCCAAGCGCCGGGCGACCTCGACCATGCGCGTGGCGCCCCAGCGCCGGACGACCGACCGCGCGCCGGCGTGGATCACGACCGGACCGGAAAAACGCGCGGCGCGATCTCCGGCGACCAACGACGACAGATCCGGCGGGGGCGGAGTCGGAGGCCAATCGCCGCCGCCGGTGACTTCGACAAGGCGACGGGCCATCGCCCAGTTCCAGTCGGCGATCTTCTGGGCCGGGCCTTGGTTGACCACTTCGGTGAGCGAGCCGCGCACGCGGAGGAAGGCGAGGTCGGCACCGACGCGGATTCGGGCGCCTGAGTATTTGGCGAGCAGGTGGGCGGTGTTGCCCTGGTCGTAGCTCAGGAGCACGGCATCAGGTCGCTCGGTCCGGAGACGCAGCCACCAGCGGGCGAGTTGCCACGGGCGCCGCCAGCAGTGGTTGAAGGTGGTGCGGCTGGGTGCGGTCCAGATGCGGTCGGGCGGCAGCGTCGCGGCGTAGAGCGCGCGCTCCGGCTCGGCCGTCACGACGGTGATGCGCCACGCGGGAAACCGGCGGGCAAGCTCCTGCACGACCGGCAGGAAGACGACGTTGTCGCCGAGGTGGTTGACCTTGAAGATGACGACGCGCATCGCCTTCAGCGCTTCACGATCAGGGCTTGGGTGTGCCAGAGCTCGATCACCGCTTCCGGCTTGTCCCGCATGAATTCATCGACCGCGATCTTGGTGCCGGGGACCGAGTGGGCGTTGTAGTCATGGAGCAAAATCAGGCCGCCGGGCAGCAAGCGCGTATAGAAAAACTCCAGCGCCGCGAGATTTGAGCTGCGGATATCGACGTCGAGATGGACGAGCCTGAAACGCGTGTCGGCCGGAAGATCGTGCGCGGACTCGGGGAAAAATCCGGGGTGAAAATGCACGTCGGGCCAGCGGCTCAGCTTGCGTTGCACCTCGACGAGCGTGGTGTCGCCGAGTTGGCCGGCGCGAAATTTCCCGTCGTGAGCGCGCTCGGTGGCCGGCATTCCGGCAAACGTGTCGAACAAGTGAAGGCTCGCCGCGCCCTTGGCCGCGGCGAGAATCTGGGCGCTGCCGCCGCGATAGACGCCCACCTCGGCCAAGGCTCCGGGTTGGCCCGCGCCGCTCCGCGCGAGCGACCAGAGATTGTAGCGCTCCTGAAACGTCATCAGGCAATCGCCCGAGCGCACCAATGCGGCGTGGAGGGAAAGAAAGTCCGGATGCTCATGCAGGCGCAGGCCGTGCATCCGTTTGAGTCGGAGAAAGAGCTTTGGGCGGCGCTCGATCAGCCAGGCGAGAAGACCGGTGGTCAGGCTCATGATGGCGGCGATGAAGCAACGGTTCTGCGGTAGCCCGCAACGATCATTCCGGGCAGACCAAATGCAGCGTAGCCGATGCACCCCAACGCGAGTGCCTCAACCGCTCCGTGCTGGAAACCACCGATCAACAGGCCGGCGACCGCCGCCGTCCCGCCGAGGGCGGCGTGAAAGGCCAGCGCCCGCAACCGGTCGAGACCGACGAGAAAATAGACGTAGTGCAGACCCACGATCAACAAGGCCGACCACAGACCGGTGAGCCAGATGAGCCGGGGATCGAGGGGAACGGCGGCGCTTCCGACCCAAAGCCGGATCAACGGTTCGGCCGACGCGCACGCGAGTCCCATCGCAGCGATCAAGGCGAGGCTGGTGGCGAGCGCGCGGCGCTCGGCCCGGCGGAGCCAGAGCCAATCGCCCCGCAAGCGCGCTTCCGTGTAGGCCGGCCACAGGGGCGTCAGCAAGATGACTTGCCCCTGGCTGAACGGGCCCAGCAAGCGCTGGATCAGATTGAAGGCGGTCACCGCGCCCGCGCCCGCGCCGAGTGAAATGACGAGCGGCGGCAACCAGTTGAGCGCGGCGATGCTGAATTGGGGAAACGTGAAAAGAAAACTGGCGCGCAGGAAACCGCGCCACTCGGCCCGGGGCAGCAAGCCGTCGCCCGGTTCGCGCCAGTCGAGCCGCCGGCGGAGCTGCCACCACAGCCCGAGATTCTGCACCGTTGGCAGCAGGGCCGACGCCGCGACGAGCGCGAGGAAACCCGCGTCGGCGCGCGTGATCAACCAGACGACGAGCAAGGTCAGCCCGTTGCCGGTCGCATTCCACACCGCGTGCCAACGCCCGAGCTGCAGCGCGCCGCCGAGCCGCACCACGGCGTTGCCCGGCAGGCCGATACCGAAACCCAGCACGATCAACGCGAGGGCGGCGGGCGCTTGGTCGCGGAGCACCGGATCGGTGACGCCGAACCAGCGGCCCCAATCGCCCAGCCACGCGAGGGGCAGACCGGCGAGCAGACCCGCGGCGCCCAGCAGGACGAGGGCCGCGACGCCGCTGTGGAATGCCTGCCGGAGACGGCGGGCGTCGTTTCGGGCGAAGGCTTCGGCCATCTTTTGCTGCATGCCGACGCCGAGTCCGAAATCGACGAAGTTGAGCAGCCCATAAACGCTCATCAGCGCGATCCAAAGGCCGTAGCTTTCCGGGCCGAGGTAGTGCAAGGCCACCGGCACCTGCGCGAGGGTGCACAGCATGGAAAAACCCTTGGCGAGAACCGACGCGATCACGGCCAAACGCAGGGCCCGGTCGCGGGCTTGGGCGGGAGTGTGGCGCGGATCGTTGGGCAAGCCGCCGAAGTTGGGCGCGCGGGCCGGTGGTGACAATCCCGGTGAAGCGTTGCCAGCCGGGGTTGGGTCGCGGCAGAACGCCCGCATGACTCCGCGGGTTTTTGCGATCATCGCCACGTATCGACGGCCGGATCTGCTCCGCCGTGCGCTCGGCGCGCTGCGCGGTTTGGGGCCGGTTTTGGCGCGCGTAGTCGTCGTGAACAACGGGGGCGACGCCGCCTCGCTGGCGGTGGTCGAAGCGGAGCGGGAGTTGCCGGTGTGGCCCGTGCATCCGGTGGAAAACTTGGGCACGGCGGGCGGCGTGGCGGCCGGCTTGGAAGTTTTTTTGGCGGATCCGACCGCGACCCATGCCTGGGTGTTGGACGATGACGCGGTGGCGACGCCGGACACGCTCGGGGCGATGCTGCGGGCGTTGACGCTGACGGGGGCGGAGGTGGCCTCGTCGATGGTCACGGATGCGCGCGGGATTGTGACGTGGTTTCCCGGCCCGCTGCCGCAACCGGCGTGGAATGTGATCCGCAGCGGTGTGACGCCGGAGGAATTTCGCCGGCGGTGCGGCGGGGCCCCGGTGGGCTGGACCTGGGCGACATGGGCGAGCCTCGTGGTGACGCGTCGGGCCGTAGAGGCCGTGGGCTTACCCGAAGCCCGGCTATGGTATCAGGGCACGGATATCGAATACACGCTCCGGCTCTCGGCGCGTTTCAAGTGCGTGCTGGCCTCGGACTCGGTCTGTGCGCACTTGCCGCCGGCGGGCGATGCCGGGCGCCGGCGCACGAAAGATCTCTGGTCGTTGCAAAATGGAGCCTATGTGGCGGCGCGTTTGCGGCATGGCCGGCGAATTTTGCGGCACTTGCCGGGGAATCATTTTCGCTACTGGCGCAGCTGCGGCTACGGTTTCAAGGGCCTCGGCGAGAGCCTCGGGGCGTTCTGGCGCGGCGCGATTTTGGGTCACCCGGTGGGACTGGAAGTTTACGCGAGGTCCGTCAGCCACGACCTAACCAGACCTTGATTCGCTCGGACACGGCGGGTGCGTCCAGATCGAGCAGGCAGTGCGGCGCGGGAAAACGGCACGCGTCAAAACACGGCTTGTGCGGGCAGGGCGCGCCCTCGATCCACGCGGCCCGGGGGTGTTGAGGGGCGAAGAGTTCGGGGAGTTGCGGACCGAAGATCGTGAACGTGGGCACGCCGAGGAGCGCGGCGAGGTGACCGGGCCCGGAGTCGTTGCCGATGAAACGGTCGGCGGTGGTGAGCGCGTCGAGGAGACGGTCAAGATCGTCGAGTGAGTCATCGAGCAGGACAACGTCCCAACCGTCGGCGCGCAGGTGATCGGCGACGAGTTGGAAGCGCTCGAGCGGCCAGCGGCGCACGGCGCGGGCGGCACCGGCGTGGATCACGATCCGGCGACCCGGACGCGGGGCCGGAGCGGGCGCGGCGAGGGGGAAACCGAGGTGGGCGGCGAGCGCAGCCCAGTGGTCGGCGCGGTGCGGGCGGGAGGGAACGGGCAGTGATTTCGAGAGAAGCAGTCCCGAGCCGGCGCGAGGGAAACCGAGCCGCTGGCGCGCCCCGGCGAGGGCGAGCAGCGCGTGATCGCGCGGGTCGGGCCGGGCGGAGACGGCGAGTTGAAAACGCTTTTCGCGGAGAGCGCGGCGGAGCTGGAACAAGGAACGCCAAGGCCATTGGTGCAGACGGTATTTTCCGGTGAACGCCGTCCATGGCGCCTTGAAAGCAAGCAGTTCAACCCTCGGCGCGAAACGATTCAGCAGAGGCGCGGCGTGTGGGGCGGCGACGAGGGTGACATGATGCCGTGCGGCCGCGGCGCGGAGAAAGGGAATCGCCAACGCAAGATCGCCAAGACCCCAAAGCTCGACGGCGAGGAGGTGCGACGGGAGTGCGCTCGGGTGCGCGGAGTTGGAGGATGGCGAAGGTTTTGCCAAGCGAGGGGAGTTAGTTTCTCAATCGGAGCGATGACAAGCTACGCGCACGTTCTCCGCCGATTTGCACGCACGGTGCGCGCGGTCCCCGGGGCGATTGAAAACCAACAAGCAACCGCGAAGCGATTTTGGACTCTAACCCACTTTTGGTCTCCTCGGGAGATTGGTATGGCTCCGAACGTGTGAGCAAATAATCGAGGAGCTACGTGAACGTTCGGGAATGGTTTCTAATTCAGCACGAGAAGACCGAGCAGGTCGTTTCCTTGAGCGACCTAAGACGGATGTTGGAGAAACCATCAACGGAGACGGGGCAGGGCGTCTTCACGTTGGAGTTGCGGAAGGGAGTTCCGCCACGCCCGTGGGAGAAGTTCGTTTATCCTCTATTGGGGCTCAAAATCCCCATAGCCGTGACGAGCCTCACAGTTTACTGGGTCGGTGTTTGGGCGTTTGCGACTTTTGAGGATAACGATCGGGAGTGGGTGGCTTATGTCGATGCTCAGCCCGATGGGGAAAAGCTTGTTGATTTTAAAACTGAGGCTGGGGAGGCATTGCCTGTGCCGGCGCGAGATTGTATCTCCAAAGAGCAAGGGTTCCGATTGTTGGAGGGTTTTTTCCAAGTTCACAAACAACCGGCGGGCATTAAGTGGATAAGACAAGGCACGCAGAAACATAGCCGATGATCCGAGAGAGCCGAACCTAGGAGGTTTGCCGAGCCGAGTAGGCCGTCGTTAAGCGTCGGTTTCTCTTTCGGCAGCGTGGCGTCGTCGATGATCCCGAGCGGCACGGGTCGCGGCAGTCGCGCACGGAATGCCGGGGTATCGGGCATGGCGAAGGTTTTGCCAAGCGGGCGGAGTTTGTTTCTCAATCGGGACGATGACACGCCACGCGCACGTTCTCCGCCGCTATGGGCCGGCGGCGGTGTGCGCGGTCGCGGCGGTGGCGGTGTTCCAGTTTTTTGGGAATGCGAACCGGGGCTACATCGATTCGGCGTCATTGTTTTATTGGTGGGGATTTCAGTGGTTCAACGTGGGGTCGGAGACGGAGCATGGGCCGTTGATCTTGGTTTTGAGCGGGTGGTTGTTCACGCGCGCGCTGCGCGCGGGGCAAGGGGCGAGGGAGGAGGCGCAATGGGCAGGAGGTGCGCTGGCGGCGATGGTGGCGGGGCTCGGGTTGCACGCGCTGGGCTTTGTGGCGCAGCAGGCGAGGTTGTCGATCGTGGCGCTGCTGCTGTTTTCGTGGGGCGTGATGACTTTGGCGGGCGGGCGGCGGTGGGGACGGGCCGCGGCGTTTCCCTTGGCGTTTATGCTGTTTGCGGTGCCGGTGAATGTTTTGGATTCGGTGGGATTCTGGCTTCGGCTTTGGGTGATCGAGGCGACGGCGGGGCTGGCGCGGCTCGCGGGCTTTGCGGTCGTGCAGAACGGCACGCAGCTCTTTGCGCCGGACGGGAGCTATCAATACGACGTGGCGGCGGCGTGCTCGGGCGTGCGGTCGCTGATGGCGTTGGCGGCGCTGACGCTGTTGATCGGTTACCTCAATTTTCGCGGGTGGGGTCGGCGGCTGGGGATTTGGGCGCTGTGTTTGCCGCTCACTTATTTGGGCAATGTCGTGAGGATCGCGGCGGTGGTGTTTGCCGGGCAATGGTTCGGCCAGCAGGCGGGCGAACGCGTGCACGAGTGGGCGGGATTTTTGGTGTTCGTGGTGGTGTTGGGCGGGGTCTTGCTCGCGGCCGAGGCGCTGCGGAGGTGGTGGCCGGAGGGGGAGGAGAGAGCGGAGAGTTTTGAGCCGAGAGTGGAAGGAACAGAGCGCACCAGCGGGTGGCGGATCGCGGTGATCGTGGGCGTTCTCGCGGGGGCGGAGTTGGTTTTTCTGGGGTGGCTCGTGGGGTTGCCGCCGCGGGGCGGGGTGGGGGTGAGATTGGCGGCGGACGGGA
>CALSBN010000244.1:0-7393 GCA_943373185.1 Opitutus sp. GAS368 | reverse complement strand
CGATCGCCGATGGTGAAAAAGAGATGGCCGGTGGGATCGAAGAGAAAGCGGCAACCGTAGTGCGAAGTGTCGGTGGTGTAGAATTTGGGGTCGGCGCGGAAAATTGTTTCTTGGTCGGTCCAACGGTTTTCCCGGATGCGGCCGCGGATCACGACCGTCATGGAGGTGCGCTCGACCGGGCCGGCTTCGGTGTAGGCGAGGTAGATCCAGCCGTTATTCGTGAAGTCGGGGTGGGCAATGACGTCGAGCAGGCCGCCGTCTTGCTTGACGAAAATCTCCGGGAGGCCGGTGATCGGCGCGGGCAGCAGCCGGCCGTTTTCGATGACGCGGAGGCGGCCGGGGCGCTCGGTGACGAGGATGCGGTCGTCGGGAAGGAAGGCGAACCCCCAAGGGCGTTCGAGACCTTCGACGAGGGTTTCGATACGAAACGAGTGAAGCTGACTTTCAATCGCCTCGGCGGGCGGCGCGGGCGGCGGAGCGATGCGGCCGGCGGCGAATTCGGCGGCCTGACGGCGGAGGTAGGCGAGGAGATCGCGTTGTTCAGTGGTGGAAAGAACGGCACCGTAGCCGGGCATGCCGAGGAGAGGAAAGCCCTCGGCGATGCTGCGGAGCACGGAGGCATCGTCCGAGCCGTGGAGCCAGCGGTCGTCGAGCAGGCTGGGGGCGCGTTCGCCGGTGAGCTGCGCGCCGTGACAGGCGGCGCAGAACGTCGCGACGATGGTTTCGGGTGAGCGCGGGGCGGGTTCGGCGGCGGTTGCGGAGAGGGGAAGAAGGAGAGAGAGGGAGAGTAGGAGGGAAGGAGAGACGGGGAGACGGGGAGGCATGGGGAGTTTTACAGTGCAGCGGTGGTTCGCTGGTTGTTAACGAGGCGCATGAGGCCGAGGGGGTTAGCGTCTTGCAGCGCCGCGGGGAGCAGTGCGGCGGGGAAGCTCTGGTAGCAGATCGGGCGGGCGAATCGCAGGAGGGCGGCGGTGCCGACGGAGGTGAAACGCGTGTCGCTCGCGGCAGGCGACGGGCCGCCGTGGTTCATCGCGGGGCTGACTTCGACGCCGGTGGGAAACGCGTTGAGGACGAGACGGCCGGCTTTTTGTTCGAGCAGGGCGACGAGCGGCGCGGCGGAGGCGAGGTCATCGGCGTTGCCGTGAAGCGTGGCGGTGAGCTGGCCCTCGAGGGCGCGCGCGCAGGCGGTGAGTTCGGCGGAGTTTTCGGCGGTGACGACGAGGGTGAACGGGCCGAAGGCCTCCGTCGCGAGGGCGGGGTGGGCGAGGAAATTTTGGGCGGTGGTGACGGCGACGCTGGGCTGGGCCTCGGTTTTCTTGGCGTCGGGGGCGGCGGTGGCGGCGGCGAGTAGAGTGACGCCGGCGAGCCCGGTGACTGCGGCGCGATTTTCCAAAAACGCGGTGCGGATACCGGGCGTGAGCATCGTGGCGCAGGCGGCGCCCTGAACGGCGGCGGTGAGTTTTTCGAGGAAGGCGGAGGTGTCGGCGCCGCGCAGAGCGAAGACGAGGCCGGGCTTCGTGCAGAACTGGCCGACGCCGAGCGTGAACGAGCCGAGCAGGCCGGTGGCGATGGCGGGAGCGCGATCGCGGAGGGCGCCGGGGAGGAGGAAGACGGGGTTGAGGCTGCTCATCTCGGCGAACACGGGAATCGGATGCGGGCGCGAGGCGGCGGCGTCACAGAGCGCGCGGCCGGCGGCGTGCGAGCCGGTGAAGCCGACGGCGGTGACGGCGGGGTGTTTGACCATCGCGATGCCGACGGTCGAGCCGCCGCCGTGCACGAGGGAAAATAGGCCGGCGGGCAAGCCGCAGGCGGCGACGGCGCGGACGACGGCGTGGCCAACCATTTCGGCGGTGCCGGCGTGGGCGCGGTGGGCCTTCACGACGACGGGACAGCCGGCCGCGAGGGCCGAAGCGGTGTCGCCGCCGGCGACGGAGAACGCGAAGGGAAAGTTGCTTGAGCCGAAGACGACGACGGGGCCGAGGGCGATCAGCATGCGGCGCAAATCGGGCCGTGGGAGCGGTTGACGATCGGGCAAGGCGGTGTCGATGCGGGCGTCGACCCACGAGCCCTCGCGCACGACGGTGGCGAAGAGGCGGAGCTGGCCACAGGTGCGGGCGCGCTCGCCGGTAAGACGCGGGAGCGGGAGGCCGGTTTCGACGTGAGCGCGTTGGAGGAGAGCGTCACCGAGGGCTTCGATCTCGGAGGCGACGGTGTCGAGGAGCTGGGCGCGTTTCTCGGCTGGGACGGCGCGGTAGATTTCGAAGGCGGCGGCGGCGGCGTTGAGGGCGGAGTTCACTTCGGCGAGGGAGGCCTCGTGGAAGTCGGGCGCGAGATTTTCGCCGGTGGCGGGATTGACGGCGTGGAAAACGGTGCCGCCGGTGGAGCCGGTTTGACCGGCGAGAAGGCTGAGGCCGAGGAGGGAGGAAGACATGGGAGAGAAGGAGAGAGGGAGAGAAGGAGAGAAGGAGAGAAGGAGGGAGGGAGAGAGGGAGAGGTAGACTAGGCGATGGAGTTGGTGAGGGTTCCGATGGGGGCGATGGTGATGCGGACTTCGTCGCCGGAGTGCAGGGTGAAGTTGTCGGGTGGGACGACGCCGGTGCCGGTCATGAGATAACAACCTTGAGGAAACGAGTTGTCGCGAAAGAGGAACTCCGCGAGCGAGACGAAGGTGCGCTTGATCTGGCTGATCGTCGTCGCGCCGGTGAAGACGGCGGCGCCGGCGCGGCGGATCTCGATGGAAATTTCGGTGGTAGGCGGGAGCGGTTCGTCGGTGACTAGGAGGGCGGGGCCGAGAGCGGCGGAGCGGTCGTAGACTTTGGCCTGCGGGAGATAGAGGGGGTTTTCGCCCTCGATGTCGCGCGAACTCATGTCGTTGCCGATGGTGTAGCCGAAGATTTTTCCGGCGGAGTTGATCGCGAGGGTGAGCTCGGGCTCGGGGACGTTCCACTTGGAATCGGTGCGGATGCGGACGGGTGTGCCGGGGGCGGCGACGCGGTGCGGCGTGGATTTGAAAAAGATTTCGGGGCGGTCGGCGTGGTAGACGCGGTCGTAGAACGTGCCGCCGCCGGAGTCTTTGGATTCTTCTTTGCGGGCCGTCATGCTGCGGAAATACGTGACGCCGGCGGCCCAGACTTCCTGCGATTGCAGAGGCGCGCGCGGGTGCGCGGGCAGGGTGGCGGCCGGCGCGGTGGCGATCAGCGAGCGCAGGAGTGCGGCGGGATCGGCGGCGACGAAGAGCGCGTCGAGGGTGAGATCGAGGCGGACGGTGCGGCCGGCGGAGACGGCGACGAGGTGATCGGGGGCGGCGTGGAGGAGGATCATTTTTTTGGAGCGGGAGAGTGGGCGAGACCTTGGGCGAGGAGTTCTTTGATGCGGGGAGTGTCGTAGACGCAGCCACCCCAGCTGCCGCCGCTGACGCTCTGGAGGGCAGCCCAGAGATCGGTGTCGGCGGGCACGACGGGATTGGGGACGAGTTTCTCACTCACCGGGCGCGCGGCGAGTTCGGCGGCGGCGAGTTCCGGCGTGGCGTGCGAGCCGATGAAATTGACGGAGCCCTCGAGTTTGCGGGTGTCGATGTGGACGCGGAGGCGATCGCCGTCGCGGAGTTTGCCGAGGGGACCGCCGGCCCAGGACTCGGGGCTCATGTGGCCGATACACGGGCCGGTGGAGACGCCGGAGAAACGGCCGTCGGTGAGAAGGACGACGCCTTTGGCCTTCGGCAGATATTTGAGGGCGGAGGTGACCTGGTAAGTTTCGGGCATGCCGGTAGCGGGGCCGAGACCGATGAGGACGACGATCTCGCCTTGGCGGAGGGCGTCGGGGCCGCGGGATTTGATCGCGACCATCGCGGCCTGCTCGGAACCGAAAACGCGGGCGGGGCCTTCGTGGGCAAAAACGCCGTCGGCATCGAGGAGCGTGGGGTCGATGGCGGTGCTCTTCACGAGGGCGCCCTCGGGGGCGAGGTTGCCGCGGAGGAACGAAACGGTGCTGGTCATGCCGATGGCGCGGGCGGCGGGCGGTGCGAGAATGACGCGGTCGGGATCGACGCGGTCGAGTTCGCGGAGTTTCTCGCGGAGGCGGGCGCGGCGCTCGGATTTTTCCCACCATGCGAGATTTTCGCCGAGGGATTGGCCGGTGACGGTGAGGGCGTCGAGTTTGAGCAGGCCGAGGTCGCGCAGGTGGAGCATCAGCTCCGGGACGCCGCCGGCGAGGAAGACCTGCACGGTGGCGAAGTGCGTGGGACCGTTGGGGAGGACGTCGACGAGGCGCGGGACGAGGGCGTTGATTCGCGCCCAGTCGTCGACGGTGGGCCGGCGGAGGCCGGCGGCGTGGGCGATGGCGGGGACGTGGACGACGAGATTGGTGGAGCCGCCGACGGCGGCGTGGACGACCATCGCGTTGTGCAACGAGTCGTCGGAGAGGATGGAGGCGAGCGTGAGCCCCTTTTGCTCCATGGCCATGACGGCGAGAGCGGAGCGGCGGGCCATGTCGCGCCAGATGGCGGCGCCGGAAGGACTGAGGGCCGAGTGCGGGAGTGACATCCCGAGCGCCTCGCCGACGACCTGCGAAGTCGCGGCGGTGCCCATGAATTGGCAGCCGCCGCCGGGGGAACCGCAGGCGCGGCAACCCATCTCGGCGGCGTAATCGAGCGTGATTTCCTCCTGGGCGAAACGGACGGCGAGGGTTTGGACCTTGGCGGTGTCTTCGCCCTCTTCGGTGCGGAGCGTGGTGCCGCCGGGCACGAGGACGCTCGCGAGATGTTTCGTGCCGGCGAGGGCCATCATCATCGCGGGCAGACCCTTGTCGCAGGTGGCGACGCCGACGACGCCGCGGCAGGTGGGCAGCGAACGGATGAGGCGGCGGAACACGGTGGCGGCGTCGTTGCGGTAGGGAAGGCTGTCGAGCATCGCGGGTGTGCCGTTGGAACGACCATCGCAAGGATCGCTCACGTAGCCGGCAAACGGCGTCGCACCGTGGGCGGAGAACGTGCGCGCGGCTTCCTCCATGAGCAGGCCGACTTCCCAGTGACCGGTGTGGTATCCGAGGGCGACGGGCGTGCCGTCGGGGGCGCGGATGCCGCCCTGGGTGCTGAGAATGAGGAACTCTTTGCCGAGCATTTTGCGCGGGTCCCAGCCCATGCCGGCGTTCTGTGTCATGCCGAAGATGTGCCCGCTGGTGGCGTTGCGCAGCATCTGCGCGGTGAGCGGAAGCTTGCCGGCCGGGCCGGGCGCGGTGGTGCGAAGCGTGTAGATCGCCGGATCGGTGGAGTCGAGAAACGCGGGATGCGGCATGGGGAACAGGGTCGGGAAGTATAGGGGCGGGGCGGGAAACGGTCTTGTGAGAATCGGACAATGGTTGTTGAAACGCGGACATGAAGAAAAAAGTCGCGACGGACGGGCCGGCGGCGGAACGGCGGGCGTTTTTGGCGCAGGTCGAGGCGTTTGCGCCGATGCAGCAGCTGTTCAACCAAGTGCCGGGCGTCTATTTTTTTGTGAAGGACCGCGCCAGCCGGCTGATGTGGGGCAACGAAGCGCTGTTCCGACGGCTCGGGGTGACGGAGGACGAATTGGTGGGAACGAAGGACGAGCGGTATTTTCCCGCGCATGTCGCGCGGATGTTTGTGCGGGACGATCAGGCGGTGATGCGCACCGGCCGGCCGCTGCTGAACCGCGTGGCGGTGTGGTATAACGAGCAACGGATTCTGGACTGGTTCGTGAAGACCAAGGTGCCGCTGCGGAACCGGGCGGGCGAGGTGATCGGGCTGGCGGGAATTTTGCAAAGTTACGAGGGCATGAAGCACGCGCACACGCCGTATGCGGAGCTGAGCCCGGTGATCGACCACATCCGGCAAAATCTGGGCGAAGACCTGAGCGCCGAACGTTTGGCGAAGTTGGGCGGAGTCTCGGCGCGGCATCTGCACCGGAAATTTCGCGGGGCGTTCGGGCTGAGCGTGCGCGATTTTTTGGCGAAGACCCGGGTGCAGGCGGCGCAGGACGCGTTGATGCGGACTCCGGCGCCGATCGCGGAGATCGCGTTGAGCCTCGGCTATTGCGACCAGAGCGCGTTCACCCAGCAGTTTCGAAAAAGCACGGGGCAAACGCCGCGGGAGTTTCGGCGCCGGCACGAGGTGCGGGCGGCGACGGGCGTGGCCCGCGGATCCGGGGCGGAGCAACGAGTCGTTTCTTGACAGGGAAAATCGCCCGCCCGTATGCCCCACCGTTGAATTTGAAAACGTCGTCCAAGAAAAAATCGGCGGATGATCGCGAAACGACCGAACGGTTGCTCGACACGGCGGAGCGATTGTTTGCCGAGCACGGTTTTGACGGCGTCGGGATGCGGGCGCTTGCCGCCGAGGCGGGGGTCAATCTCGGGGCCGCGACCTATCATTACGGCTCGAAGGAGGCGTTGTATGTGGAGGCGTTTATGCGGCGTTTCCGGCCGACCAACGCCGAGCGCATGCAACTGCTGCGGGACGCCGAGACCAAGGCCAAGGGCAAGCCGATCCCGGTCGAGATCGTCGTCGAGTGCATGGTGCGCCCGCCGTTTCAGACCGTGCTCAAGTATCCCAACTTTCCCGCGCTGCTCGCCCGGAATCTGTTCATGCCGCCGCCGTTCATGCAGCACGTGCTGCACAAGGAAATGGGGCCGCAGGTCGAGGTGTTTGTCGGGGCGTTGGCCCGGGCGCTGCCCAAGATCCCGCCCGACCTGATTTTGCTGCGGCAGATTTTCACGATGGGGACGGTGTTGATTTCGGCGGGGCAATTTGCCCGCCTGCCGGCGGCGGTCCGGGAGAATCCGGTGTTTTTCGAATACGCGCTGAAGGAGCTGATCCGCTATATCTCGGCGGCACTGTCGAGCGCCCCGGCGGTGGCGGAGAAAGATCGGCCACCGCTGCCGTTTCCGATTCCAAGCCGCTAGGCCGGGGAAATTTCGTGAAGCACTTTTTTCTTGGAACAACGGTCGTTTAATTAATACACACGTATGAATTATTATGAAGAGACGAACCGTTCTGATGTTTTTGACCGCCGGCGTGCTCGCGCAGGCGGCGGTGGTGGCTGAGCCATCCGAGCCGTTGATGGCCGGCGTGCAGGCGTTGAGGGCGGCGCCGAACTACGCTTGGACGACGACCACCGAGTTGCCCGGGGCTCCGTTCAAGGTGGCGCCGATGCGCGGACGGGCCGACGCCGACGGTTGGGTGGTGCTGGAAACGGAGTCCGAGGGGAAGCTGGTGCAAAGCGCCGCGCTGGGGCGCGAACGGGTGTTGGGCGCACGCGGCGGGTGGCTAAGCCGGGCGGAAGCGGAGCGGCTCAAGGGTAACGAGCGACGGATTGCCGAGGATCTGCTTAACGCGTTGACGCCGACGGACGAACTGGAGCGCTTGCTCCCGCTTGTG
>CALSBN010000243.1:0-7624 GCA_943373185.1 Opitutus sp. GAS368 | reverse complement strand
ATCGCGGGACGGCGTGGCAAGTGCCGCTGCTCACGCTCCCGGGCGCGCGGTTTCTGCTGATGTCGGCCACGCTGGGCGCGACGGAGTTTTTTGAGCGCGAACTCACGCGGGTGACGGGCGCAGCTAGCCTCACGGTGCGGAGCGAGCGGCGGCCGGTGCCGTTGACGTTTGAGTATTCGGAGACGCCGTTGACCGAGCGCGTGGCGGAAGTGCTCACGCAAAAGCGCGCGCCGGTCTATCTCGTGCATTTCACGCAGCGCGACGCGGCGGAGGCGGCGCAGGACCTGATGAGCCTCGATGTGTGCTCGAAGGACGAGAAAGCGGCGATCGCGACGGAGCTGGAGCGGGTGAAGTTCAACAGTCCATATGGCAAAGAAGTGAAACGCTGGCTGCGGCACGGCGTGGGCGTGCACCACGCGGGATTGCTGCCGAAGTATAAAATCCTCGTGGAGCAGCTCGCGCAGAAGGGGCTGCTCAAGGTCATCTGCGGCACGGACACGCTCGGCGTGGGCATCAACGTGCCGATCCGCACCGTGCTGTTTACGCAGCTTTGGAAATACGACGGGAAGAAGGCCGCGGTGTTGGCGGTGCGGGATTTTCGGCAGATCGCGGGACGGGCGGGGCGGGCGGGTTTTGATGATCGCGGCTACGTGATCGCGCAGGCTCCGGCGCACATAATTGAAAACAAGCGCGCGGAGGAGAAGCTGGCGGGCAATCCGCTGAAGTTGCGGAAACTCGTGAAGGCGCGGGCGCCCGAGGGCGCCGTGGGCTGGGACGCGAAGACGTTTGAGCGGCTGCAGATCGCGCCGCCGGAGGGACTGACGTCACGGTTCGCGGTAACGCACGGGATGATGTTGCTGATGCTCGGGCGGGATGGCGACGGGTGTCGGGCGATGCAGCGGTTGATCGGGGATTCTCACGAATCGGCGAATCGCAAGAAGGCGCTGCGGGACCGGGCGTGGCAGTTGTTTCGCGCGCTGATCGACCGGAAGATCGTGTCGATCATTCCCAAGGGGGAGCGCGGGCCGGGCGGATCGGGAAGAAAGCTGCGGGTAAACGTGGAACTGCAGGATGACTTTTCGCTGCATCAGGCGCTGTCGCTGTATCTGTTGGATACGCTGCCGCTGCTGCAGCGGGAGTCGGCGGACTATCCGTTTGATGTGCTGACGTTGTGCGAGGCGATCGTGGAGGACCCCGAGGCGATTCTGCGGCGGCAATTGGACCGGTTGAAGACGGAGAAGATGGCGGAGATGAAGGCGGCGGGCGTGGAGTATGACGAGCGGATCGCGAAGCTCGAGGAAGTGGAACACGTGAAGCCGTTGCGGGAGTTTTTATACGACACGTTCAACGCGTTCGCGGCGGCGCATCCGTGGGTGGAGGGTGAGAACGTGCGGCCCAAGTCGATCGCGCGGGAGATGTTTGAAGGGTATCGGTCGTTTGCCGACTACGTGAAGGACTACGGGCTCGAGCGGATGGAGGGTCTGCTGCTGAGGCATCTCACACAGGTCTGGAAAGTGCTCGCGCAGACGGTGCCGGACAGCGCGAAGACGGAGGAAGTCGCGGAGATGGAGGTGTATTTCCGGGAACTGATCCGCGGGGTTGATGCGAGTTTGTTGGAGGAATGGGAACGGCTGAAGAATCCGGAGTGGGTGGCGGTGGAAACGGACGGCGCGGACAAGCCGGCGCGGCCCGCGAGTTTTGATGTCACGCGGGATGAAAAAGCGTTTCGGCGGCTGGTGCGGGCGGAGATTTTTGCGCAGTTGCAGCGGGCGCTATCATGGGACGATGAGCACGAAGCGGAGAGCGCGATGTTTGCGGCATATGGTGAGGCGCGGGGGCGGTTCCGACTCGACCCGGAAGGGCGCTCGGCGAAGCACACGCATTTTGGCGTGATTGTGACCGATGGGGTCGTCGCGACGGCGGCCGTGGGCGAACTGGAGGTGGCGCAGGTGCTGGTGGACGCCGAGGGTGCGAACGATTGGGAGGCTGTTTTCGGCGTGGCGATGGCGGAATCCCGGACCGAAAACCGCGCGGTGGTGCGGTTGGTGGCGGTGCGCGCCATCGGGGCGAGCGCCGGAGAAGTGTCACCCGTGGAGTGACACTCGCGGGCGGGCCGAAAAGGCTTGGCGGGAGGGGCGGGCGGGAGGTCATCGTGGCGGGATGGGAGTGCCGCCGCTTATTGTTCATTTGGACGCCGACGCGTTTTTCGTCGCATGCGAACAGGCGCGGCGGCCGGAGTTGCGTGGGACCAAGTGCGCGGTTGGTGGGACCGAGCGGGGCATCATTTCCTCGGCGAGCTACGAGGCGCGGGCTTGCGGCGTCTACACGCCGATGCCGACTTCGCGGGCGCGGCAAGTGTGTCCGGATCTGATCATGATCCCGCACACGAGCGGGCTTTACGGGGAAGTGTCGCGGCGGATGTTTGATCTGTGCGAGACGCTGACGCCGGTGGTGCAGCGGAACTCGATCGACGAAGGTTATCTGGATCTGGGGCCGTGCGGGTTGACGACGACGGAGGCGGTGGAGGTGACGGTGCGGAAGTTGCAGAAACGGATTTGGGACGAGTTGCAGATCACGGTTTCGATGGGAATCGCCGCGAACAAGTTGGTGGCGCAAATCGCGAGCAAGCTGAGGAAGCCGCGCGGGTTTGTGGTGGTGGCGCGAGGGGAGGAGGCGGGATTTTTGGCTCCGCTCGCGCTCGGGAAACTGCCGGGTGTCGGCGCGAAAACGGAAGCGGGGTTGGCGGAGTGCGGGTTTAGGCTGATCGGGGATTTGCTGGTGCGCAGCGAGGCCGATCTAAAGGCGGCGTTTGGCTCCGGCTGGCGGGAGATGGTCGCGATGGCCCGGGGGATCGACGACCGACCGGTGGAGACGGAGAGCGAGGACGCGAAGAGTTATTCGCAACAGGAGACCTTTGGCGAAGATGTGGGGGAGTTTGCCGTGATCGAGCGGGTCGCGAAGCGGATGATCGACGAGTTGTTGTCCAAGGTGCGGGCCGACGGAAAGCGCGTGCGGACGATTACCGTTAAGGTGCGCTACCCCGATTTCACGCAGGAGACGCATGGCCGAAGTTTGGCCGACGCGACGGATCTGGAAGCGCCGTTTTATCCGTTGGTCGCCCCGTTGCTGCGCGAGGCGTGGACAAAGCGGCTTCCGTTGCGCCTCGTGAGCGTGCGATTCAGCAATGTCGAGGACGGTCGTGGGCAGTTGGAAATGTTTGCGGAGACGGACGAAAAACGCCGCCGCCTGGCCGGGGTGTTGGACAAGCTGAACAACCGCGGCGGCACCGCCGCCGTGCAGCACGGCCACCAACTCGGCGCCAAGAAGGACTAGGCGCACGCCGCTGGCCGTTAAAAAGAACCAGTGCCTTGCGGTTGTCCGATGCGACTCTGGCGGCAAAGTCTTGGCACTATCGGTTTCCCGTAAGGACGTTGCCTGATGCGTCTGTCCTGAAAGGAGGTCGCCCTCAACCCTGCTCCCCATGCTGCTAATAAAAATCCCCCGTCTCATCGTGCTGTGCGCTCTCTCGCCGGTTTTCGACGTTGTCGCCCAAACCGCCCCGGCCCCTGTCATCCCCCCCGCATCTGTCCGCCCGGCCCCCAAGGAAGACCCCGTCCAGCTTTCCGCCTTCGAGGTTTCCACCACCCAGGACAAGGGCTACAAGGCCACCAACGCGATCGGTGCGACCAGGACCAACACCCCGATCGCCGATACGCCCCAGTCGATCGGCGTTTTCAACGATCTCTTCATCGAGGACACGCAGTCTTTCGATCTTACTCCGCTCACCTATTTCGATCCGACGTTTGTGCCGGCGCAGCCGGATCGGGGCTCTTTCATTTCGCGGGGTTTCACGGTCAACGCCACGTTTGTCGACGGCCTGCCGCAGCGAAACACCTTTGGTCCCAACTACACCGCCAACGTCGATCGCGTGGAAATCCTCAAGGGCCCGGCCGCCATCCTCTACGGCCAAGGTGCGGGGGGCGCCACGATCAACCGCGTATTGAAGCGTGCACGGCCGGTTTTCAATACGGTCGTCACGGCGACGTTCGCCGACTTCGGGGTGCGCCGCGCCCAGCTCGATACGGGCGGGCCACTCGGCTTGAAAGTCGCCCAGCGCAAACTGGCCTACCGCTTCAACGCGGTGTGGCAGGAGGGTCACACCTTCAAGCGCAACAGCCGCAATGACGAGGTCCTCTACTCGCCCACGTTCTCGATCCCTCTCGGTCGGCGCACCGACCTCGACGTCGCCTTCACCTACCACCAGTCGAACCTCACCGGCAATTTTGCGCATCCCGTCGTTAACGGCGTGCCCGGCCGCGTGAATCTCACCGGCGGCGGGTCCGTGCATATCCCGATCCGCAGCGCGTTCGGCGAACCGTTCGATGAACGTCCGGTCGAGAAGACTTTATCGAGTTACGATTTCCGCCACCAGTTCAACCGCGCACTGAGCTTTCGTTCCCAATACCAATTCGAGACCTACAACGCCGAATTCAGCGAAATTTTTCCGCAGATCGGCCAGTATGTGCTCACGCCTACTGCCGCAGCGATCCGGCGGGTCTACCGCGAGCAGAACACCGACACGCGCGCCGACCGCGCGCGCAACGAATTGGTGGCCGACTTCGCAACTGGGCCGCTCCGGCATAAGGCGCTCGCCGGCTTCTCGTTCGACGAGACCAACGAATACCAGCTTTTCTACCAGAACGCTGTCGCGGCCGTGCCTGCGATGGACGTCATCAACCCGGTCTACGGGCTCTATGCGGTGCCTGCGACCGGCACCGTGCCGGTGGCCACGGACCAGCAGACAAAGGCCATCGCGCGGGCATGGTATCTCAACGAACTCGTCTCGCTCGCCGATGGGCGCGTCTTCGTGCAGGCCGGCGTGCGCACGCAGGACACCTACCAACGGGTCAACAACCGCCGCACCCGCGCCGTTTCCGCGATTCCGACCAGCGCCGACACTTACAGCCTCGGCGCCGTCTGGCATCTCACTGCAAAAAAGACCGTGAGCCTCTGGGCCGCGACCAGCGAGGCCTTTGAGCCCAACTTCCGGGTCAATCCCGACGGCGAAACGCTGGATCCGACCACCGGCAATACCGACGAAGGCGGTCTGAAGTTCGATCTCTTCGACAGCGTGCTCAACGGCACCCTCTCGGCGTTCAAGACCAAGCGAAGCAACGTCCCCGAAGCCGCGCCCGATCTCGGCGTCGGTTTTTTTCGATCTGCGCCCGGCCAGACCTCACAGGGTTTCGAGTTGAGCGCTTCTTTCAACCCCAGCCGCCGGCTCCAGCTGAATGGCGGCTACGCTTATCTCGACGCCTTCGACACGCGCACGAAGCGGACGGTCGCCAATCTCTCGCAGCACGCCTTTAGCGGTTTCGCCCGCTATGAGCAGCCCGGCGGCGTGCTCAAGGGCGTGTTTGTGACCGTCGGCTACATCTACCGAGGCACGCGTGTGCCGACCTCCGGAGCAGCCCAGCCGGAGTGGATCATCCCCGAGTTCAAACGCCTCGATCTCGGTTTCGGCTACGGCTGGAAAGCAGGCCGCCTGAACTACCGGGTCTCCGCCAATCTCGAAAACGCCACGGACGAACTACTGTTCGGCGACAACAACCAAAACGATCGTTACGGTATGCTTGCGCCGCGCACTTGGCGTCTGGCGATCCGGACCCAGTTCTAAATCGAGATGAAATCCGCCTTCCTCCCGTTGATGTTTCTGGCTGGCTTCGCGCCTGTCTTGGGCGTCGAACCGGCGAGGCCCAACCTGGTCTTTATTCTCGCCGATGACCTCGGCTGGCGCGACTTGCGTTGCACCGGCAGCCTGTGGCACGACACCCCGAATCTGGATCGGCTCGCCGCCCAAGGCACCCGCTTCACGCAGGCCTACGCGCCGTCGCCGATTTGCTCCGCGTCACGGGCCGCGATGCTCACCGGCCGCTCGCCCGCGCGGCTGGGTTTCGAATTTGTCGTCAAGGGTCCCAGCGCGAAACCGCCGCCACGGCTGCCGCTATCGCCGCCGCCGTATCCCCGCGAGTTGGCGCTTTCTGAGGTCACCCTTGCCGAGCAGATTCGGCCGGCGGGCTATGCGACGGGCTTTTTCGGCAAATGGCACCTCAACCAGCACGCCGGCACCTACCTCAGTTGGTCACCCACGCACGGCCCGCTCCAACAGGGATTCGCGTTCGGGGCAGGCGATTTTGGCAGCCATCCCTACGGAGATTCTGCGCGGGCAGCAGGGGAAAAAGGGCCGCTCGCCGCGGGCGACTACGGGCGCGACACGCTTACGGAAAAGGCCGTCGCGTTTCTGCGCACCCATCGGCAGGAGCCTTTTTATCTGCACCTCTCGCACTACTATGTGCACGATCCGATCGCCACGCGCGCCCAGTGGCTCGTCGAAAAATATACCGCCCGCCTTCCTGCCGGCGCCGATCCCCGGCGGGCTGGCTATGCCGCCATGATCGAGATCCTCGACCACTTGGTAGGGGAAGTCCTGCGCGCCCTCGATGAACTCGGCCTCGCCGAAAACACGCTCGTGGTTTTCACCTCCGACAATGGCGGCCACCCGCAATACTCGGCCAACGGCCCGCTCCGCGGGAGCAAGTGGAACCTCCACGAGGCCGGCCTGCGCGTGCCGTGGATCGTGCGCTGGCCGGGCCGGGTGCGCGCCGGCGGGACGAGCGATGTGCCGATCATCGGCACCGACTTGCTGCCCACGTTCTGCGCGGCCGCCGGCGTCCCGCTGCCCGCCGGTGTGACGCTCGACGGACGGAACCTGCTCCCGCTCTGGCGCGACGAGGAGGCAGCGGACATGGAGCGCGAACTTGTCTGGCACTTTCCCTACTATCACCCCGAGGGGGCCGCCTACACCAAGGCCCTCGCGCGCATCGGCACGGACGATTTCGCCGTCAGCCGCACGCACCCGCAGTCCGCCATCCGCGTCGGCCCGTGGAAACTTATCCGCGACTACGAAGCCGATCAGGACCTCCTCTTCGACCTAGCCGCCGATCCGGGTGAGCAGCGCGACCTCGCTCCGTCCCAACCGCATCGCACCCGCGAGTTGCGCCGGCGCCTAGATGCCTCGCTGCTCGCCGCCGGCGCGCGCTTCCCGACCCGTTTATGAGTCCCCGATTCCTCGCCGCGCTTTTTCTGGCTTCCGTCGCTACCGCAGCGGAACCACGGCCCAACGTCCTCTTCCTCGCGGTTGACGACCTGCGCACGAATCTCGGGTGTTTCGGCGACCCCGTGGCAATTACGCCGAACCTCGATGCGCTGGCGGCGCGCGGCGTACGCTTCACGCGCGCGTATTGCCAGCAGGCCGTCTGCAACCCTTCGCGCGCTTCCGTGATCACCGGCCGCCGCCCCGATACGCTCCGGGTTTGGGATAACCGGACGCACTTTCGGCAGCATCTGCCCGATGTCGTCACGCTGCCGCAGCATTTCAAGAACCACGGCTACCACACTGAAGCCATCGGCAAGATCCTGCACGACCCGCCGAAGTTTCGCGACGTCCCGAGTTGGTCCGTGCCCGCCCAGCTCGACGACACCGAGGGCGTGCGCGGAAAATATGCGCGCGAGGACAATCTCCTCATCTATCAACCGGCGGGACAAAAGGGCCGCGAGAAAGCGG
>CALSBN010000242.1:0-7684 GCA_943373185.1 Opitutus sp. GAS368 | reverse complement strand
TCGGGGTGCTTGGTTTCGAGGGGCTGTTTGGCGGAATGGTGACATCGGAAGATGTGAACCAAGGGAAACCGCATCCGGATGTTTTCCTGAAGGCGGCGGCGAAGACGGGCGTGATGCCAGCGCGCTGCGTGGTTTTTGAGGATGCGTTTGCCGGGATCGAAGCGGGGCACGCGGGCGGTATGAAGGTGGTGGGCGTGGCGACGACCCACCCGGCGGAGGTGCTCGCCGGGAAGGTGCACCGGGTCGTGGGGCGGTTGGACGAACTGACGGTTGCGGATCTGCGGGTGCTGGTTTCCGGTTGAGGTCATGCTCTTCAAACTCGCTTCCGACTACCAACCGACGGGTGATCAGCCGCAGGCGATCGCGCAGTTGGTGGCGTCGATCAAGGCGGGAAACAAGCACCAGACCTTGATGGGCGTCACGGGCTCGGGGAAGACCTTCACGATGGCCAACGTGATCGCGCAATGCGACCGACCGACCCTCATCATCTCGCACAACAAGACGCTCGCGGCCCAGCTCTACTCGGAGTTCAAGAACTTCTTTCCCGAAAACGCGGTCGAATACTTCGTCAGCTACTATGACTACTACCAGCCCGAGGCCTACGTGCCGTCGAGCGATACCTACATCGAGAAGGATTCCTCGATCAACCAGGAGATCGAACGGCTGCGGATCGCGACGACGAGCTCGCTCGTTTCACGCAAAGACGTGATCGTGATCGCCAGCGTTTCCTGCATCTACGGCTTGGGCTCGCCCGAGACCTTTTCCGAAATGCGGATCGCGATCCGGATGCACGATGAATTGGGGCGAAACGTTTTTTTGGAACGGCTCGTGGAGAACCGTTACGAGCGCAACGACTATGATTTGAAGCGCGGGTGCTTTCGGGTGCGGGGCGATGTCGTCGATGTGATGCCGGCTTACCTCGAACACGGTTTGCGGGTCGAGTTCTTCGGCGACGCGGTGGATGCGATCACCGAGTTTGAGCCGGTGAGCGGTGACGTGATCCGGACGCTCGACCAGTTCGATCTCTACCCCGCGAACCAATACGTGACCACCCGCGGCCGGCTCGAACCGGCGATCGCTTCGATCAAAGCGGAGTTGGAAGAGCGCGTCGCGTTTTTCGAAGGTAAGGGTCAATATCTTGAGGCGCAACGGATCAAGATGCGCGTGAGCTACGATCTCGAGATGCTTCAGGAAATGGGCTTCTGCAACGGCATCGAAAACTACTCGCGCCAACTCACGGGCCGGACGGCGGGCTCGCGGCCGTTTTGTCTGATCGATTTCTTCCCGAAGGATTTTCTGCTGATGATCGACGAGAGCCACGCGACGGTCTCCCAGATCGGGGCGATGTATAACGGCGACCTCTCGCGCAAGAGCACGCTGGTAAACTTCGGGTTCCGGTTGCCGTCGGCCCTCGACAACCGGCCGCAGAATTTTGCGGAATTTCAGCAGATCACCGGGCAATCGCTCTACGTTTCGGCGACGCCGGCGAAGTTCGAACTGGAGTGCTCGAGCGTGGTGGCGGAGCAACTGATCCGGCCGACGGGACTGCTCGATCCGATCATCACGATTCGACCGACGAAGGGCCAGGTGGAGAATCTGAAGAGCGAGATCAATCTGGCCGTAGCGGCCGGCGAGCGGGTGCTGGTAACGACCCTGACGAAGCGATTGTCGGAAGATCTGACGAGTTATCTGCGGGAATCAAAGATACGGGTGGAGTATCTGCACTCGGACATCGACGCGATCGAGCGCGTGGAGATTTTGCGGAATCTGCGTCTTGGAAATTTCGACGTGCTGGTCGGCATCAATTTGCTGCGTGAAGGCCTGGACCTGCCGGAGGTCGCCTTGGTGGCGATTCTCGATGCGGACAAGGAGGGGTTCTTGCGCAGCGAGACGAGCTTGGTGCAAACCTCGGGGCGCGCGGCGCGGCACGAGAAAGGGCGCGTGATCTTCTACGCCGACAAGGAGACCGACTCGATCAAGCGGACCATCGCGATCACGACCTATCGACGGGAAAAACAGATCGCCTACAACCTGGAGCACGGGATCACGCCGCGGGGCGTGAAGCGGGCGGCGCAATCGAGTCTGCACCTCTACGACGGCTCCGGGCGCAAGGACGATGAGCCGGTGTTGGCGGAGAGCGCGGACGACGTTGCGGCGGTGATAGCCGAGCTCGAAGAAGACATGCAATCGGCGTCGGATCGCTTGGAGTTCGAGCGGGCGGCGTTGCTGCGGGACCAGATCACCGCGTTGCGCACGGGTGATTTTCGTAAAATGGCCAAGATAGAGGCGAAGGACTACTCCACCCGAGGGCGCGCCGCAGGGAAGACGACGGCGCGGAAGAGGTGACGCGCCGGTGAAGCGGACGGGCGTCGACAAACACCGTCATTACGCCGGCGATTTGATGCGGGCCGGATCAAGCACGCCGATGCACGGGAGGTTGCGGTAGCGTTCGGCGAAATCGAGGCCGTAGCCGATGACGAACTTGTCGGGAATTTTGAAGCCAACGAAATCGGCCTCGAACTCCACCTCGCGGCGTCCCACTTTATCGAGCAAGACGCAGGTGCGCAGGCTCGCGGGATGCAGCTTTTGCACAAGGCCGGCAACGAGCTTCATGGTTTTCCCGGTGTCGAGAATGTCGTCGATGATGAGCACGTGACGGTTGCGAATATCGAGGGTGAGGCTGGCCACGACCTGCGGTGTGCCGACGGATTTGGTCTTCTCTCCGTAGCTTGAAATGCGGATGCAATCAAGGCGCACGGGATTGTCGATTTCCCGCATGAGATCGGCGGTGAACATGATCGCGCCGTTGATCAGCGAAACGATGGTGAACTCGCCGTCGCCATAGGTGGCCTTGAGTTCCTGGGCAATCGAGCGAACGCGGCGTTTGATCTGAGCTTCGGTGAAGAGGACGCTCTCAAGGTCGGGGTGAATGGCGGCGGGTTTCGGCTTCGGTCGGGTGGGCATAGGCGTAGGCGGAGGGAGACAAGCGGAGTCCCCGGAAGCAATCCGTTCTCCGCTGGGAAAATAGGTTAATTCCTTTGACTTGGCTGGAGGCCAAATCTTGCCTCCGCGACGATCCACGCCGGCATGATTTCCATCAAAATCCAGCAACTGACGAAGCGATTTGGGACCGTCACGGCGCTGCATCAATTGGACCTGACGATCGAGCCGGGCGAGTTGTTCTTCCTGCTTGGTCCCAGCGGCTGCGGCAAAACGACCCTGCTGCGCAGCATGGCCGGATTCTACATTCCCGAGGAAGGAAAGATTCTCTTTGGCGACGAGGACGTGACGCGACTGGCGCCGCACAAACGGAATACCGGGATGATGTTTCAGAGCTATGCGCTTTGGCCGCATATGACGGTGGCCGGCAATGTGGCTTTTGGGCTGGAGGAACGGCGTGTGCCCAAGTACGAGATCAAGCGGCGGGTGGGCGAAGCGTTGGAGTCGGTGCGGATGAACCAGTATGCCGACCGGAAACCAAACCAACTGTCCGGCGGGCAACAGCAACGGGTCGCACTGGCCCGGGCGCTGGTGATCCGGCCGCGTTGTCTGCTGCTGGACGAGCCGCTCTCGAATCTCGATGCCAAGCTGCGGCTGGAAATGCGCACGGAGATTCGGCGCGTGTGCAAGGAGTTCAAATTGACGACGGTTTACGTGACTCACGACCAAAAGGAGGCGCTGTCCGTCTCGGACCGCATGGCGATCCTGGAGCACGGGCACATTCTCCAGGTGGGCACGCCGCGGGAAGTCTATCGGCGACCGACGCGGAAGACGGTGGCGAATTTTATCGGCGAAACCGACTTCATCACTGGCAAGGTTGCCGGGATGCACGGTGATTCCGTGACGGTTGAGACTGCCATCGGCCGATTCGACGGGGTGCTCGGCGATCCTGGGCTACGGCCCAAAGTCGGCGACGACGTCACGATCTCGGTCCGTCCGGAGTGTTGGGAACTCAGCCGTGACCGGCTCTCCGAGCGCAACTCGGTGCGGGGCACGATCGGCGGTTTTGTCTATCTCGGCGAAGTCGCGCAGTATGATTTTGTGGTGCGCGACCGGACGCTCAAAGTATTTGAGCGCAATCCGCGATTTGTGGACGGTGCGTCGCGGGGCGAACTGTTCGCGACCGCGGCGCCCGAGGATGTGGTCGTGCTAGTGAGTTGATCGGCGTATGTTGCGGCAGACGCTGATAATCCTGACGTTGGTGGCGACGTTGGTGCTGCCGTTTGCGTTGCGGCCGGCGAAAGAGTCGGCGGCGAAGGCCGACGACGCGCTGGTGCTCGTGACGCCGCACAACGAAGCCATCCGGCATGAATACACCCGTGGCTTCTCGGATTGGTATCGTGCGCGCACCGGGCGAACGGTAGCGATGGACTGGCGGGTGCTGGGCGGGACCAGTGAAATCGCGCGGTTTTTGGAGGGCGAGTATGTCGCCTCGTTTAAGAATATCTGGACCAAGAAGCTGGGCCGGGAGTGGAGCGGGGAATTGCAGGCGGGGTTTCAGAATCCACGGCTTACGGTGGATGCGCCGGCCATCGTGAAGGAAGCGCGGGCCGCGTTTTTGACGTCGGAGGCGTCATGCGGGATCGATCTTTTTTTCGGCGGAGGCACGTTTGATTTTGAAAAACAGGCGCGGGCCGGCCGGCTGGTGGACAGTGGAATTTTGCAGAAACACCCGGAGTGGTTCACCGATGCGGTGATTCCGAGGACTTACGCCGGTGAAGAGTATTGGGACAAAGAAGGCCGCTGGATCGGATCGGTGCTGAGTTCCTACGGCATCATTTTCAACCGGGATTCGCTGAAGCGGCTGGGGATCACGAACGAGCCAAGCCAATGGACGGACCTGCAGGACCCGCGCCTGATGGGAGAAGTGGCGCTGTGTGATCCGACCAAGAGCGGTTCGATCGCCAAGGCGTTTGAGAATATCATCCAGCAGCAGATGCAGCGGCGTTTGGTCGCTATGACGAAGGAGAATCCGCAGGGCGATCCGAAGGCGCGCGAGGCGAGGGCGGTGCGCGAAGGATGGATGGCCGGCTTGCAATTGCTGCAAATCGTGGGGGCAAACGCGCGCTACTTCACCGACACGTCGCAAAAGCCGCCGATTGATGTGGCGGCGGGGAACTGTGCAGTGGGGCTTTGCATCGATTTCTACGGCCGGCAGCAGGAAGAGGCGGTGCGTCGTCGCGGGATATCGGACCGGATCGGCTACGCTTCACCGGCGGGCGGGTCGGTGAGTTCGGTAGATCCCGTTGCGCTGTTGCGCGGGGCGAGAAACCCGGAAGTGGCCAAACTGTTTATTGAGTATCTGCTCTCAATGGAGGGGCAGAAGCTTTGGAACTTTAAGCCCGGGATCGAGGGGGGGCCGGAGCGGTTCGCGTTGCGCCGGTTGCCGGTGCGGCGGGATTTCTACGCGAATCCCGAGTTTACGGCGCTCCGGAGCGATCCGGAGGCGCTGCCTTTTGTGCAAAAGGACCAGTTGATCTATCGGAGCGATTGGACGGGCGGGATTTTTCGCGAGATGGCGTTTATCATCCGGGTCGTCTGCCTCGATACGCACGCCGAACTGAAAGATGCCTGGCGGGCGATCAACGCGGCATCCCCTGAGGCGCGGGCGCGGGCGCTGGCGGTGATGAGCGATCTTTCGGCCGTGGATTACGATCGGGCGAACAAAGAGGTGAAGCAGGCGTTGGGTTCGAAGAACAAGGTCGACGAGATCAAACTGGCGAATCAGCTCGGCGCCGTGTTCCGTCAAAATTACCTCAGGGCCAAGCGAATCGCCCAAGACGGCACGAGATGAAGTGTGTCGGCGGGGATTTCGCCGCGGATGTGGACCGGACGTTGGCTGGAAATTCTAGAGCTGGGCGAAAGCGGCGACGAAGGCCGGTTTGTCTGCGGCCTTAAAGAAGGAGGTGCCGGCGACGAAAGTATCGGCTCCGGCGCCGCGGCAGTCGCGAGCGGTCGAGAGGTCTATCCCGCCGTCCACCTCGAGGCGGAAGGTGAGGTTCTTCTCCTTTCGCCAGGCGGCGATTTGGGCGAGCTTGGGCAACATGTCCGCGCGGAACGGCTGGCCTCCAAAACCGGGTTGCACGGTCATGATGAGCACGAGGTCGACCGATGCCAGGAGAGATTCGACGGCGCTGGCCGGTGTGTCGGGGTTTAGGACAATCCCGGCTTGGGAGCCCAGCGAGCGAATCCGGGCAAGCGTGCCGGCGTGGTCGTAAGTGGGTTCGATGTGGATGCTGATGAGATCCGCGCCCGCGCGGGCGAAGGCTTCGATATAACGATGAGGCTCGGAGAGCATCAGGTGGGTGTCGAAAAAAAGTTTGGATCCGCGGCGACGCAGGGCCGCGAGGGTTTCGGGCCCAAAGGTCAGATTGGGGACGAAGTGCCCGTCCATGATGTCGACGTGAAGCCATTTCAGTCCAAGGTCGGCGACGGTCGCTATGCTGGAGGACAGGTTGGCATGGTCACCGGCCAGCAACGATGGGGTGAGGATAGGAGCGTGGGTCACGGTCCGGATAGAAAGCGGAGACAGCTCAATGGCGCAAGGCAGCAGCATCGTTGGTGTCTGCCGAAGCCAGGTTACCAAACGTCGAGGACGGCGTGCGCAACCTTTTCGGCCAAGGCATCGGCGAGCAGGGGGAAGATTTGAAATTCCGCCTGGAGCTGGCCGCTGACGTCGGTGCCGGAGGGAAGACTGAGTTGGCTGTAGGTGTAGGCATCGCGTCGCGCCGAGACCTCGCGTTGGGCAAAATAGGTCTTTCCGGAGCGGTTGTCTTTGAGGGTGCAACGCGTGATCAGGTTCAGAGTAAACTTACGAGCCAAGCCGGTGTCGTCGCGCCGTTGGGTGGCCACATCCCGCCGATAATCGCTGATCTCGACTTCGAGAATGGCGTCGGCTGCTTCCGGCGAATTGACGAGCGTGATCCGTGAATCGCGGAGGAACGCAGCGCGGATCTGGGCCGTGGTGATCGCTTGCGCCTGTGGCAGCAAAATCGTCGGGGTTGTCGGCGCGACATAGAGGGTCGCGAACGGTAGGGGCGTGCTGGTCCCCAATCGGTAATGAGAACACCCCGAAACCAAGCTGAGCAGCAGTGCGCAGACGGTGATGGCGGGAAGCAAGCACGACATGAAGTCAGCCCCGCGAGATCGGTCGCTTAGAAGAGCCAAAACCGTTTCTTCTTTCCGCCCTCAGGCCCCACGGGTTTACCGGCGAGGCCGGCTTCGACGTCGACCAAGCGAATCTTGGCGCGTTTGGCCACTTCTGAGTCAGGATACGCGGTGATCGCTTCGTTGTAGAACACTTTGGCCGCTTTAAAATTGCTGCGCTTGTAGAGGTAGAAGTCGCCGATCTTCATTTTGCTCTCGGCGAGCATGACCTTCATGCTGTCCAATCCCTTGGCCGCGGCGGCAATGTTTGGATCGCTGGGGAAGAGAATCATGAAGTCTTCAAAGTAGGTGACTGCTTCCTTGGTCGAGGCTTGATCGTAGAACGCGCCTTCGACGAGGCTGGAGTGGGATTGGGCCAATTTCAGGTAAGCATCGGGTGCAAGCAGACTCTGTGGATAGCTGTTGATCATGCGATCCAAGGCATCGATCGCCTCTTCGGGCTGACGGAGCTTTTGGTGTCCCCGCGCGACATTCATCAAGGCCAAGGGCGCGTAGTCGCTGTAGGGAGCGTTGAGCA
>CALSBN010000241.1:0-7696 GCA_943373185.1 Opitutus sp. GAS368 | reverse complement strand
CCTTCTCTCCTTCGCTCTTTCTCTCCTCCCTTCCGTCCTGCACTCCGCTGCCGCGCCGCGCCTCGAACCCGTCAGCTTCACCGTCTCCGAAGGCACCAACATCGCCGCCGCCGTTTCTCCCGACCGTCAGCTTCTCGCCATCGATCTTCAGGGCACGCTCTTCGTTCTTCCCGCTGTCGGCGGCACCGCGCGCGCCATCACCGACGGCCTCGGCGACGACCGCCAACCTGCGTTCTCCCCCGACGGAACCCGCCTCGCGTTCCAATCGTTTCGCGACGGCAATTTCCACATCTGGACCATCAAGCCCGACGGCACCGATCTGAAGCAACACACCCGCGGCCCCTTCGATCATCGCGAGCCGATGTGGTCGCCCGACGGCAAAAAAATAATCCTTTCCTCCGACCGCGCCGCCGCCGGCAGCTACGACCTCTGGGAACTCGACGTCGCCACCGGCGAACTCGCCCCGCTCACCAAGAATCCCGGCGACGATTTCCAACCCGCCTACTCGCCCGATGGCGCCACCGTCGCCTTCGTGACCACCCGCGCCGAAGGTCCCGGCATCTACCTCCGCACCGCCGACGGCACCGAGAAAAAACTCGTCGCCCTCGGCGGCCCCGTCACCAACCCGCAAAACCCTCCGCCGGCCCCCAACGCCCCGGCGTGGTCGCCCGACGGCAAATTTCTCAGCTACCAAGTCGCCGGCGGCGGCGCCACTTCCCTCAACCTTGTCGAGGTCGCCACCGGCACGACGCGCGTTCTCTCCGCCGACGGCGAAGACGTGTTTCCTTTCCGCGCCGCCTGGCTCGACGCCGCCACGTTGCTCTACACCGCCGACGGCAAAATCAAACGCCTCAGCCTCGCCCCCGCCGGCGCCCCCGTCACCACCCTCCCCTTCGCCGCGCCGCTCACCGTCAACCGCGCGCACTATACGCCGAAAGCACACGACTTCACCGGCACCGCACCGAAGCCCGTCAAAGGCATCCGCGCCCCCGTCGTCTCGCCCGACGGCACCCAAATCGCCTTCACCGCCCTCGGCGATCTCTGGCTCCTCACCATCGGAAATCCGAAGGCGCAAAAACTCACCGACGACGTCTTCTTCGACGCCGATCCCGCCTGGTCTCCCGACGGCCAACGCCTCGCCTTCGTCTCCGACCGCAGCGGCAACTTCGAGGTCTACCTCATGACGTTGTCCGACAAAAAGGTCATCCGCCTCACCGACACACCCGTGGATGAGTCGCTCCCGTCGTGGCTGCCCGACGGCCACAGCGTCGCCTTCATGCGCCAAGCTCCGGGCAACCACGTTTACACCACCGAGCAGCTCCACGTCGAAACCCGCGAAAGCCGCACGCTCCAAAAAGCCGTGTTTCAGCCCAGTCGCCCCTCCTTTTCCCCCGACGGCAAACTCGCCCTCATGGCCGCCGTCGAGACCTACGCCGCCCGCTTCCGCGAGGGCATCAGCACGTTCAACGTGATCGACGTCGCCGCCGCGAAGTCCCGCCTCTACTCGCCCTTCGCCACCCAGTCGCTTGCCCTGCGCCTCCGCAACGGCCCGCTCTGGTCCGCCGACGGAAAGGCCGTCGCCTACGTTAAGAACGATCTGCTTTGGACGATCGCCGTCGATGCCACCGGAAAGTTCACCGGCGCCCCCACGCAACACACCCGCGAACTCACCGACAGCCCGTCGTGGACGGCCGACGGCAAAACCATCGTCTACCTCGCCACCGATCGCATCAAGAAAGTCGATCTCGCCACCGGCTCCGCCGTCGAAATCCCGCTCGACCTCACTTGGACCAACGCCCCCGCCACCGGCATCACCGTCGTGCGCGCCGGCCGTTTCTTCGATGGACTAAAGAATGAAGTTCGCACGAACATCGACGTCGTCATCACCGGAAATAGAATCACCGCGATCCGTCCCGCCGGCGATCCGCTCCCCGCCGGCGCGAAGTTTATCGACGCCTCGCAACAGACGGTTTTGCCCGGCCTCTTCGAGATGCACACCCACCTCTGGTCGCACTATGGCGAGCGCATCGGCCGTCTCTGGCTCGCCTACGGTATCACCGGCCTTCGCGAGACCGGCGGCGACCCCGCCACTTCGCTAGAGCAACGCGAGACGTGGCGCGCCGGCCGCCGCCCGGGTCCCATGTTTTTCATCACCGGCCCGCTCATGGACGGCACCCGCGTTTTCTACGGTTACTCCCACCCCGTCGCCGACGACGCCAACCTCGATCTGGAACTCGAACGCGTGAAGCGCCTCGATTACGATTTCATCAAGACCTACGTCCGCATGCCCGATCTCATGCAACGCAAGGTCGCCGCCTTCGCCCGCGAGCAAGGCATCCGCGTCTCGTCACACGAAATTTATCCCGCGACCGCTTACGGCATCGACGCCGTCGAGCACCTAGGCGCCACCAGCCGCCGCGGCTATTCCCCCAAATACACCGCCCTCGGCAAAGGCTACGACGACGTCATCCAGATCATCAGCCGCTCCGGCATGTTCATCACACCGACGCTCTCGCTCCAAGGCGGCTACATGTCGGTCGCCGCCCGCGACCCGTCGATCTTCGAAACGCCCCAATTCAAGATGTATCCCGAGTATTTCCGGGACTCCGCTAAAGCCTCGGCCAAAGCCGCCGCCGCCAGCGGCTCCCGTTCCCGCAACTACGAAAACGGCGGCGCCACCGTGAAGAAACTCCAAGCCGCCGGCGCCAACATCAGCGCCGGCACCGATTCGCCGTTTATTCCTTGGGGACTAAGTCTGCACGTCGAGCTTTGGAACTATGTCGAAAGCGGCCTCACGCCGTTCGAGGCCCTCCAGACCGCCACCATCAACGCCGCCCGCTCGCTCCACCTCGAATCCCAACTCGGCAGCCTTGAAGTCGGCAAAATCGCCAACCTCATCGCCGTGGACGGCAACCCCCTCGCAAACATCCGCGACACCCAGCGCATCCGCCACGTTCTCGTCAACGGCCACGCCCACACCCTCGAAGAACTCCTTCAGGCCCCGTAGCACCCCCGCCTGCCCAACCATCCCGTAGCCCGTAGCTGCGAGCGTAAGCGAGTGGTCCGTCTCCCATCTTGGCTCGCCGACGCGGCACGCGTGAGCGAGCAGCAACGAGACCGCCTGGGCATCGCTCCCCTGCCGGCTGCGCCAAGCCCGCCCCGAAAAAAACATCGGCAATCCCGTCCCACCGTCTAAAGAAGTGCCGTGTCTGCCACTCCCGAGCCCCATCCTTTCAGTCGTCTCGCCGAGGAACTCGTCGGAGATTTCCGCGGTATTCCCTTCGACGAACCCCGGCGCTCCAAAAAGCGCCCGACCCAGCCCTTGGCCGGCTTGGTCGAGTCGATCCTGACCCAGCACCAGATCGGCCGTGACTCCGCCGAGCATACCATTCGTTCACATTGGCCGGCCTTGGTCGGCGTCGCGAATGCTTCTTACTCAAACGCCGTCCGCATCGAGCGCGAGAAACGTCTGGTCGTCCACGTCGCCCACTCCGTCGTGCGCAACGAACTGTTCATGCACCGCGCCGAAATCGTCGCCCGGATCCAAAAACTCCCCGGTTGCGCCGGCATCAAAGAGCTCAACCTCCGCGCGGGCTGACCGGGTCGCGGGCGGGGAATCGACGCCTTCGGGAGTTTGGCCTCAGTTGTTGGCCACCAATCGGTGGGGATTGGATTTGAGAGCTTCGCGGTGCAGGTCTTCGCGAAAGAGGCGACGCGCCAATTGGGGAGGAAGCGTGGCGGCGGCGAGGAGGCCGGCGCCGACGAGCTCCGCCTGGAGCGTGGTGGCTTTCGCGACGGTGGGGACATTGGCGTCCCCCCGGTGGAAGACGTGGAAATCGGGGATGTTCGCGGAGCGGCCGTGCCCGCAATCGAAGCGGCCGGTCAGGGCGGGCGCAATCGTGCGGGCGGGCATGTTGAGGTAGCGGGCGTCGGACAGAAGTTCGGCGAGCGGTTCGCGGTTCTTGGGGTCTTCGCACCACGCGCAGGCTTCGACGACCGCTGCCACGAGTGCCGTGTGCTGGGCCGCGCGGTCGTTGGCAAAGCGCGAGGTGACCATGAGGACTTTCTCAACGTGGCCGGGAGCCTGGGCGCCGCTCCACGCGGGACACCAGCCGGCGCCTTCGCGGACCGCGAGGGAGTTCCAAGGCTCGCCCGCACAATAACCGTCGATGGTGCCGGCCGCGAGGTTGCGAAACATCTGGGCCGGCGGAACGACGACGATGCGGACATCCCGGGCGGGATCGAGACCGGCATCGCGAAGCCAGCCGAGCAACAGCAGGTGATGGGACGAGTAGTGATAGACCACGCCAAGGGTGAGCGGTTGTTCGCTGCGCCGGTTGCGGACGTAGGCGCGGAACGTGGCGGCGTCGCGCACCCCGGAGTCCCACAGGGCGCGGGAGAACGTTATGGCGTTGCCGTGACGGTTCAAGATGAGCGCGGTGAGCACCTCACAGGGAGCGCAACCGAGGCCGAGCTGGGTGGCCCAGAGCATCGGCGCCGGGGCATGGACCGCGTCGAGCTCCCCGTAGATGATTTTCTCGCGGATGGTGGCCCAGCCGATCTCGCGCTGCAGTTGGACGGAGAGGCCGTGACCTTTGAAAAGGCCCAGGTGTTCGGCGACGACCAGCGGAGCGGCGTCGGTGAGCGGAAGAAAACCAAGCCGCAGCGGGCGGGAAACGGTGAAAGTCGGATTCTTTGGCAGCATCGGCGGCGTGCCACCCGATTTAGCGCGGAGCGTGCCAGCGGAGCGACGTGGCGCGATTGCTGCTATCCGAGTTTTTCATCGGAACGATGAATCGCTCGCATCCATGAAGCCCACGCTCGACAGCCGACAGTTGCACGCCTTCTCCGCTCTCGCCCGGCGCGGGAGTTTCACCTTGGCGGCGAAGGACCTGTTTCTGACGCAGTCGGCCGTGAGCCATGCGATCAAGGCGCTGGAGGAGGACATCGGCTGCCGGTTGTTGGACCGGGTAGGCAAGCGCGTGATGCTGACGCAGTCGGGCGAGCAGTTTTTGCGGCACACGGAAAAGATTTTGCGCGAAATGGAGGCGGCGCGGGCGGGGCTCGATACGCTTTCCAAGTGGGGTCACAGCCGGCTGCGCGTGGGGGCGAGCACGACGGCGTGCCAACACATCCTGCCGACGGTGTTGCGGGAATTCCGGCAGAGTTTTCCGAAGTGCGAAATCCGCATCGAACCCGGCGACCACGGTTATCAGTTGGATTTGCTGCGCGGGGGTCAGGTGGATTTGGCGATCGTGATCGAGCCTCCCGCGCCGACGATGGACGAGTTTACCTTTGTGCCGCTGTTTCGGGACGAGCTGCGGTTTTTCGTGGCGCCGTTGCATCCCTGGGCGTCGCTGGGCCGGCCGCCGCGGGAGCAAATTTCGAGCGAGACGATCATCCTCTACAACAAGTCGAGCCACACGTTTCGCCTGGTGCGGGATTACTTCCGGGAGGAAAAAATCACGCTCAACAACGTGATCGAACTCGGGAGCATGGAGGCGATCAAGGAGCTCGTGAAGATCGGGCTGGGGGCCGGCTTGTTGGCCCCGTGGATCGCCCAGGCCGAGTTGGAAAGCGGGGCGCTGGTGTCGCTGCCCTTGGGTCCACGACAGCTGAAACGTCGCTGGGGCGTGGCGCATCTGAAGGGCCGGCGATTGGCGTTGGCCGAGGAGACGTTTGTCGGCCTGTGCGACTCGGTTGCCGAGGTCCTTGGCTTGAAAACGCCGAAGGTTTTGGCGGCGGCCTCGTGAAGCGGATGATGTTACAATTTGCAGCGACGACGCAGTCTGGCGTGGACAAGTCGAGCGAGACTTGCAGGGTTATTCACAAGTTACTCCTAACCGATGGAAAACCTTAAAGGGGCGAAAGCCTCAAGTCAGCGGAACCGGGTGGTGATCAAAATTAAGACCTTCGTGCTCGACACGAATGTTCTCCTGCACGACCCCGAATCGATCTTCAAGTTTCAGAACAACAACCTCGCGATCCCGGTCGAGGTGCTTGAAGAACTCGACGGCATCAAGGGCGAGCAGTCCACCGAGCGCGGGCGCAATGCGCGGCGGGTCCACCGCATCCTGCAAGAACTGTTGCCCGATTCGCGCTCCATGCTGGAAGGCGTGAAACTGGAGAACGGCGGGACGCTCTCCATCATCATCAATCCGTATCTTTCGGATCCTTCACGCCAGTCGGCATCGATGGATCGCCTGCGGGCAATCCTGCCCGATCTTTCCAAGAAGGATAACCGCATCATCGCGGCGGCGTTGTTTGTGCAGGAGCAGAACGAGCCGCCCACGATCCTCGTGACCAAGGATGTGAACGTGCAGCTGAAGGCGCGCGCGGTCGGGCTGGAATCCGAGGATTACCTGAACGACAAAGTTCCCGAGACCGACGACGAGCTCAGCTACCGCGATATTCCCCTTTCGCTCTACGAATTGCAGCGATTCTGCTCCGAGGGCTTTTTCGATCTCGGCACCGTCGGCGGCGAACCGCTTTTCCTCAACGAATACGTTCTGCTCCGCTCGGAAGAAGGGAAAACGATGCCGGCGCGCTACTACGGCGACGGCCAGGTGCGGCGGCTGAAAATCCCCGATTTCGTCAAGGCTCCGGGCGGCATTCCCATCCGCGCCCGCAACCTCGAACAACAGTTTTTCATGGATGCGCTGCTCGACGACAGCATCCACATTTTGACCTGCTACGGCAAAGCCGGCACGGGCAAGACGCTGCTTTCGACCGCCTGTGCCCTTTATCAAACGCACGACGATCATTCGAAATACGACGGGCTTTCAATCTCCCGGCCGGTAATCGCGCTCGGCAAAGACATCGGCTTCCTGCCGGGCACGCTGGAAGAAAAGATGCGTCCGTGGCTTCAGCCTTACCACGATGCCCTCGAAGTGCTCGTGCCGTCCAAGCCGCCCAAGGAGCCGCAGTTCGCGACCAAGAAAGTCTCCAAGAAAAAACACGGGAAGCACGATTCTCACTTCCACGCCCAGATGAACGCGCCGCAACCCAGCCACGTGAGCCACCACGGCGGCAACGGGCACCACGGCCCCGCGGTGAAGCCCTACGAGCGTTTGCTCAAGAGCGGCTTGGTCGAGATCGAGGCACTCGCCTTTATCCGCGGCCGTTCGATCGCGCGCCGGTTCTTCATTCTCGACGAAGCCCAGCAGCTCACGCCGCACGAGGTGAAGACGGTGATCACGCGCATCTCCGAGGGTTCAAAAATTGTGCTCATCGGCGATCCGTCCCAGATCGACAATCCTTACGTCGACGCACGGAGCAACGGACTCGTTTATTGCCACAATCGCATGAAGGGCCAAGGCCTCGCGGCGCACGTGAAGTTGATGAAGGGCGAACGCTCCAAGCTCGCCGAGCTCGCGGCGGACCTGCTCTGACGCAAAAAAACCACGCGGCCGGCGCTGCCGTCCAAGAGCGTTCGTAGACGGACGTGGCTCCCTACCCCGTTCCGGCTTGGACTCGCCAGATACGGAGAATGATCCGCTGGGCTCAGGCCGTCTGACGCGAAGCGAAAAGACTGACCTCGCCGCGTCGCAGGGCGACGGCCTCCATCACGCCGGCGAAGATGCCGGTGAAGAGCAGATCGCTCACGAGGGAATTGCGGAAAAACACGAGCGTGGGCGGAAACCCGGGCAGCCCCACCGTCATTGCCTGCCACCAACCAGCGGCGGTCCGGGCGTAG
>CALSBN010000240.1:0-7728 GCA_943373185.1 Opitutus sp. GAS368 | reverse complement strand
CGTCGACCCGGTGCCCGCAACCCGCTCCGACCCGATGGCCGGCGCCACCGTGATGTTACACCTTGCGGCGGCGTTGACGGAAGCGCACGGACTCGCGATTCCCGGGGAAAAAATTTATCTGGACGGCTCGGTTGCCCGCCTGGAGCGCGAGCTGAAACTCGATCAAACGGAATTCAAACACACGGTCGACCGCGCCACCACGCGCTTCGAGAAGATGCGCGCCGCGCTCGGTTGATTCGGCGTCTCGATTGCCTACCGTGCGTCCGCGGGACCGTGCGCGAGATCACAAAATCTCGCCGTGAGGGCGCCGGCCGATTCGATTCCCGGCATGACTCAGCACCTCGGCGCCGTTTCTCTCCTCGTCCGTGATTACGACGAGGCCATCGCCTACTACACCGGCGTGCTCGGCTTCCGTCTGGTCGAAGACACGCTGCTCGCGCCGGCTAAACGCTGGGTGCTCGTAGCGCCCCCGGGCAACGGGACGGCGAAAAGTGCGCCCGGCCCGTGTCTCCTGCTCGCTCGCGCGAAGAACGCCGCCGAGCTCGCCGCCGTCGGGCAGCAGGCGGGCGGACGGGTTTTTCTTTTTTTGCACACGGATGATTTTGCGCGCGACCATGCCGCATTCTTGGGCCGCGGCGTCGACTTCCTCGAGGCGCCGCGCGCGGAGAGTTACGGCACGGTCGCGGTCTTTCGCGATCTCTACGGCAACAAGTGGGACCTGCTTCAACTCCGCCCAACGCCCGCTCCGAATCGGTAGGGCGGGGTCGCCGAAATCCGCCTCCACGCCGTTGCTTGTTACTTTATTCCTATGGCGATGGGATGAACCCCGTGGTAGCGTCGGTTTCCGTCGTGATTTCCGCCGTCTTGTTCCTCGCGCCTCCGTTTTGCTCCCGATTATGAAAATCTACCGCTCGCTTGCCCTGCTCGCCGTATCCTTTGCCGTTCCCATCCTGCCCGCGCAGGAAACCGTGCCGGTGGTCGCCGGAGCCTCCACGTCCGGCGCCAAAGGCCCGGTGCCCGGTGCGATGGCGCCGGAATTTTCCGTGCTCAACGCCAAGGGCGAAACCGTGCGCCTCGCCGATTTCCGCGGTAAAATCGTCCTCCTCGATGTTTCGGCCACGTGGTGCGGCCCGTGCCAGGCGGCGATGCCCAATCTCGACCGCATCGCGCGCAAATACGCCGAACAAGGCGTCGTGTTGCTCGGCGTCACCTCAAGCGATACGCGGGAGAACTACGACGGTTGGATCGCGCGCAACGCCGCGCGCTACGCGTTTGCGATGACGTTCGATCCGGCGGGGAAAGACGGCTGGAAAAACTCGGTCTTCAATCTCAGCTACGGTGTGACCGGGTTTCCCACGATGTTCATCATCGGCCGCGACGGAAAGTTGCTCGAGACCAAGACCGGTGGCGGTCCCGGTGATGATTTCCGCATCGACTACGCCCTCGCCCGCGCCGGGGTGAAAGTCGACCTCGCCTCGATGCCGCCCGAGCCGAAGCCGAATCCCGCCGAGCCCAAGACCGTCCCGATGGTCGGTAAAACCCCCGCGATGCCCGCCGCCAAAGCCGCCGGTGCGACGGTGCCCATGGTCGGCATGGGCGCGCCCGCCGGGGCGGCAGGTGCTCCCGCCCCGAGCTTCGTGCCGGTAAGACTCGGCAGTGTGGTCGCCGGTCAAATGGTCACCGACTTCACCGTCACTGCGGCGGACGGTAAACCGCTCAAGCTTTCCAGTTTCCGCGGCAAGCCGCTGTTGGTCCATTTCAGCACTGGCAACGGCCCGGCTGCATGGCTCGCCGAGACCGCCGCCGCTTACCGCGCGCAGGGACTCGCAGTCCTCAACATCTTCGCCGCCACCGAGCGGGAAGCCTTCGATGCGTGGCGCGCCAAGAATCCCGAGCCTGGTTTCGTCGTTGCCTGGGACTCCGCCGGCAAGGCTTGGGCCGAGGGCGTGGCCAACACGGCTTTTGGCGTCGGCATGTTTCCCATTTCGGTGGTGATCGATTCCACCGGCAAGCTCGTCAGCGGCAGCATCGGCATGGGCGCACGCGCTGTGACCCTGGCCAAGGCGATGCTCGCGAAATCGAAGGAAGTGAAACTCACCGCTGATGATGCCGCCCTCGTGCTCGACGCGATGCTCGCCGCCGATTCCGCCCGGGCCGCGATGCCCGCCGCCACCCTCCAACCGATGCCCGGCGCCCCGGCCGGAGGCGGCATGATGCCCGCCGCGGCCCGGCTGCCGACGCTCGCCGCCGGCGCGGTCGCCCCCGATTTCGTGATGAACAACATCGCGGGCAAAGAAGTCCGCCTCTCCGATTACAAGGGCAAGATTGTCATCCTCGACTTCTGGGCCACTTGGTGCGGGCCGTGCCTCGAGTCGTTTCCGCATACGCAAGCGGTCGCGGCGAAGTATAAGGACCAAGACGTCGTCGTTCTCGCTTCGGGCACGAGCGACTCGATCGCTAAATTCAAGGAATGGATCCCCGCGAATCAGTCGAAGTATCCCGACATGGTTTTCACGTGGGACCCGAACGAGCGCGGCTCCGCGACTTTTGACGACCGCGCGTCGTCGAAACTTTACCGGGTCGTGGGCATTCCCACGCAGTTTGTGATCGGCCGTGACGGCAAGATTGCCGCGACCATCGTCGGCTACAGCAAGGGCGACGTCCGCTCCGAGGGCGCACTGGCCAAGCTCGGGGTCAAAGTGGATCCCGCCATCGCCGCCGAGGGAGAGAAGCAACTCGCGAAAGCCGCCGCCGACGAACTCGCCCGCGCCGCCGCCACGAAGGAGGCCGAGAAAAATCCCGCGCCGCAGTTCCGCGAGGTTTACGGCAAGCTCAAGGCCGGCGAGCCCGTGCCCGATTTCACCGCGCAGCGGAGTGATGGCACGGCGGTCAAGTTCTTGGAGTTCACCAAAGGCAAGACCGTCGTCCTCAGTTTTTGGTCCGCCGGCATGGGTTTGCCCGAGGCCTCGCAGGCGTTCAACGACACCTGGGCCAAGAAATACGCCGCGCAGGGCGTGGTCTTCCTCGGCGTCGGCGCCTACGGCAAGCGCGAGGATTTTGACAAATGGTATGCCATCAACGGGCCGAAGATTTCGTTCCCGGTGTGGTTTGATCCCGCCGGCGCTCTTGATCGGCCGGCGAAGGCTCCCGACCAGATGAACGATGACGAGAAAGCAGCTCTTAAGGCGGCTTCGAGCGCCTACTACGCCAAGGTGATTCCGATGGCGTTCACCGGTGGCGTGATGGCACCCGTGCCCCACAACTATGTCGTCGATGCAAAAGGGAATTTTCTCGGCTTCTTCGTCGGCGCCGGCACCCAGTCGGCCGAGTCGCTCGGCAATCTCCTGCTCCGCGCCGGCGTGAAACTCGCCCCCGAGGACATGCCAAAGAAAGTGTTCACCGCCGCCGAGACGAAGCCGGCGCCGCCCGAGGCCAAAGTCGAGATGCTGAAGGTCGGGGCGGTGGCCCCGGACTTCACGACCACCGATCTCGCCGGCAAACCGGTCAAGATCTCCGATTTCAAGGGCAAGGT
The DNA here is from genome assembly GCA_943373185.1 of Opitutus sp. GAS368. Taxonomy (GTDB): domain Bacteria; phylum Verrucomicrobiota; class Verrucomicrobiia; order Opitutales; family Opitutaceae; genus Tous-C4FEB. The sequence continues at coordinate 4,196 of CALSBN010000240.1, read as the reverse complement.
CGTGATCCTCGATTTCTGGGCCCCTTGGTGCGGTCCGTGCATCGCCTCGATGCCGCACACCCAGCAGGTCGCCGCCACTTACAAGGACCAGGGCGTCATCGTGCTCGGCTCCTGCACGAGCGATACCCGCGCTAACTTCGAAAAATGGGTGAAGGCGAATCAGGAGAAATACCCCGACTTTATCTTCTCCCACGACGCGGCCGAACGCACCCCCGAGCGCGCCTCCCGCAAGCTCTACGGCGTCGGCGGTATTCCGACCCAGTTCATCATCGATCGTGAAGGCAAAATCGCCGCGATCACCATCGGTTATCTGGCTGGCGAAGTCCTGCTCGACGCCGCCTTGGCCAAAGCCGGCATCAAGGTGGACCCCGCGATTTTGGCCAAAGCGGTCGAGGATCAGAAAAAGCGCGATTCGCGCTGAGTTGGGTTGGTCCGCGCCCGTCGAACGGGTCGCCTGTATCTTCATTGATCTCGCATGTAGGGCCCGACCTTGTGTCGGGCCGTTCAGCGTATTGGGCACTGAAGACGGAACGGCCTCACGCAAGGTGAGGCCCTACACGAAGCAGTCCCTTACGCGGTGCAAGAACCTGAGATACGCCCCCTCGCGCAACGCCCCGTTTTTCTCCGTGCGCCCGGAGGCGAAACGGGTTTGGCTCCCGGGCGCATTGCCTGCCACCCAGAAAGCCGCCGCCATCGATGTCCGCGACCGCGCCCTGCGGATCGATGATCCGGCGTTGCAGCGCTCGGTGATCGGTCTCGAGACCGCCGCCAACGTCACGGAATTTTGGACGGCATTGCGCGGCTTCATCGGTGCGGCGTTGCCCGACCATCACTCGGCCACGCTCTTTCTCGATGCGCAGGAGAAGATTCCCGGTGCGCTCACGCTGCACTCGCAGCCTTCGCTGCGGCCCGTCGCCTGGTGGCGGGCCCGCGCCAAGCTCACGCCCACGCACGCCTACCTCAACGATCACCCCGGCATCAAACTCTACAACTTGGAGCAGATGCTGCCGGCCGACCCGCGCGCGCGGCGTCGCACGGATTTTTACCGCCATGTGCTCCGCCCCGAGGGTTTCGACAAACTCGTCGGCCTGACGACTTGGGAACGTGGCGAGCGCAAAAGCATTCTGGTTTTGCGCCGGGCGTTCGCCCACGCCGAGTTCACCCGCGGCGAGATGAACCTGCTGCTCGATCTCCACCCGATTTTTGACCGCAATCTCCGGCGGATCGAGAAGCAGGAAGAGGAACGCGTCTGCCGCAGCACGCTCCAGCAGTTTATCAATCTCCTGCCCCAGGGCGTCCTGTTGGTGAATGCGAAACGCGAACTCGTCTTCGCCAACCCCGAAGCCTTCGAGACCTGCGCGATGTGGAACCTCGGTCCGGTCGTCGCGCGCCGCATGAACAGTCGCGCGGTCTTTGCGATCCCGCCGGTTTTTCTGGAGACCTACGAGGAACTGCTCGCGGAGCACTACGCGCAGGCGCTCACTCCGGGCGGAGCGCAGGGCGGTCTGAGGCGGAAGCTCGCACATCCGGAGCAACCCGGCTTGCGCGCCGATCTCAACCTCGTGGCGATGGACGACCCGTTGCTCACGCGTCCGTATCTGTTCGCCCAGTTGATCAACCACACGGCGTTGGGCGCACCCAGCGCCGAGGCGCAGGAGCGGCAGCTGACGGTGTTGGGCCAGCTCACCCCGCGCGAACGCGAGGTGGCGTTGCTGGTGCGGGAAGGCCTGAGCAACGAAGAGATTGCGGGCCGTCTGCACAAAGGCGTGGGCACGATCAAAAACCAGTTGCAGTCGATCTTCGTGAAACTCGCGGTCAACAGCCGCGCGAAACTCGTCGCGCGGTTGGGCTGACGCACGCGATGTAGGGCGGGGTCGCCGAACCCCGCCGGGTAGCGGACGAGGTAACGAGGCCGGGATTTCAACGGCCGGAACGTCAAGTTGTGACGCGACCGGCTTCGCTTCAGACTTACAGAATCGACCAAAGCAGGGCGAGCACGGCCGCGACCGCGAGGCCGACGATCAGCCATCCATACCACGGGGTGTGGATGCGGCGTTCGCGTGAGAGCGACTCACGGTAGAGCGCGGGTGATTTCCGATTCACTTCGATGATGTCGAGCAGCAGTTCGGCAAGAGTGGGAAAGGGATGGATCGAGTCGTTGACCAAAACCTTCCCCCGCGTGGTCCGGAGATGAAGAGACGGCCGGCCTTGATAATGGAGAATGTAACCGGACAGCAGATCGCGAAAAGGCAGCTCGACCCGATCCAACTTCGGATTTGATAAAAACGAGGAGACAAAAGCGTAGTGGCGGAAGACCACCACCGAGTGTTCGCCGTCGATGTGAATTTGTCGCGCTGAACCGCCGGTGCCGTTTGCGACGAATCCGCGTTTCAATCGGACAAGTTCGTCGATCAACTTTCCGGCGTCGGCCGCTGCCGGGCGGTCTGTCGCGGCGATTCGCCGTTGTCGCTGGAATTGCCGGATTAGATTTGTGACGATCCAAGCGATGACCGTGGCGTAGATTCCAAAGAGCGCTTGGGTTGCCCGCCATTTGTATTCGAACGATTTACTTCGTCGATCAATCCACTCGGTGAGCGATTTCGAGTCGAGTGGCTGAAACAACGGAAGCGGGGTCTTTTTTCCCTGCCGCCGTTCCTCCAGAGCCGTGTTGAACGCTTCCGACTGGCGTTTCGAATCAGCCAGATATGGTGCGACGCGGGCAGCATAGAATTTTTCGTCCTCGGCCGACTGGAGGTGGAACGAAACGGCCGCCCAGATCCAACCGCCGGCGAAAACAACCAGGAGGGCGAGGAATATTCGATTCAACATAACGTCAGGGACTTTGGTGCATTCGTGTCAACGGGCTCAAGCCGGTCGAATAGATTGCGGGCCGTAGCGCCCGCCGCCGCAGTTGCTTTTCCCTCGGCGCCTGCGCCACGCTTCGCCCATGAACTTCCCGCGTCGTTTTGTCCTGCTCGCGTTGGCTGTGCTTCAGTTCGCCGGTGTCGCGCGCGCGACGATCGGCGCCGCGCTCCAGAGTCAGCTCGGCAACCCCAGCGGCGCCACCGCCGTCGCGACCGCGACCACCAATTACCTCATCGCGCGGCCCCAGTATTCGCTCTCCTACAACAACACCACGCGCGAGCCCAACTGGGTCAGTTGGAACCTCACCACCGCCGACCTCGGCTCCTCCGGCCGCTCCGACAATTTTTTCCAAGACACCACGCTGCCCGCCGGATTTTACCAGGTGCTCACGACCGACTACTCGGGCTCGGGCTTTGATCGCGGCCACATGTGTCCCTCGGGGGATCGCACCGTCACGGTCGTCGACAACGAGGCCACATTTTTCATGACCAACATGATTCCTCAGGCCCCCGACAACAATCAGGGCGTGTGGGCGAATTTTGAAAGCGAGTGCCGCACGCTTGCCGCTGCCGGCAACGAGGTGCTCATCATCTCCGGCCCGAGCGGTTTCTCCGGCGCCACCATCGCCAGCGGCGTCGCGGTCGCGGGGTTTACCTGGAAGATTGCGGTGGTCGTTCCCGCCGGCGCCGGCACCGCCCTCAGCCGCATCACCACCACCACGCGCGTGATCGCCATCAAGATTCCCAATATCGCCGGCGTCCGGAGCAACCCTTGGCAGAACTACATCACGACGGCGGCGCAGATCCAGGCCGACACCGGCTACACGTTTTTCAGCGAACTGTCTGATAGCGTCGCCGCCGCGCTCCGAGCGAGGGCCGATGGTGCCCCGGCGGCCGGTTCGCCCACGGTCACGACGCAGCCGGTCGGGCAGACGGCCGCTGTGGGCGGAAGCGCCACGTTCTCCGTCGTCGCTGCGGGTCAGCCGACCCTCACGTATCAATGGTCCCGCGATGAAATCGAAATCCCGGGCGCCACCGCCGCCACCCTGACTCTCTCCAACCTCACGGCGGCGGCCCTCGGCAATTACACCGTCGTCGTGCGCAACCCGGTCGGCTCCGTCACGAGCGCGGCCGTGCCGCTCGTGCTCACGGGCTTGTCTCCGGCCGTCGTGACCGCACCGCCGGCGCGCACGGTCACGGCCGGCGCGACCGCCACTTTGGCCGTCGTCGCGAGTGGTTCGCCGACGCTCGTCTATCAATGGCGCCGGGCCGGTGTCGCGATCACCGGCAACACAAGCGCGGCCACCGCCTCACTTGTTCTGCCCAACGCCC